>NZ_SAUN01000001.1:3735882-4047205 GCF_004011505.1 Nonomuraea polychroma
ACGGATCATCTGCGGCCGCAGCCGGCTGATCCGCACCACCAGCGGCCGCGGCGCCATGGCCGCCGTCGAGCTGTCGGCCGAGCGTGCGGAGGAACTCGTGGCCGGGTACGGCGGGCGGGTGAGCGTGGCGGTGAGCAACGCCCCCACCTCGACCGTCCTCGCCGGAGACCCGGAGACGATCGACGCCATCCTCCGCGACCTGGAGGCCCAGGGCGTGTTCGGCCGCCGGGTGCAGGTGGACATCGCCTCGCACAGCCCGCAGATGGATCCGCTGCGCGATCCGTTGCTGGAGCTCATGGCGCCGCTGCGCCCCCGGACCGGGACCGTGCCGCTGTTCTCGACGGTCACCGCCCGGTTCCTGAGCGGGCCGGAGATGGACGCGGCGTACTGGGTGGACAATCTTCGTGAGCCGGTGCTGTTCGCCGATGCCGTGCAGCAGCTCGCCGAGGACGGCTTCGACACCTTCGTCGAGTTCAGTCCCAATCCGCTGCTCGCCCGCGCGGTGCAGCAGAACCTGCGCCACCTCGGCAAGGAGGGGGTGGCCGTCACCGTACTCGCCCGCGACCTGCCCGGCCGTACCGGCCTGCTCGAGGCCGTCGCCGGTTTGTACGTCACCGGCCGTCACGTGGACTTCGGGCGGATCCAGCCGTACGGCCCGCACGACGTCACCCTGCCCTCCTACCCCTGGCAGCACGAGCGGTACTGGAAGACCCCCGGTGCGGCCACGGCGAAACGGGGCGGTTCGGGGCACCCGATCATGGGTGAGGCCCTCCGCCTGGCGCCGGGCGACCAGCTCGTGTGGGACTTCGACCTCGGCCTCGACCGGCTGCCGTATCTCGCCGACCACCGGGTGCACCAGATGCCGGTGCTCCCTGGGGCCGCCTACCACGAGCTCGCGCTGGCATCCGGCCTGGCGGCCTACGGGGAACAACCCTTCCAGGTGGAAGACCTGCGGCTCGAGCGCGCTCTGTTCCTGACCGCCGAGACCGCCCAGCGGGTCCAGGTCCGCCTGGACGCCGCCGGAGACGACGAAAGCCGCCGCCTGACCGTCTTCGCCGCCGACGCGGCCTCCCCCGGCGGTGAGAGCGCGGGGTGGACCGAGATCGCCACGGCGCTGCTGCGCCCGTGCCCCTCCCCCACGATCGCCGTACCCGACCTCGCCTCCTGTCCGGAACGGGTGGACGTGGCCGCGCACTATGCCGCCTCCCGGCGTCGCGGCATCGAGCAGTTCGGGTCTTTCCAAGGCGTGGCGGCGCTCCACCGGTCGGACGCGGCCGTTGTCGCCGAGCTCGCCGTACACGACAGCATCAGCCCCGGGCTCGGGCGCTACCTGCTCCACCCGGCGCTGCTGGACTCGGCTCTCCAGCCGCTCATGACCCTGCTCGACACCACCGGCGTCGCCGAGGACACGTACCTGCCGGTGCGGACCGGCAGCTGCCGCCTGTACGGGCGGCCGGAAGCCGGAAAGCAGCTGCGGTCCTCTGCGGTACGCACCTCACCACCTCAGGAGAAGGACCTGGTCGAAGGCGATGTCGTCATCACCGACGACAGCGGCCGGCTGATCGCCGCGATCACCGGCTTCCAGCTCCGTCGCCTGGCGTCCGACCTGCCGGAGATCGTCGAGCAGCGAGCGCGGAAACTGCTGTACGGCATCGAGTGGACGGCCCTGGAGCCGCTCCCCGACTCCGCACCCGAGGCGGCGCGCTGGCTGGTCGTGGCCGACTCGCCGCTGGGTGCCGAGGTATGCGCCCACCTCGGCGGCGAGGTCCTGCTGGTCCAGCCAGGTGACACCTACGGAAGAGTCAGCCCCGACCGGTGCATCCTGGATCCGTCCTGCGAAGACGACTGGAAGAGGCTCATCAAGGACGAGTCCGCGAACGGGACCTGGCCTCCCAAGGCAGTGGTGCACGTGTCCAGAGCGGGAACGCGGACGCTCGAGGGCTGCTTCGATGTGCTGGCTCTGGTGAAGGCCCTGGCCGACAGCGACCAGAGCGCTCCTCGTCTCTGGCTGGTCACCACCGCAGCCCAGGCTCCGCTCGGAACCGGTGATGTCGACCCCGAGCAGACGGCCCTCTGGGGGCTCGGCCGGGTGATCCCTTACGAGCATCCCGAGCTGCGGTGCTCCCTGATCGACCTCCCGGCCGTCCCCGATGCCGCCACGCTCGGCGCACTGTGCGCCGAGATCACGGCAGACGGGACCGAGACCGAGATCGCGCTGCGCGACGGCCGCAGATACGCCGCCCGGCTGCGAGGTCGGCAGCTTCCCTCCGAGCGGCCGATCCCCGTCCACCCCGACGCCTCCTACCTGGTCGCCGGCGGCTTCGGCGGTGTGGGGCTGCTCACCGCGGAATGGCTCGTCCAGCACGGCGCCCGCCATCTCGTTCTCGTCGGGCGGAGCGGCCCGGCACCCGAGGCCGCGGACCGGATCGCGGCGCTGACGGCCGGCGGCGTGGAGATCCACATCGCCAAGGCGGACATCACCTCCCGGGACCAGCTGACCGATCTCCTGGACGAGATCGCCCGGTGTATGCCGCCGCTTCGCGGTGTCGTCAACTCCGCCGTCGTCCTCGACGACGGGACGCTGGCCCAGCTCGATCGTGCCCGTTTCGGCGCCCCGATGCCCCCGAAGGTCGACGGGTCGTGGAATCTGCACGAGCTCACCCGGCACCTGCCGCTCGACTTCTTCCTCCTCTACTCCTCGGCGGCCTCCCTCATCGGCTCACCCGGGCAGGGCAACTACTCCGCCGCCAACGCCTACCAGGACGGGCTGGCCTGGCACCGGCGGGCGTGCGGGCTGCCCGCCCTCAGCCTCAACTGGGGGCAGTGGGCAGGCACCGGACAGGTGGCCAAGGCGAGCAAGGACCTCCGCCTGGACGAGCGCGGGTTCGCCGGGTTCGCTCCTTCCGACGCCCTGACGACGCTCGGGCGCCTGCTGGCCGACCCGCCTGTCCAGGCCGGGGTCATGTCGTTCGAGCCCGGTACGTGGACGCACTTCTTCCCCGCCCTGCGAGCGTCCTCTCTCTTCCAGGGGCTGCTCGAGGAGGGCTCCGTGCAGCAGCCGGCCGAGCCGGAGCTGACGCGGAGCCTGCTGGCCGAGCAGGATCCCGAGACGGCCGAGCGACTGCTCGCCGCATACCTGTGCACGCAGGTCGCGGCCATCGTCCAACTCCCCCGGGAGAAGGTCGACGCGTCGCAACGCCTGCACCGTCTGGGTGTCGACTCCCTCATGGCCGTCCAGTTGCGGAACCGGATCGCGGTCGACCTCGAGATCAACCTGCCGGTCGCGGTCTTCCTGCAACGCCGCACGATCGGCGACCTCGCAGCCCTGGCGCTCCAGCAGACGGATATTCGCTGAGCGCAGATACGGCCGGCGTCTCGGGAGAAACCGGATCGATGGCTTCCCGTCGATCCGGCTGACCCAAGGCGCCGGCCGTATGTGGGCTGCCAAGGTCGAGCCATGTCCTCAGCCGCGCGGTTTCATCCAGCCGAACGTCCGCTCCACCGCCCGGCGCCAATTGTCGTACTCCACCGCGCGGCGCTCGGGCTCCATGGCGGGCAGCCACTGGGCGGCTCGGTGCCAGTTGCGGCGGAGGCCCTCCAGGTCCGGCCAGTAGCCGACGGCGAGCCCGGCGGCGTACGCGGCTCCCAGCGACACGGTCTCGGCCACCATGGGGCGGACGACCGGAACATCCAGGACGTCAGCGATGCACTGCATGAGGAGGTTGTCGGCGGTCATGCCCCCGTCGACCTTGAGGGTCCGCATGTCGAGCCTGGAGTCGGCGTTCATCGCGTCGACGACCTCGCGAGTCTGCCAGGCGGTGGCCTCCAGCACTGCACGGGCGAGATGTCCCTTCGTGATGTAGGAGGTCAGGCCGACGATCATGCCACGGGCCTCGCTCCGCCAGTGCGGGGCGAACAGCCCGGCGAACGCGGGCACGATGTAGCACCCGCCGTTGTCGTCCACCGTCTTGGCGAGCGTCTCGATCTCCGGGGCGCTGTTGATCAGGCCGAGGCCGTCGCGGAACCACTGCACCAGCGCACCGGTGACGGCGATCGGCCCTTCCAGGGCGTACACGGCGGGCTCGGCGCTGACCTGGTAGCCGACGGTCGTGAGCAGCCCGTGGGAGGAGCGGATCGGCTTGTTTCCTGTGTTGAGCAGCAGGAAGCTGCCGGTGCCGTAGGTGCACTTCGCCTCGCCCGGTGCGAAGCAGGTCTGGCCGAACAGCGCCGCCTGCTGGTCGCCGAGCGCGGCGCCGATGCGCACGCCTGGGAAGATGCGGCTGGCCACGCCGTACGTCTCGGCCGACGGCCGGATCTGCGGCAGCATCGCGCGCGGGACGCCGAAGAAGTCGAGCAGTTGATCGTCCCACTCCAGGGTGGTCAGATCCATCAGCAGCGTACGGCTGGCGTTGGTGACGTCGGTGAGGTGCCGGCCACCGTCGGGCCCTCCGGTGAGGTTCCAGATGAGCCAGCTCTCCATCGTCCCGAACAGCACCTCCCCTCGCTCGGCGCGCTCACGGAGCCCGGGCGTGTCGTCGAGCAGCCAGCGGATGCGCGGAGCGGAGAAGTAGGTGGCGAGCGGCAGGCCGCAACGTTCCTGCACCATCGACGACTCGGGACGGGCGGCCAGCTCGTCGACCAGGGCGTTCGTCCGTGTGTCCTGCCACACGATGGCCCGCCGGAGAGGCACACCGGTTCGCCGGTCCCACAGGAGGGTGGTCTCCCGTTGGTTCGCGATGCCGATCGCCGTGATCTGCTCCAGGCCGATCCCGGCCTGTTGGAGCGCCTCTGGGGCGATGCGCTCCAGGTTTCGCCAGATCTCGACGGCGTCGTGCTCGACCCAGCCGGGGCGAGGGAAATGCTGTCGGTGCTCGCGCTGCGTCACCGACACCAGGCGCCCCTGCCGGTCGAAGATGATGCACCGCGTCGACGTCGTACCTTGGTCTATGGACATCACATAGCGCGTGGCCATGTCGTTTACCTCGGAATATGTGGAAGTAGCTGCTACCAGCGCGAGGCACCGAGGTCCCGCGACACCGCACGCGCGGCATCGCGCACGAATGTCACCAGGGCGGTGTTGGGCTGGCCTTTGACGTCGCAGATCCGCTCGACGGCGCCGGAGATCCCGATGGCGCCGACGACCAGACCGCCGTGACCGCGGATGGGTGCGGCGATGCCGGCCTCGCCCACGGTCATCTCCTCAACCTGGGCGGCCCAGCCGATCTCCCGAATCCTCGCGAGGCTGCTCGCCAGCTCTCTCGGAACGACGATCGTCCGGCGGGTGAACGCCTCCAGATGACCGTTGCCGAGAGCGGCGCTCGCGCCGGCGTCGAAAGCCAGCAGCACCTTGCCCAGCGCGGTGGCGTGCATCGGCAGCAGCGAGCCGACGTCCAGCGTCTGCAACGTGTCATCGGGACGGAAGACGTGGTGCACCACGAGGACCTGGCCGTCGAGGACAGTGCCGATCTTGACGGATTCGCAGCTGCGCGCCGCCAGCGCGTCCGCCCAGTTGATCGCTCGTGAGCGGAGCTCGTTGACGTCCAGGTAGCTCGTGCCCAGGTGAAGCAGGGCCGCCCCGAGTTGATACTTGCCCGTCGCACCGTCCTGCTCCACGAAACCGACCAGTTGCAGGGTGCGCAGCAGGCCATGGGCCGTGCCGCGAGGGAGACCGAGTGAGGAGGCGATCTCTCCCACGCCGAGCCGGCCGGAGCTGCGGGCGAGGAGGCGAAGGATCGCCGCTCCCCGCTGGATGGACTGCACTGGACCTGGCACGCGATCCAGAGTAGTCCAGCGGCTGCTGTTCGACAATGTCGGCACGGCAAAAGAAAAGATCTACTCATACCACCTCATACCGCCACAAATGTGCTCTGCGTCATAGCCTCTAGACCATAACCGGGCATGGCATAGCTGGCTAGTGTTCGACATTGTCGGCATCATGCCGTTGACCCTGTGGATTTCCTCACTTAACGTCCCTTCAACTGTGAGGCAGGTCGCCTCACCGGACGTCCTGCCTGCGGCAGCGCCCGTTCCCCGTCCGGGGACCGGCGAAATGGCGAGGCAGTGTGAGGAGGAGACATGGCGGAACGACTGAAGGCCCGAGGGCTGCTCGGCGAGCTGGCTGCCGAGTTCGCGGGCACCCTGATCCTGATCCTCTTCGGGGTCGGAGTGGTGGCCCAGGTCGCCGCGGCCGGCATCGGGGATCACGACAGCATCGCGTGGGCTTGGGGTCTCGGCGTGACCCTGGGCATCTACGTCGCGGCTCGGGTCAGCGGGGCCCACCTCAATCCGGCCGTCACCGTCGCGCTCGCGGCGTTCAAGGGCTTCTCCTGGCGCAAGGTCATGCCTTACGCCCTGGCGCAGACCGCGGGAGCCTTCCTGGCCGCCCTGATCGTCCGCTTCAACTACGCCGAGGTGCTGGCCAAGGTCGACCCGGGCTTCACCATCAAGACCCAGGGGGTCTTCTCCACGCTGCCGGGCAACGGCGTCCTCCCGATCGACACTTGGGGCGCCTTCCGCGACCAGGTCATCGGCACCGCGATCCTGCTGTTCCTCGTCATCGCCATCACCGACATGCGCAACTCGGCGCCCGCGGCGAACATGGCCCCTGTCGTCGTCGGGCTGCTCGTCGTGGCGATCGGCATGGCTTGGGGCACCAACGCCGGCTACGCCATCAACCCGGCCCGCGACTTCGGTCCCCGCCTGGCGTCGTTCCTCACCGGTTATGAAACGGCCTGGCAGGACCAGTACGGCCAGCTCTACTTCTGGGTGCCGATCGTGGCCCCCGTCATCGGCGGCCTGATCGGCGCTGCCCTGTACCAGGCTCTCGTGGGGCGGTTCCTGCCGCTCGAAGAGCAGCCCGAGCCCGGCCGAGTCCCGGCGAAGCCTTCGTACGAAACCGTCTGACCACCCCCACCTGCCTATGAGGAGGCACGATTCCATGCCGGACTTCGTCGGCGCCGTCGATCAGGGAACGACGAGCACCCGCTTCATGATCTTCGACCATGGTGGTAACGAGATCGCCCGCCACCAGCTCGAACACGAGCAGATCCTGCCTCGAGCCGGCTGGGTGGAGCACAATCCCACGGAGATCTGGGAGCGCACCCGGGCGGCGATCGAGACCACGCTGACCAAGGCCGACCTCGTGGCCTCCGACCTGGCCGCGCTCGGCATCACCAACCAGCGCGAGACCTCCGTGGTGTGGAACCGCACCACTGGCCGGCCCTACTACAACGCCATCGTCTGGCAGGACACGCGCACCGACCGGATCGCTTCGGCGCTGGAACGCGACGGCAAGGGCGACATCATCCGGCGCAGGGCGGGCCTCCCTCCCGCGACGTACTTCTCCGCAGGGAAGATCCAGTGGATCCTGGAGAACGTCGACGGGGTACGTCAGGCGGCCGACGCCGGCGAGGCGATCTTCGGCACCACCGACACGTGGCTGCTGTGGAACCTCACCGGCGGTGTCAACGGTGGCCTGCACGTCACCGACCCGACCAACGCCAGCCGTACCATGCTGATGGACCTGGAGACCCTGGACTGGGACGACGAGCTGCTGTCGTTCTTCGGCATACCCCGCCGGATGCTGCCGGCCATCGTCCCCTCCTCCCACCCGGAGCTGTACGGGCGCACCCTGGCCGACGGCCCGCTGGGCGGAGAGGTCACGCTGGGCGGTGTCCTGGGCGACCAGCAGGCCGCCACCGTCGGGCAGGTCTGCTTCGAGGTCGGCGAGGCCAAGAACACCTACGGCACCGGCAACTTCCTGCTGCTCAACACCGGCACCTCCCCGGTGCGCTCCAAGCACGGCCTGCTGACGACCGTGTGCTACCAGTTCGGCGAGGAGCCGCCGGTGTACGCGCTGGAAGGCTCCATCGCGGTGACCGGCTCGGCCGTGCAGTGGCTGCGCGACCAGCTAGGCATCATCGCGGGAGCCGAGCAGAGCGAGTCGCTGGCCCGGCAGGTCGACGACAACGGCGGGGTGTTCTTCGTGCCCGCCTTCTCCGGACTGTTCGCCCCGTACTGGCGCTCCGACGCCCGCGGCGCGATCGTCGGCCTGTCGCGGTTCAACAACAACGCGCACATCGCCCGGGCCACCCTGGAGTCCATCTGCTACCAGAGCCGCGACGTGGTGGAGGCGATGCGCCAGGACTCCGGAGTCGCCCTCGACGTGCTCCGGGTGGACGGCGGCGTCACCGCCAACGACCTGTGCATGCAGATCCAGGCCGACATCCTCGGCGTGCCGGTCTCCAAGCCCGTGGTGGCGGAGACGACCGCGCTGGGCGCCGCCTACGCCGCCGGGCTCGCCGTGGGCTTCTGGAAGTCCACCGACGAGCTCAAGCAGAACTGGCAGGAAGACCGCCGCTGGCAGCCCCACTGGTCCCAGGACCAGCGCGAGACCGGCTACACCGCCTGGAAGAAGGCCGTCACCCGCACCCTCGACTGGGTCGACGTCGGCTGAGCCGCCTGGGCCGCGGCTTCCGCACGGCCATGCGGAAACCGCGGCTCCGGGTCCGCCTGATTTTTCCGAGATGAGGAGTCTGACCGTGACATCTGTACCACTGGGACCGGCATACCGCGCGGGAACGCTGCGCCGGATAGGCGAGAACGAGTTCGACGTGCTCGTCGTCGGCGGCGGAGTCGTCGGCACAGGCGTGGCGCTCGACGCGGTGTCCCGTGGCCTCTCGGTCGCGCTGGTGGAGGCCCAGGACTGGGCGGCAGGCACGTCGAGCCGGTCAAGCAAGCTCGTGCACGGCGGCCTGAGATACCTCGAACAGCTCGACTTCCGGCTGGTCAGGGAGGCCCTCAAGGAGCGTGGCCTGCTGCTGACCAGGCTCGCGCCCCACCTGGTGCGCCCGGTGCCCTTCCTGTTCCCGCTCCGCCGCCGGCTCTGGGAACGGCTCTATGTCGGCGCGGGGATCGCCCTCTACGACATGCTCGACGGCGCGCGGACCCTTCCCCGCCATCGCCACATGAGCCGGCGAGGCGCGCTGGCGGCCGCACCTGGCCTCAGTCCAGAGGCGCTCGTCGGCGCGGTCCAGTACCACGACGCGCAGGTCGACGACGCGCGGTTCGCGATGACGCTCGCGCGCACCGCCGCGCAGTACGGCGCCGCCATCGCGACCAGGGCACGCGTGACGGGGCTGGTCCGCGACGGGGCACGGGTCACCGGAGCGCACGTGCTTGACCTGGAGAGCGACCGCGAGATCGTCGTGCGCGCCCGCCAGGTGATCAACGCCACCGGGGTCTGGACCGACGAGACCGCCCAGCTCATGGGCAACCAGGGCGGCCTGCGCGTCCGGGCGTCCAAGGGCGTCCACATCACCGTTCCGCGTGACCGGATCAGGCTCGACACCGGCCTGATCCTCCGTACGGAGAAGAGCGTGCTCTTCACCATCCCCTGGGGCCGGCACTGGATCATCGGCACCACCGACACGGACTGGAGCCTCGGCATGGGCCACCCGGTGGCCAGCCAGGCCGACATCGACTACCTACTCGACCGCGTGAACCAGGTGCTGAGCACGCCGCTCACCTACGACGACATAGAGGGCGTATACACCGGTCTTCGGCCCCTCCTGGCCGGAGACGCCTCGGACACCGCCAAGCTGTCCAGGGAGCACACCGTCGCGCGGCCCGCCCCCGGGCTCGTGGTCATCGCCGGCGGCAAGTACACCACGTACCGGGTCATGGCCAGGGACGCCGTCGACGTGGCCGTACAGGAGCTGGACGCGGCCGTGCCCCCGTCCGTCACCGACCGGCTGCCGCTCCTGGGAGCAGAGGGGTTCGAGGCGCTGCGGAACGGCCGCGCACTTCTGGCGGCGCGCGCCGGCATCGACGTCGCCCGCGTCGAGCGCCTGCTCGGGCGCTACGGCTCGGCCATCGTGGATCTCCTCCACATGATCGAGGCGAATCCCGCCCTTGGCGAGCCCCTCGCCGGGGCGGCGGATTACCTCAGGGCGGAGGCGGTGTACGCGGCCTCGCACGAGGGGGCGTTGCACCTGGAGGACGTGCTGGCCCGCCGTACCCGCATCTCGATCGAGGAACGCGACCGCGGCCTCGCCGCCGCATCCGAGGTGGCCGCACTCATCGCCCCGGTGCTGGGCTGGGACGACGAGGACGTGCGGCGCGAGACGGAGGCCTACCGGACCATGGTGCATGCCGAGCTGGCCGCGGAGCTGCAGCCCGACGACCTGTCCGCGGACGCAGCGCGCGCGGACATCTGCGAGCCGTCCGCCCCGCGGACCGGCGACCGCGCGCTCAACGTCTGACCGGACCCAACCGCTGGGGGGCGGGCCGAGGAGATCTTCGGCCCGGCCCCGGTGGTGAAGGCCGCTGTCGCTAGCCGGCCGCCTTCGTGGTGAGCGTCACCCTGGCGAGCCAGGCTCCCCACCCGTCCTGCGGCTGGCTGTCGCCGATGCGCAGGTAGAGCGTGCGGCTCGTGCCTCGCAACTCGTCGAGGGCGAAGTCGTGCTTCCCGCGGTTGGACAGGTCGCGCACGTTGTTCGTCTCCTGCAGGATGGTGCGCCAGGTCTGGCCGTCGGGCGACGTCTGGACGAGGAACTGATTGCCGATGTCCAGGGTCAGCGTGCCGCCGGAGGTGTCGGCGGGCACCTGGAAGCGGTACGTCGCCGTGCTCGCGCCGTCGGTGAAGCGGGCACGGCCGTCGTACACCTCGCCGTTGAGCTGGGAGGCGCCCGCGTCGAGGAGCCAGGGCGTCTCGGCGTCGGTGCCGGGCGTGAAGTCGATGGTGTCGCCGACCACGGTCACCAGGCCCTTGCCGGTGAGGGAGCCGTGGTCGGACGTCACGGCGACCTGCACCGGGAAGCTCCCCGGCGCCGTGCCCTGCGGGACCGCCACCTGGAGGGTGAAGGTCTTGGACTCACCCGGCGCGACGGGCCCGAACTCGGCGCTCGCGGGCTGCACGCTCCAGCCCTGCGGGCCCGTCACGGTGATCTGACCGCTCGCGGCGTCGCGGGCGTAGTTGGACACGGTGACCTCCACCGGGACGGTCTGCCCCGCCGAGGCGACGACGCCCTCGACCTCCACGACCAGCGGCGAGGTGTCGGCCCGCCGGGGGTTCAGCAGCTCCACCTCGGCGAGCGACGTCGAGGCCGCGCCGCCGTTGCCGGTGACCCTGATCCGGTAGTACGCGTACGCGCCCGGATCGGCGATCTTGAACGGGCGGGTCTGCCGGCGCCATTGGAACGTCTCACCGTCGCGCTCGTCGAGGACCTTCCACTGGGCTCCGTCGTCGGAACCTTCGAGCACCCACGCCTTGGGATCCTCCGCCTCCGCCCTGGTGCCCGAGGTGAGCGTGTAGAAGCTCACCTGCTGCCCGCCGGTGAACTGGTACCGGATCCACGGCGCGGAGCCGGGCACGGACACCTCGGTGCCGGAGTCGTCGTCGAACAGAGCGGCCACGGCGGCGTCGCCGCTCGCTGACGGCGTGCCCCGCCCCTTGCCGGTCGCGTCGCCCAGCGGCGCCGGAACCTCGTCGCCCTGGGTGATCGACGGCGGGGCAGCGTCCGCGCCGGTGCCCCAGCGCGAGGGCTTCGGCCCCATGTCGAACTCCAGCACGCCGCCGCGCGCGAGCAGGTCGTGCGGCAGGTAGGTCTTGGTGTAGGGCCTGCCGTCGACCTTCAGCCCCTGCACGTAGACGTTGCGGCGGCTGTTGTCCGGCGCCTTGACGACCAGGTCCTCGCCGTTCTCGAGGTGCACGGTGGCCTTGGTGAACAGCGGCGAGCCGATCACGTAGTACGGGCTGCCCATCTGCAGCGGGTAGAAGCCGAGGGCGCCGAAGATCTGCCATGCCGACATCTCGCCGTTGTCCTCGTCGCCCGGGTAACCCTGGCCGATCTCGCTGCCGGTGTAGAGGCGGGACAGCGCTTCGCGCACCTTGGCCTGGGCCTTCCACGGCTGCCCTGCGTAGTTGTACATGTAGATGATGTGGTGGGACGGCTGGTTGCTGTGCCCGTACTGGCCCATCCGGACGTCCCGGGCCTCGCGCATCTCGTGGATGATCCCGCCGTACGAGCCGGGGAACGTGGCGGTCTCCGGGGTGGCGAAGAACCTGTCGAGCTTGTCGGCGAGGCCGGCCTTGCCGCCGTAGAGATTGGCGAGCCCCTGCCCGTCCTGCGGCACGTGGAAGGCGCTGTTCCAGCCGTTTGTCTCGGTGTAGTCGTGGCCCCACTCGCGAGGGTCGTAGGTCTTCGGCTTGTTGCGCCAGGTGCCGTCGGCGTTCCTGCCCTGGAAGAAATCCACGGCTGGGTCGAACATGTGCACGTAGCCCCGCGCGCGGTTCAGGAAGTACTCGTGCTCCTCCAGGTACCGCTTGCGCTCCGCGCCGGTCGATCGGCCGGCGAGCGCCTCGGCCATGTTCGCGATGCCGAAGTCGTTGATGTACCCGTCCAGGGCCCAGGACATCGCCTCGCCGGTGGACCCGATCGAGGTGTAGCCGAGGAACTGCGAGGTGGACAGGCCCTTGCGACCGACGTGACGGGTCGGCGGGGCCACCGTGGCGTTCTTGATCGCCGCTTCGTACCCCGCCTTGGCGTCGAACCCCGTGACGCCCTTGAGGTAGGCGTCGGCGAAGGCGACGTCCGAGCTGGTGCCGACCATCAGGTCCGCGTAGCCCGGCGAGGACCATCGGGCGATCCAGCCGCCGTCCTTGTACTGCTGGACGAAGCCGCCCGCCATCTCGGCGGCGTGTTCCGGGGTGAGCAGCGAGTACGCCGGCCAGGTGGTGCGGTAGGTGTCCCAGAAGCCGTTGTTGACGTAGACCTTCCCGTCGGCCACGGGGGCGCCGGTCTGCTTGGGCGTGCTCGCCGGGGTGGTCGTCGACGACTGCACCGCGTGCTTGTAGACGGGGGCGGCAGCGGTGCCTGTGTTCTCGAACCCGGAGTTCGGGTAGAGGAACAGCCGGTAGAGGTTGGAGTAGAGCGTCACCAGCTGGTCCTCGGTCGCCCCCTCCACCTCGATGACCCCGAGCTTGGCGTCCCAGGCCCGCTGCGCCCGCTCCTTGACCGCGTCGAAGGTGTCGGAGGGGGCGATCTCCAGCTGCAGGTTGTGCTTGGCCTGCTCCACGCTGATCAGCGACGAGGCGATCCGCATGGTGACGACCTTGTCGGCGCCGGGGTCGAAGGCGAGGTAGCCGAGCACGTTGTCGCGGCCTTGCCCGGTCAGCATCGAGCCGCCGGTGACCGGCTTGTCGAAGACGGCGTAGAAGAACATGCGGGTCGCACCGGTCGACAGGCCGCTGCGCACGTCGGAGTACCCGCTGACCGTGCCGCTTGCCGTGTCGAGGGTGAGGCCGCCGTTGTTGTTGACGTTGTCGAAGATGAGCTTGGCGGCATCCCCGGGGAAGGTGAAGCGGAACATCGCGGCATGGTCGGTGGGCGCGATCTCGCTCTTCAGCCCGTTCTCGAAGGTCACCCCGTAGTAGTGCGGCTGGGCAACCTCGTTCTCGTGGCGGAAGGGCAGTGCCCGCGCGGTACGGGACGGGTCGGGGGTGCCCTCTGCCGTGGACGGCATGACCTGGAACGTCTGCCGGTCACCCATCCACGGGCTCGGCTCGTGGCTGGCGGTGAACGCCTGGATCTGCGGGAGGTTGGCGGCGTTGTTCGCCCGGTGGTACTCGTACAGCCAGCTGATCGAGCCGGCGTTGGTCATCGGCGTCCAGAAGTTGAAGCCGTGCGGCACGGCAGTGGCCGGGAAGTTGTTCCCTCGGGAGAAACCGCCCGTCGAGTGCGTGCCGCGGGTGGTGACCACGTGCTCGGAGAGCCTGACGCCGTCCGCGCGCGGGCCGCTCGCCTGGTAAGGCTGGCGCTTCCGCGCGGTGACGATCTTGATGTCGTCGACCCAGCCGCGGAACCCGGCGGGGCCGGCGGGGCTGTCGTAGGCGACGAGGATCCGCTTGATCGTCTTGCCTCGGGCGACCCGGCCGATCTCCGCTTGCCTGTAGTTCCACTGGTCGGCGTACAGGGTCTTGGACTCCCCCTGGCCGCGCGGGCTCAGCAACGCCCCGTGCTGGTCCGTGGCGCGGAGCTCGCTGAGGTAGGAGCCGTCGTCGAAGGCCAGGTCCACCGACACGTAGGTGCTGGGATAGCGCAGGTCCGCCGCCGTGAACTCGGGGAAGACCACATAGGACAGCTCGGTGCTCGGGGCGACCGGGATGTCGACCTCGAACACCTTGTTGTAGGAGTAGCCACCGCTCTCGGCTGTCGTGGTGCCGCCGTACTGCAACGCCTTCAGCCCGGTGAAGCCGGCCCTGGGCTTGGAGACGAAGCCGCCGTTCGGCCCGGTGCCGACCTGGCTGCGCATGTCCGTCGGCGGCTTGGGGCTCGTGTCGCCGTCGGAGAGCTCCCACTCCGCGAGCTGGACGATGGAGGCGCCTCCGTTACGGGTGATGTTCAGCCGGTAGTAGGCGTACGCGGTGGTGTTCGCGAAGGTGTACTCCTTGCGCTGGAACCGCGCGCCGAACGTCTCCTCGGTCCTAGTGTCGAGCGTCGTCCAGTTCTGCCCGTCCTGCGAGCCCTGGAGTTGCCAGTCGCGGGGATCGCGCCCGGGCGCGTCGTTCGCCGACGTCAGCGCGTAGCGCACGACCGCGACCGGCGAGGAGAGCTTGTAGTGTGCCCAGGCCGTGCCGGCGAAGACGAGCCACTTGGTGTTGGTGTCGCCGTCGGCGAGGTTTTCCTTGACCTCTCCCCCGGCCGTGTTCTCGCCGCTCGCTGCGATCTCCGTGATCGCGTCGGCGATGCTTCCGGGGATGCCTCCGGGCGTCGTCCCGGTGACGTTCGCGGCCTTCTTGCTGCCTTCGGCGTCGGTCTCCGCGGTGTTGGTCCAGGTCGGCTGGGTGTCACCGGATTCGAGGGAGGAGTAGAAGGCGGCTCCCTCGGCCTCGGCGAGGGAGCGGCCGTTCGCCGCCGACCGGCGTAGCTCCGCCTCGGGCGGGGTCGCTTCCGGCCGCTCGGGTCCGGGCGGGGGGCTGTACGACGGGCCGGGGGTCGGAGTCGCCGACGGGCCCGGGTTGGGGACCGGGCCGGATGCGAAGGCGGCGGCCGGTGTGGAGACGAAGAGCGCGGCGGCCGCGCATGAGGCCACCAGAAGAACTCGACGTCGTGGGGGGTGAGGGCGTTTCATCGGTACCTTCCGTGGGTCAACCGGAGGGGATCGCGGAGGTGCGGCAGAAGTGCTCGATTGGCGGTGCCGCTGGCCTGAGGAAATTGACAACGTTGTCAATCCGAAACTGTTAGGAAACTTCTCAAACCGGAATCAGCGTGTCAAGAGTCCATTTCTGTGGCAGGTGGGTAGCGAATGCTCCCGCTTCGCAGACGTTGGCGGCCGTCCTGGCCAGGCCTGCGTCGTGGACGACAGGTGGCCGCCGCTCGATTCGAGCACTCAGCGGGTGGACCGCACGCTGGAGGGGTTCGGCGCGGAGGTGCTGGTCTTCGACTCGTACGTGAAGACGCCCGGGAGCGTGGAGCTGGACGAGCTGCTGTCGCGCTCGCGGTTCGTGTCCCTGCACGCCCGCGCCACGCCACGCGGCGAGCCGCTCGCCCACTGCGCCAACCCCGCGCCGGTCGGCCTCTGAGCTACCCCTTGAGCGCTCCCGCCATCAGGCCGCGCATGAAGAAGCGGCCCAGCAGCACGTAGATGAGCATCGTCGGGACCGACGCCAGGATGGCCGCGGCCATCTGCTGGCTGTACGGCGTGGCCTGGGCCCCAGCGATGTTGTTCAGCATCACCGTGGCGGGCCAGCTCGTCGGCCCGGTCAGGAAGACGGCGAACAGGAAATCGTTCCACAGCGACGTGAACTGCCAGATGATCACCACAGCGATCGCCGGCCCCGACACCGGAAGCACCACCGACCAGTAGGTCCGCAGCATGCCCGCGCCGTCCACCCGGGACGCCTCGATCAGCTCGTCCGGGATGGTGACGTAGTAGTTGCGGAAGATCAGCGTGCAGATCGGGATGCCGTAGATCACGTGGGCCAGCACCAGCCCGGGGATGGCGCCGTAGAACTGCAGCCCGGTCAGCTCGTTCAGTCCCACCAGGAGCTGCACCAGCGGGATCATCACACCCTGATACGGGATGAACATGCCGAACAGGAACAACGTGAACAGCAGGTCGGCGCCCGGGAAGCGCCATTTCGACAGCACGTACCCGTTCATGGAGCCCAGCGCGCACGACAGCAGCGAGCCGGGCACCGCGAGCAGCACACTGTTCCACAGACCCGGAGCCAGCTTCTCCCAGGCCACCCGCCACGCCTCGACGGTCCAGGTCTGCGGCAGGTTCCAGGCCTGGCTCGGGTCGGCCTCGGTGAGCGGCTTGAAGCTGGTGACCAGCAGGACGTAGATCGGGATCAGGAAGACGACCACGAGGGCCAGCAGCACGCCGAGCCGCACCCCGGTGGACACCCGCCGCCGTCCGGCCGCGACCGCCGTCATGACCGCCTCTCCTTTCGCACGGACCAGATCAGGTACGGGACGACGAAGATCGCCACGCTGAGCACGATGTACGAGGCGATGGTGGCGCCCTTGGCCGGGTCGTGCGAGTCGAACACCGCCACCCACATGAAAACGGCGGGCACGTCGGTGATGATCTGCTTGCCCGACACCGCCACGATCAGGTCGAACACCTTCAGCGAGATATGGCCCAGGATGATCAGCGCCGAGAGCGTCACCGGGCGCAGCAGGGGCAGCACCACGTGCCGGTAGACGCCCCACTCGGTGCAGCCGTCGACCCGGGCGGCCTCGCGCAGTTCCTCGGGCACGCCCCGGAACCCCGCCAGGAACAGTGCCATGACATATCCAGACATTTGCCAGATGGCGGGGATGGCCATGGCGGCCATCCCCCAGTCCGGATCCCGGAACCACTGCCACTGCGGCAGCCCGATCGCGTCGAACAGCCGGTTGAGCCCGACCGCCCGCTCCTCCATCCCCGAGTTCATCAGCCACCGCCACACGATGCCGGTCGCGACGAACGAGATGGCCATCGGGAACAGATAGACGGCCCGGAACGTGGCCTCGCCCCTGATCCCCTTCTCCATGAGGAAGGCGAGGAGCCAGCCGAGCACCAGCGCGCCCAGCACGAACACGACCGTGAACATGATCGCGTGGTTGACCGATAGGTGCCATCTGGGCTGGTCCCAGAGCCCGATGAAGTTCTCCAGCCCGACGAACCTGCCCTCCGACACCTCGTCGTGCTTGTCGGTCATGGCCAGCCGGAAGTTCCAGCCCAGCATGCCGTACACGAACACGCCGATCGCCACGATCGACGGGGCGACGAGGAGCAGGCCGGGCAGCCAGGTGCGTACCCGCCTCACAAGCATTCCCTCCGAAGGGGCGGTGGCAGGCGCCGGCTGACGGCGGCGCCTGCCGTGCCGCGGTTCACTGAGCGTTGGCCTGCGCGGCGTCGGCCAGCGCCTTCTGCAGCCCGGCCACGTCCTTCGTGCCGATGAACAGGCCCACGGCCTCGTTGATGGAGGCCAGCCAGGGCTGGTTAACCGCCACGCCGTGCTGGATGGAGCCGGCCAGCTTGTTGCTCGACCAGTCCTTCAGCGCGTCGGCCAGGTAGTCGGTGTAGAGGGAGTGCTCGGCGTCCTTGCGTGCCGGGATCGAGCCCTTCTTCGGGTTGAAGGCGTCCTGACCCTCCTTGCTCGCCGCGACCTTGAGCCAGGCGACCGCACCGTCACGGTTTTTGGCGCCCTTGGGCAGGGTGAAGCTGTCGGAAAGCCACAGGTAGGTGCCCTCCGTACCTGGCGCGGGCGCCCAGTCGAAGTCGGTCTTGGACTTTTTGCCCAGGCCTCCCTCCGGCGGGTTGTGGAAGTAGCCGTACGCCCAGTCGCCCATCACGTTGAAGGCGGCCTCGCCGTCCGCCACTTGCTTGGCAGCGGGCTGCCAGTCGTCCTGCGGGTCACCTGCGTACGACATGATCGTCTTGAACTGCTCCAGCGCCTTGGTCACCTGCGGGCTGTTCCAGTCGGCGCCCGGCTTGAACAGCGCGTTGTAGGCGTCGGTGCCGAGCGAGCCGAGCAGCACGCTCTCCATCAGGTGGGTGACGGTCCACTCCGAGCCGATGGACAGCGGGACCTTGCCCTTGGCCTTGACCTTCTCCAGCGCCGCGACGAACTCCTCCAGCGTCTTCGGCGCGCCCGCGACCCCGGCCTCCTTCAGCACCGCCGGGTTGAACCACAGGACGTTGGACCGGTGGATGTTCACCGGAACCGAGTAGATCTTGCCCTGGACGCTGATCTGATCGACGAGCTGGGCCGGGAAGGCGTCCTTGAGCTTCAGCTCGTCGTAGAGGAAGTTCAGCTCCTCCAGGTCGCCCGCCTTGATGTAGCCCTGCAGCTCGGCGCCCGCGTGCCCCTGGAAGGTGTCGGGCGGGGTGTCGGCTTGCAGCTTCGACTGCAGCAGCGCCTTGGCCTTGTCACCGGAGCCGCCGGCCACTGCGGCGTCGAAGAAGGTGTAGGACGGATTGCGCTCCTCGAAGATCTTCCGCATCGCCTGCAGACCGTCGGCCTCACCCGGTCCGGTCCACCAGGAGAACACCTCGACCTGCTTCTTCGCGTCACCGCCGCCCTGAGTGGGCTGCGCCGCCTGGCCGCCGCCACCTCCACAAGCCGACAGGCTCAGCACGCCGGCCATCACAACGGCGGCGGCCGCCGTCCAGTGTGAGCGCATTCTTCGCCGCATCGCACATCATCCCTTCGCGGAAACCCCCGAGGTGGTGATTTTGACAACGTTGTCAGCAGGGCAATCAAGCCACTTCGCACTCCCGGACGTCAAGGCATGTGCGGATAACAGCTCCGCAAACTCAGGCCCACCCGGTCTCGGGGGCGGAATGGCCGGCCTCGCCGGGCACGCTCCAAGGCATGGCCGACGAGGCCCTCGACCTCGGCCAGATCTCCTTCTCCGACTGGCACGTCCACATGGACAAGATGACCGCCGAGCGCTTCGACCAGCAGTGGGATGTCGCCCCGCGCCAGGCCGCACGAATGCAGGAGACCGGCCACCGTCGAAGAGGCCAAGGAGCGGTTGAGCGAGCGGGGCGCGGTCTGGCCAACCACGGCACGTGGGGGGAGGCCGGCCCACCGAGCCGCGGCCCTCGGCATAAGCAGGACCATCCCGACACCGGCCGCCGCGAACACGGCGCCGAGGGCGAAGACGAAGGTGAACGCGCCCTCGCCCGGCAGCGCCGAAGGGACCATCGAGTGAGAGCCGAGCATCGCGATGACGGCAGACGGCTTCGCGAGCGGGAGGGAATGGACGTGCGGGCTTACTCGGTCTGCGAAGAGCTCTGGTCCAGCGTCTGCACGCGCTGGACGATCTTCCACTCGCCGTTCACCTTGCGGAACGTGTCGGTGTAGGTGCCGGTGGCGTAGACGGCGGGCGCCTTCTCGGTCTCCGCGACCCAGTACCAGGACCGGGCGGTGGCGGTCGTGCCCGCCACCTCGATCATGGCGGGCCCGGTCATGTGCCGCTTGCCCTTGGTGAAGCCCTTCGCGGCCAGATCGACGAACATGGCCTTGATCTCGTCCCGGCCGTCAGCGGAGCCGAAGGGGCTCCTGTAGCGGCCGTCCTCGGCGTAGAGGTTCGCATAACCGTCGGCATCGCGCAGATCGATGTACATCTGGTGATGGTCGATCACCTCACGGATGGCGAGGCGGTCATCGGGGTTGTCGCCCTGCGCGGCCGTGGCGTCGCCGCCCAGCAACACGCCGGCGGCCACCGCGCCGGCCACGACACCCATGACGGGGGCGAGGACCCTCCGGATGCTGTTCATGTCGACTCCTTCACGACAAGGTAGTTGGTATAGAAGATGACAGTCACAACTTTGACTATGTAGAGGCTATTCCCACCCCGGATGTGGCGTCCACCCCCTATCCATCATAGTCATTTTCTTGACTATCAAGAGAGTGTCTTAGATGATGGGGGCGTAGGAACCACCTCAGCGAGGGCAGTGATGGCGACAACTGTGGAATTGACCCGCTTCCGGGTGCCACCGGAGAAGGTCCAGGCGCTGCTGGCGGCCCGAGCGGGCATGCTGGCCGACTTCCGTGCCGATCGCGAGGGCTTCCTCGACGCGAGACTGGTACGTCTGCCCGATGACGAGTGGCTCGACATCGTGGAATGGCGCTCAGCAGAGGACTTCGCGGCCTCCCGCGGCAAGGGCGCGAACCTGCCGGGCATCGCCGCGTTCTTCGCCGCGATCGGCGAGCTGGTGAGCGTGGAAGAGGGCACACGTGCCGACGGGGGTGAGCGGTGATGCGCGCCGCCTGGTACGACCGGCAAGGACCGGCGCGGGAGGTGCTCACCGTCGGAGAGCTGCCGACTCCGGAGCCTGGTCCCGGCGAGGTGCGCGTCAAAATCGCGGTCTCCGGCGTTCACGTGGGCGACCTGGGCAAGCGGCAGGGCTGGTGGGGATCGACCATGGCCTTTCCCCGGGTGATCCCGCACGGAGACGGCGCGGGAGTGATCGACGCGGTCGGCTCCGGCGTAGACCCGCACCGGGTCGGCGAGCGGGTCTGGGTGTTCCTTGCCCAGTCCTACCGCCCGTACGGCACCGCCGCCGAGTACACAGTGGTTCCGGACGGGCACGCCGTGCCCTTGCCCCCCTCAGTGCCGTACGAGCAGGGAGCGCTGCTGGGCATCCCGGGCATCACCGCCCACCGGGCGATCTTCGGAGACGGCCCGGTCGGCGGCCAGACGATCGTGGTGACCGGCGCGTTGGGCGCCGTCGGCAGGGCCGCTGTGGCCGTCGCCCGTCGCGGCGGCGCGACGGTCATCGCCACCGTACGGCGGTCCTCCCAAGGAGAGCAGGCCCTTGACGCGGGCGCCCACCACGTGGTGGACGCCTCCACCGGAGATGTGGTCGAGCAGATCTTGAAGATCGCTCCGGAGGGCGTCGACCGAGTCGCCGAGGTCGCCTTCGACACCGGTATTGCCACGGACGCCGACATTCTCCGGTACGGCGGCACGGTGGCCACCTACGCCACGGGCGCGACTGATCCGGCGGTGCCGTACTGGCCCATCGCCTTCAAGAACATCACCGTGCGCTTCCTCAGCAACGACGACTTCCCCGAACCGGCCAATGAGGCGGCCGCCGCCGACCTCACCGCCGCTGTGGCCGCAGGCGACCTGCGCTACCCGATCGCCAGCCGCTTCCCGCTCGACCGGATCGCCGAGGCGCACGAGGCTGCCGAGACGCTGGGCTCCACCGGCCGGGTCGTGATCGAGCTCTGAGCCCGCCGGCGCCCGCATCACGTCCACGTGCCCGATCCGAGCGTGTCCGTAGGCCATGCCGGCCGTTGGCATGACCATTATCATTCCAAAAGGTGACAGTCAGCGCAGGTGACGAGGAGCGCGCGGTGGGTCGACGCAGTGAACGCAAGCAGCAGGACCCGGATCTCGGGATCCTGTCCGCGCAGCTGCTCTTCTCGATCCAGAAAGAGCTCTTCGAGACCCTGGCCGAGCAGGGACACCCCCAGCTCAGACCAAGGCACGGGGCGGTGCTTGGCTACCTCGACGAGGAAGGGAGCCGAGCGACCGAGCTGTCGCGGCTGTCGGGGACGCACAAGCAGGTCATCGGCAATCTGATCGACGAACTTGAGGAACTCGGCTACGTCGAACGCCGGCCCGACCCCCAGGACCGGCGCGCCAAGCTGATCGTGCCCACGCCCCGGGGGCTGGACCAGATGGCGAAAGCAGACGAGATCATGGCCGCCATCGAGCGGCGGCACGCGCGAGCGTCGAGCGAGGACAGGTTCGCCGCCTTCAAGGGCACCTTCCGGGAAATCACGCGGCAGCAGCTCGCCTGGCGCGGCGACTGAGGCCGCCCGTCTTCCCGGCTGGGATGCCCGGATGATCGGCGACGACAATCGGTTTCGGCGTTGTCACCTTGTCTTGTGTCTGGGGTCGTTCCACGATGGAACGCCCGCGTGGGCGCGCAACGCGGAGTGGGACGAGCACCTGCGCGGTGCCGATTACTTGGACACCTCGTCGTATCCGACGGCGTCCTTCGAGTCCTCCGGCGTCCGGGAGGAGGACGGCCGGTTCGCCGTCGACGGGCTGTTGACCATCCGGGGTGAGACCCGCCCGGTCACCCTCAGCCTGGAATTCCTGGGGGTCGCACCCGATGCCTGGGGAGCGGTCCGGGCCGGCTTCAGGGCGACCACCCGTCTCAGCCGATCGGAGTTCGGGGTCACCGGGAACCTACCCCTGGGCGGGGGCGCGCGCTGATCGGTGACACCGTCGATCTGGAGCTGGAGATCGAGGCGGTCAAGGAGCGCTGAAACGTCACGGCCGCACCTCCACTTGCCGTACACAGGGGTGCTCGCCCGGTGGCTACGCCCGCCGGCCGAGCATTTCCCGGGCTGCGGGTGCCACCTCGCGGGCGAATCGCTCCACCTGTCCGACCGTGGTCTGCTCCGGCCAGAAGACGAAGGACCGGAAGGGCTGCTCGGTCGCCAGACGGACGATCAAATCGGCCCACTGCCGCGCCGTCGCGCGGATGGGCGCGTTGCCGGACGCCGACTCGGCGTCGCCGGTCCGGTCGGTGACGGTGCCGACAAGCTGAGCGATCCTCACCACGTCATGCGGGTCCCGGCCGGCTTCACTGGCGGCCTTGTCGATCGCCGCGTTCGACTCGGCCCACTTCTCGTACGGCAGGTAGCTGGGGATGGGCGCGGCCCATCCATCGGCCACCCGGCCGGTCAGCCTGAGCGAACGCGGCCCCTGGGCGCCCAGCCAGATACCGATCGGGTGAGCCGGGACCGGTCCGCCCTGCAGCCCCGGGATGTTGTAGTAACGGCCCTCGAAGGTGACGGGCTCCGGCTCCCCGCGCCACAGGGCCCTCAGAACGCGGACGGCCTCGTCAAGCTGGTCGAGGGCTTCGGCCCGGCTCAGCTGGGCTGTCATGCCCATCTTGGCGATGGCGGACCAGTATCCGCCGCCACCCAGCCCGAGCTCGAACCTCCCGCCCGAGAGGAGGTCGAGTGACGCCGCCGATTTCGCGAGCATCGACGGGTGGCGCAGGGGCAGGTTGGCCACGTCCGGGAAGAACCGCAGCCGCTCCGTGGCCTCCAGCAGCGTGGCGATCAGGGCGAACGTGTCGACATATTCTGCGCTGTAGGGATGGTCCTGGACTCCGACCAGGTCAAGCCCTCCGTCTTCAGCCGCGCGCACGAGTTCCCGGTGCGCCGAGTGGTCCGTGGTGGGATCGAGAGAGAATCCGAACTGCAGAGATTGCATGGCTGTCCTCTGGTGTGACGGTCGGTCTGCGAGGCACACGGCCCCCACGCGTATCTGCCTCCGGGCGGCTGAAGCATGGGCGACGTCCGGAAGCTCGCGCGGGAGCATCGGCGCCCGCGGGAGCGGCTCGACGATCGGAGCAGGTCAGCCGTTCTTGGTGTAGGCGGCGGACAGCTGACCGACCAGGGTCGCGAACGGCATGTCCAGCGCCGAGTACACCTCGTACGCCTTCGGGTCGGCGTTGTCGGCGAGGATCTCGACCATCGTGGTGGCGTAGTCGGTGATGATGACCCCCGCCTGCTGCATCCGCAGCAGACCGGCCGTCCGCTTCGTCTCGCTGAACGTGCCCGAGGCGTCGATGGCCGCGTACGCGTCATAGCCTGCGGCAGTCGCCGACAGTGCCGGGAAGGCCAGGCAGACCTCGATGGAGATTCCCGCGACGATCAGCTTCTTGCGGCCGGTCGCCTCCACTGCCGCGCGGACACGAGAGTCGTGCCAGGCATTGACGGTGCTGCGGTCGATCACCTCAAGGTCCGCAGGGAGAACCTCGGCCAGTTCGGGCACGAGCGGCCCCCACAGGCCGTCGGCCCCGGTGGTGGTCACCACGGTGGGCACGCCCAGTACCTGGGCGGCCTTGGCGAGAGCGGCCACGTTGTGCTTGAGCGTGGCGACTTCGATGTCCCGCACTCCGGTGAAGAGGCCGACCTGGTGGTCGATCAGCAGCAAGGCCGCGTTGTCTCGGGTCAGCGGCTCCAGGAAGCGGCTGATGCCGGTGCTGTTCTCGCTCATGAGCGTCTCCTGTCTGAGGGGGTGGATGCCCGCCCGGCTCTATAGTAACTGTCTTTGACAGTCATAACATTGACTAATTCGAGCCTATTCCCTCTGCCGCCACGTAGACAAGATGCGTCGAGGAAGCGTTGGACCCGAGGCGTCGGGTGTGCGACATGCAGGGCAACGTGTCGCCAAAGGCACCATGGCGTGATCAGTTGAGGATCGTCTCCGACCCGACCGCGTCCACCACGACCACGTAATTACAGGCGGGAGTGAGTCAGCGCCGTGGCGGCCCGCGAGAAACTTCATCGTGACGGGCTGACTACATCCCTGAAGAATCGTCAACCTATCATTTACCATTAGGAAACTTTCCTTTAGATTCGAGGTATCCCCCCATGTAAGGAGCCACTTCATGAGAAGAACGCTCACGTTACTCGCCATGGCGGTGATCGCCATCGCCACCACGGTCTTCAACACCACTCCGGCGTGGGCCCACGGCTACGTCCTCTCGCCACCCAGCAGGCAGGCCAACTGCCACCAGGGCAAGGTGCCCAACTGCGGCCCGATCATCTACGAGCCGCAGAGCGTGGAAGGCCCGAAGGGCCTGCGTAGCTGCCACGCGAACCTCTCGCGATTCGCGCAGCTCAGCGACGAGAGCAAGCCCTGGCCGGTCACGTCGGTCGGCAGGACGGTGACCTTCAGGTGGACGTTCACCGCCCCGCATCGGACCAGCAACTACGAGTACTACATCGGCAACACCAGGGTGGCCTCCTTCAGCGGAAACAACCAGCCACCGCCTATGTCGGGGGTCTCTCACACCGTCAACTTCGGGGGCTTCTCCGGCAGGCAGAAGGTGCTGGCGATCTGGAACATCGGTGACACGGCCAACGCCTTCTACTCCTGCATCGACCTGCGGATCGGCTGACGCCGTCCCCCCGCGCGAACGTCCCGGCACTCTGAACGCGGCCGATCGTTCGCGGCGTCAGGGGCCCGCCCGCGCCGGGCCCCTGACCCACCGAGGCGACGGTGCTGGTCGCCTCCCTCGTTCCGGATACGAAGGAAGGGCTGCATCGCGAAGACCGCGCACGCCGGCCCGACCGACTGGGCTCTCGGGATCGAGGCCCGTGCGCGCAAGATCTTCGCCAAGCTGGACATCACATCGCGCAGTCAACTCCCCCGCATCCTGGCCGACGCGCACGCCAACGGCCAGGCGGGCCAGCCTCAGCAGGCTCGGCGGCTCGGTCTCACGGCCGGTTTGATCTGCGCCTCCGGCAAACGGAAACGAGACGGCCCCGCGGGGGCGCTACGGGGCCGTCGAGCAACGTTGAACGCGGCGGCGGCCATGCCTTCGCCGTGGATGCGTAGGTGCTCTAGCCCTCGGTGCCGTCACCGGCCGGCTTGTCCCCGTTGACCGGTTCGAGGGCGAAGACAGGGATCTGGCGGTCGGTCTTGCGCTGGTAGTCGGCATAGTCCGGGTACGCGTCCACCGCCCGGCGCCACCAGACGGCCTTCTCGTCCCCGAACACCTCGCGCGCCCGGTATTCCCGGGTCACCGTGCCGTCCTGAAGCTCGATGACCGGCTCGGCGACCAGGCTGGCGTACCACTGCGGGTTGGTCGGCGCGCCGCCCAGGGACGCGACAGCCGCGTAGTGCCCCTCGTGCTCGACACGCATCACCGGCGTCTTGCGAACCTTGCCGGTCTTGGCGCCCCGGTAGGTCATCAGCACGATGGGCAGGCCCTTGATCGTGACGCCGTCGGTCGTGCCGGTGCGCAGGATTTGCTCGACCTGCTCGCGGACCCACGCCGACGCGCTCGGTTCGTAATCATCAGTCAACGTCATGGCCTGATCAACGCCCCTCGGTCCGTTGCGATTCCGCGACCAGAGCGTGCCGGCGGTCGTGTGCGGGGCGAGGGCCCCTGGTGTCCACGTTGCTGGTCAAGGTTCTGAGGATGCCGGGCAGTGCCGCCACCGTTTCGGCGGGCAGGCCGGTCACGGTCTCCTCTGCCAGAGCGCACCATAGCTGCTTGACCTGGTCGGCCAGAGCTTTGCCGCTGTCGGTGAGTTCAACGATGCTGGCGCGCTTGTCGGAGGGGGCGGGTTTGCGGCGGATGTGGCCGCTGGCTTCGAGCTTGCGGGTCATGAGCGTCACGCTGGGCGGCTCGCAGCCGAGCGCCTCGCTGAGCTGGGCCTGGATCGTCGGGCCGGTCCTGGCGAGTTCGAGCAAGAGCGCCTCCTGCCCGGGGTGCAGGCCGAGCGGGGCCAGCAGCGCCGCGGCCCTGGCCCGGTGGCGCAGGCTCAGGAGGCGGATGGCCTGGTTGAGGGCATCAGCTTGCTCGAAGTCCACGGGCTCTCCTTGACAGATTAGTTATGCGCATAACTATTATCCGCATAACTAAATCTACACGACATCGAGGAGCCGGGCATGACCGTGAAGGTCGCCGTCATCTACTACAGCGCGACTGGCACTGTGCACGCGCTCGCACAGGCCGTCGCCGAGGGCGCCGCCTCGACTGGGGCCGGGGTGCGGCTGCGGCGGGTCGCCGAGCTCGCCCCCGACAGCGCGATTGACCAGAACCCGCTGTGGCGGCAGCACGCCGACGCCGCCACCTCGATCGTCCAGGCCTCGGTTGAGGACCTGGCATGGGCCGATGCGTTCGCGTTCGGGACGCCGACCCGGTTCGGCGCGCCGGCCGCGCAGCTCAAGCAGTTCATCGACCAGGCCGGCGGGCTGTGGCAGGAAGGGAGGCTGGCCGACAAACCGGTGACGGCCTTCACCTCGGCGTTCAACCGGCACGGCGGCAGCGAGGCCACGATCTTGTCGCTGGGCAACGTCTTCTACCACTGGGGAGCGCTGATCGTCCCGCCCGGATTCACCGATCCGGTCGTGTACGCCGCCGGCGGCAACCCGTACGGCACGTCGCTTGTCACAGGCCCGACCGGGGACGGCGCAGACGCCGCGGCGCTGGAAGCGGCCAGGTACCAGGGACGGCGGCTGGCCCAGATCACGATCCGGCTGCTGGAAGGCGGCCGCGTCACCGATGCCGCCGCGAGCGACGGGAGCTCCCGCGACACCAGGGCCGGCACCACCTCCCAGACCGCGTGAGCGGCGGATCAGCGAGAAGGAAGTCATGACAAGCACCAGCACCGCAACGCAGCGGTCCCGGCCGCACGCCGGCCCCGCCTGGTTGGTCCTGTTACTGGCGTGTGCCTGCCAGTTCATGGTGATCCTGGACGCGTCCATCGTTAATGTCGCCCTGCCCTCAGTCCGCGAGGACCTCGGCTTCACACCCACCGGCCTGGCCTGGGTGGTGAACGGCTACCTGCTGACCTTCGCCGGCTTCATGCTGCTGGGTGGCCGCGCCGCTGACCTGTTCGGCCCGCGCCGGATGCTGGTCGCCGGGCTGTTCTTGTTCTCCGCCTCGAGTCTGGCCGGAGGCCTGGCAACCGCTCCGGAGGTCCTGGTGGCGGCCCGCGTCGCGCAGGGCATCGGAGCCGCCATGATGGCCCCGGCGACACTAGCCGTGATCAACACCTCCTTCACCGCACCGAACGCGCGTGCCAAGGCGTTCGGCGCATGGTCTGCCGCAGGCGGTGTGGGCGGGATGGCCGGCGCGGTCGCGGGCGGTGCCATCACCACCGGCCTGTCGTGGCGGTGGGTCTTCCTCATCAACGTGCCGATCGGCGCGGTGCTGATCGTCGTGGCCATGATGTCGCTGGCCGGTACGCGAACCGTCCGGCGGGAACCGCTCGACCTCACTGGCGCGGTCACGGGGACGGCGGGGCTGGCCGCGCTGGTCTACGGGGTCATGCAGAGCGCCGATCACGGCTGGTCGTCCGGGCTCGTCCTCGGGCCGGTAGTGGCGGGCCTGCTCCTGCTCGTCGTCTTCACCCTGGTGGAGGCGCGATTCGCCAGCCGGCCGATGGTGCCCCTGCGGCTGTTCAGAATCCGGGGGGTGGCCGTCGGCAACGGCATGCTGCTGCTGTTCGGCGGAATTGCCATCGCGACGTGGTATTTCACGTCGCTCTTCCTGCAGAACGTTCTCGGTTTCAGTGCGCTTCAAGCCGGGCTCGGGCAGACACCCGCGGCGGTGACGTTCGTGGTGATCGCGCGATGGGCCGCCGCCCTGCTGCCCCGAACCGGTGTGCGCCCCCTGGTGCTGGCCGGCAGCGCCCTTTTCCTGGCCGGTTTCGGCTGGCTCTCCCTGGCCCACGCCGGCAGCGGCTACGTCACCGGCGTGCTCGGGCCTACGCTGCTCATCGCGGCCGGCATCGGCTTGACCTTCCCCACCCTCATGGCCGCGGCAACGGCTGACGTTCCCGAGAGCGACGCGGGGATCGTCGGCGGCCTGGCCAACACCGCCAGTCAGGTAGGCGGGTCGATCGGCCTGGCGGTGCTCGCGACGGCCGCCGGCACCAGAGCCGCGTCGGAGGTCGACGGGAGTTCCCCCGTCGACGCCCTCGCCGCCGGCTACGACCTGGTCTTCCTCATGGCGGCCGGGCTCGGCCTGGCCATCGCGGTGGTGAGCGTGCTGCTGCCGCGGCACCGGCGCGGCTGACCGCCGGCAACGCCACATGCTCACTTGCCGCACCCGCACGTCGGGCGCAGCGCCTGTCGACGGCGCTGCGCCCGCTTCTGGCCGGCCTCGACCAGGGGTCATGCTGGCGCCGACCGGGCCGGCCGGTCAGGACTGGTGTGGTACGCCGGTGGTCAGGCCATGCTCCAGCAGCCGGCGCAGCTCGGCGGGGGGCTGGACGCCCGACACCGGGGGCCCGCCGTCGATCACGAGTGAGGGGACGCCGGTGATCCCGTACTCGGCGGCGCGGCGCCGGTCGGCGCGGACCTCCTCGGAGTAGTCGTCGCCGGCGAGGAGAGCGTCTACCTCGGCGTCGGCCAGCCCGGCCGCGCCGGCCAGGCGCCGCAGGACCCGTGGGTCGGCCACGTTGAGCCCTTCGGTGTGATAGGCGCGCAGCAGCCGCTCCATCATCTGGTCGGCGAGGCCACGGGCAGCGGCCAGATGGCACAGCCGGTGCGCGTCGAAGGTGTTGACCGGCCGGGCCAGATGCAGGTTGAGCTCCAGTCCCTCGGCAGCGCCCAGCGCCTGAACCCGGGCGATGCGGGCCGGCGCCTGATCGCCCCACCAGCCGGCCATGGCCTCGGCGGCCGTGGGGCCGGGGACGTGGCCTTCTTCCGGGGCGAGTTGGAAACTGCGCCAGACGATCTGTACCTTGTCCCGGTCGTTGACCTGTTCCAGTGCCGCACTCATTCGTCTCTTACCGATGTAGCACCACGGGCACAGCACATCGGCATAAATCTCGACCTTCATGAACGTCCTAGGTAGGGGTACATGCTCCTTGTCCACTGCAGGGCAGGCCCTGGTGGCTCATCCTGCAACCTCAACCGCGGTTGAGATCAAGGGCTCCCGGTCAGCGGACGCGCACACGGCTTGATGACTTCCGGTAACACAACAGGGTGTGTGGTTCAGCGTGCCGCCTGAATGCGCGCCTGGATTGCCGCGAGATCTTCCTCGGTGGCTCGCTGGGAGACCCACTTGGGACGCAGCCCGTCGCCCGGCCAGCGCGGAATCACATGCGTGTGGAAGTGGAAAACGTCCTGGCCGGCCGCCGCGCCCGTGGCATGGGTGATGCTGAGACCATCAGGGGTCAGCGCCGTCCTCAGCAGCAGGGCGACGCGGTGCACCATCCTGGCGACGTGAACGTGCTCGTCTTCGGGCAGGTCCCAGACGTCGCGGGCATGGTTGCGCGGAACGACGAGGGTGTGTCCCGGGGTGGCTGGGGCTCTGTCCAGGAACGCTACGGTTGCCTCGTCCTGTAGGACGCGATACCCGGGAGCTTGCCCGGAGACGATCTTGCAGAAGATACAGTCATCCACTGATCAATGATCGCATCGGCCGTACCGCCGACCGGCTGCACCTCTCCCAGCCCCGCGTCAGGGGATAGATGCGGATACGGCCGAAGGGCGGCCGTACGACAGGCGGAGCTCGCGGGCGAAGGCGGCGCTGCTCAGGATCAACGCGGCCCCCGTCACGTAGTTCAGGAAGGGGCCGAACCAGACGGCGTCCCAGGGGGCGAACCGTATCGTCTCCTGGTATCCGGCCGCGACTATCTCGATCGCCTACGGGATCGAGAACACCACCGCGCCCACGAGGAACAGCCCGGCCCCCGCCCACGCCGCGATCGCGCTCCACCGGCCCCTCAGCGCGCGGACGGCGGCCAGGGCGAGGACGGCGGCCAGGGCGAGGACGGCGGCCAGGGCGAGGGCCATCACACCGGTCGGCCAGCCATTCAGCTCCGCCGAGATGGTGACCGCCGAGCGGGCCGCTCCGCCGGATCACCGGCTCGTCGGTGAAGGTCGGCGATACGGTGCCGCATCTGCCTGGGCGCGGATTTCACGACTCAGCCTCACCGCATATGGCGGTTGATCCTGATCGTGATAATGGCCGGGGATCAGTCGACGTCGACCAGCTCGTCGATGTCGTAGGCGATGCGGCGCAGCACCGCAGCCACTCGGGCCAGGTCCACCCCGACGTGGTAAGCGTCCTCATCATCGGCCGGACGCAGGTTCACCACCGGGGGAAACCCGTCGCCGACGAGCCGGTCGACCCAGTCGGCGCACTCCGGCATCCAACGCACCTCATCGACCAGGCGCTCGGCGATGCTGTCGCGACCGTCCAGCTCCTCATCGTCGCTACCAGCGGGATCCTCTGGGGCCGGCCACCCGATCTGACGCAGCTGCGCCAGCGCCGCCTCCAGCTCCGGCAGCGGCGCGGCCGCCGTGGCGATCTGCTCGATACGCGAGGGCGAACGTCCCGCCTCGGCCGCCACCGCCCGCACCGGCAGGCCCTCGGCACGGGCCGAGGCGATGGCCCACTCGTTGCTCGAGCTCAGCCTGGCGCAACCGCCACGCCGCCCGGCGCACCCGGCGCCGCAGCCGTCGCTCCCGCCGTACCTTCGCCCGTAGCTCGTCTCCGATCCACGCTAAGGATCATGTCACCGGCCGCCATATGGCGTGCAGAATACTGCACACGCAACCGCCGCTGATCGTTCCATTCCTCACCGAGGGCTGTCCCGTGGACGGTCCTCCTGACCAGGACGCTTGTTGTGTAACAAACGAACGCCGTTCTTGATCGTCCGGCGCTAAGGCCTGGCCCAGCGGGCTGCCAAGTGCCATAGGAGTGTCAGTGGGTTTTGCCGCCGGATGGACTCCCCCGCCACGAAGTGTCAGTCGTGCTGACAGGTCGGGGTGTGCGTCGACAGCTGCGCATATACGACCAGGAGGGCGAGCCGGAAACAGCCGGGATCGCTCCGGCTACCGGCTGGCCGGGCACGGGGACAAGGTGGAGGTCCGCTACGAGGCGGCCGACGAACTGTTCGCGCCGTCGCGAGAGGACGTCGCCGGCCGGCCTGATCGCGCTCAACACCGGCGGCTGCTGTTTCGCCGCCGCATCGAGACGGTCATGCTCGGCGCGATACCGGGTCGGCGGCGGCGCGCGAGGGCAGCCTGAGGGCCGCCGGGACGCCGAGCGCGGCAACGCCCGCTAGAAGCAGCAGCGTGGGCCCCATCGCGCCGCCGAAGGCCGCGGCCGTCCACCGCGATCCCCCGTTCCCGGCCTGTCCGGCGGCCAGGCCTGGCGCGATGAGCGTGATCGACGTGGTGGCCAGGGCAATGCCCAGCGCCGGGCCGATGTTCATGATGGTCTGCTTCAGCCCGCCGGACACCCCCGCGTCGTCGGCGGACGCCTGCTGCACGACGACGGCCGTCGCCGTGACCATCACCGTGCCGAAGCCGGCGCCCAGCATGAGGAACGCCCCCGCCAGCGCCGGTGAGGCCGCCGACCGGTCCACGCCGGCCAGCAGCAGCATTCCCGAGCTGACCAGGGCCATCGCCGCCAGGGCCGTCCGGCGGGGGCCCTGCCGGCGCAGTAGCACGACGGCGACCGGCGCGCCCGCCACCATCATCACCGCCAGCGGCAGCACGTGCAGCCCGCTCTGCAGCGGATCCAGGGCCAGGACCTCCTGCAGGAAGTAGCTGCCGACGAACAGCGCCCCGAACATCGCCGCGGAGGCCGCGAGCAGGACGGCCAGTGCTGCGGTCAGCGTCCTCGACGCGAGCACATGCGGGGGTATCAGCGGGTGGGTGGCGACCCGCTGGTGCCAGGCGAACGCGCCGCCCGCCGCGACGGCCCCGGTCAGTCCGAGCACGGTGCCCTCCGTCCATCCCATGCGCGGTACCTCCACCAGGGTGTGGACGAGGCACGCCAGGGCCGCGGCCAGCAGGCAGGCGCCGGTCAGGCCGGACCGGGTGATGCGGCCACCGGCCCCGGCCCCGGCCTTGGCTCCCGAGCCGACGCCCGCGTCGGTGTCGACGCCCGCGCAGGTGTCGCGCGGTGCCGGCACGCGGACGGCCAGAGCGGCCACGCCGATCGCGAGCGCGGGGACGACGTTCAGGAGGAACACCGAGCGCCAGCCGAAGTGGGCGGTCAGCGCGCCGCCGACGAGCGGGCCGGCGGCGGCCGCCAGGCCGATGGCGCTGCTGCGCACCGCGATGGCCGTCGGGAGCCGGTCGGTCGGGAACGCGGCGCGGAGCATCCCGAGGGTGGCCGGTTGCAGCAACGCGCCGAAAAGTCCTTGGGCGACGCGCAGGCCGATGACCCAGCCGATGCCGGGCGCCAGCGCGATCGCCGCCGAGGTGGCGGCGAAGCCCAGGGTCCCGGCGACGAAGACCTCCCGGTGGCCGTAGCGGTCGCCGAGCCTGCCTGAGAGAACGAGCAGGGCGGCCACGGCGATGAGGTAGCCGGTGCTGGTCCACTGGACCTGCGCGAACGAGGCGTGCAGGTCCCGTTGCAGAGCGGGCTGGGCGATGGTGAGCACAGTTCCGTCGAGGGCGACGATGACCGCCCCCGTGACGCTGGCGGCCAGCGTGAGGTGGCGGTGGCGTCCCGGCCTCACCGCGGTTCCGGCCCGAGGTGCGCCTCCAGGGCGGCCCGCAGCAGCGGTTCGAGCTCGGCCGATCCGGTGGTCACTTGCAGGCTGCCCCAGGCCCACAGCTGGGCGATGCCGTGCGCGTTCGCCCACAGCACGCCCGCGGCGATTCGCGGGTCCACGCCCGGCCGAAGGCCTGCCCGGGTCAGCAGATCCATCACGACTTGGAACAGCGGCAGGCTGGCCTCCCGCAGGCCGAGATGGTTGCTCTCGAGCAGGTCGTGCCGGAACATCAGCTCGTACATGCCGCGGTTGGCCAGCGCGAAGCCGAGATATGCCCGGCCCAGCGTCGTCAACTGCGCGCGCGGATCCGTCCGGCCGTCGCCCAGCGCCTGGGCGACCTCCGCGCCCAGGGCCGCGAAGCCCTCGCGGGCGATGGCGGAGAGCAGTTCCAGGTGGGTGGGGAAGTATCGGCGGGGTGCGCCGTGCGAGACTCCGGCCCGCCGGGCGATCTCACGCAGTGACAGCGCCTGTGTCCCCTCGCGGGTCACCAATTCCACGCCGACCTCTATCAGGCGGGCACGCAGCCCGGCGTCCTCCTCATGCATAGACACTGTCTACCAAGGCCGAGTAGACAGTGTCTACGCGAAGGCCGACAGAATGCTTCCACGCCCGCCTCGGGAGTAAGGACTTGAGACCGCGACAGCTATGGAGGGGGGCAGACCAAGTACGGGAGAACGGGACAGTGGGGTGTTGAGGCGCTGCTCAGAGGGTTTGTTTGTCGGACGATGCGACCTTCCGCTTGGGTTTGGTTGCGGCTTGATGAACACGGCCATTCGGCAGGGTTGATCACCGCTACGGTATTCGGCGTCTGGACGCCGGGATCGAGGCGAGGGACGGCCGGGGACGACGTGGATCGAGCGGTGCGTCGCTACTGTGGCCCACCAGGCTGTGTGCGGGTGTTCTCCGAAACGCCGAACGTTGCATCGTCAACGCCGGCAATCGCGGCCAGTCCGTGATTGGCGGTGGGGCCTTCGGTCGTGCCGGCCTGGTCGCCTTGCACGTACCGAAGGCCCTTCCTCCGTCCCCGGCCGTCGAGTGCAGGAGGCCGGTGCGCTCAGGCCGGCTTACCGTGCAGGACGATTTTTCCTTGGACGTGACCGGTTTCGTGTGTTGCATGGCTTTGGCGGCGTCCGCGAGGGGCAGCGCGGTCGCGATGGTGATCCGTAGGGTGCCGTCCACGATTTGTTCGGCCTGTTCGGTGAGGATCCGGGCGGCGTCGGGCAGGAAGGTCGTCGACAGCGGGATTCCCAGGCTGGGGCCGGCAGCATCGGCGATGGTGAGGATGCGGTCGGCGGTGCCGCCGCGCAGCGTGATGGAGTCGGGCAGCGCGCCTTGGCCGGCGATGTCGTAGACCGCGTCGATACCCTGGGGTGCGAGGCTGCGGACGCGGTCGACGAGGCCGTCGCCGTAGGTGACGGGGATGGCGCCGAGCGAGCGCAGGTAGTCGTGGTTGGCGCTCGATGCCGTGCCGATGACTGTGGCGCCGCGGGCGACGGCCAGTTGGACCGCGACGGTGCCGACGGCGCCCGCCGCGCCGTGGATGAGCAGGGTGTCTCCGGCGGCGACGTTGAGCAGGTCGAGGTCCCGGCGGGCGGTGATGCCGGCGACGGGCAGCGCGGCGGAGCACGCCATCGTGGCGCCCCACGTTGCCCGGGGCAACGTGATAGCCGTGGTCAGAGACGTGACCGTCCCTTTCTCCCGTACTTGGTCCGCACCCTCCGCGGTCGACGTCCCATCTGAGGGCTGAACTGGCTGAATTCTGTTGCCAGTGAAGCCGTTGGGACGTGAGATGTCGATGTAACAACATGGCCGTGGGTGTCGGCGTGCACCCCGCGCCACCTTGGCGGGCGGGTCAGGGTCGGCTCGCGGGTTCGTAGCAGTCGTAGTTGCGCTGGGCGATGATCTTGCCGTCGCGGAAGCGGAGGAACGTGCCGATATGGGCGCGCAGGGTATGGCCGGCCGGCAGGTCGCCCAGCGGGACGGCCAGGGTGCCGGTCCAGAGGACCTCGAGGGCGACCTGGTCGCCGGCCGCGACCGCGTTGAGCACCTGGAAGCGCTGGTCGCGGATCGTCGTTCGGCCGCGTGCCGCCGCAGCGCGCAGGCCGTCGAGGTCTCGCACGACGCCGTCCGGGAACAGCGCGTTGGGGAGCTCGTGGTGCACGACGTCCTCATGGAGGAACCGGTCGGCGCTCTCGCTCTTGGAGACCGCCTCGTGGTAGCGGACGGCGAGGTCCACGTTGGGGTGCTGCTGGAGGTTCGCCATGTCGACAACCATAGTTGTACAACAACGATTGCACAACCATGGTTGTTAAGTGCAGAATGGGCACATGCAGCCTGTCCTGACCGGTGATCTGGACACCGGGACGCTCGCCCTGTTCGTGGGCTTCGCGGCCGCCGAGGTCGTGCAGCAGAGCCTGGCCGACCAGGGCTTCGCAGGGCTGCGGTTCGCGCACGGGTACGTCTTCCAGCACCTCGTCGGCGGCGACGGCCCCACGGTGGGCGAGCTGGCCCCCAAACTGGGCGTCACCCAGCAGGCCGCGTCGAAGGCCGTCGCCGAGCTCGAACGCCTCGGCTACGTGGAACGCCACGCCGACCCGGGTGATGCCCGGATCCGGCGGGCGCACCTGACGCGGCGGGGCCAGGAGGCCGTGGCGGCGGCGCGGCGGGCACGGGAGGCGCTAGAGGCGCGGCTGGCCGGGCGCGGCGGGAAGCGGCGGCTGGAGGAGTGCCGGGCGCTGCTCGCGGAGTTGCTGGACGAGCTGGGCGGTGCCCCGGCCGTGCGGCATCGCGAGGTCAGGCCACCTCGGTAGTCCTGCACTGCGCTGCTGGGCCGTTGCACTGCATCTCGGCCAGGTCATCGCGGGCCTGCCCCCTACAGGCGCGCCGGTGATCCGATCAGGATGTCGCACGTCTGGGACCGCTCTGTTCCTGGGACTCCTCGATGAGGGGATGCTCCTCACCCCACACCAGCATGGCGTACAGGATGCCGCTGAGGCTCTGGCCCTGTTCTGTGAGCTCGTAGACGACTCGGGGCGGCACCTCCGCGTACACGGTGCGAGTGAGGATCTGCTGGTTCTCCAGCATCCGTAGCCGCTCGGTGAGCGTCTTGGCGCTGGGGTCGCCCAGTGCCGAGCGCAGTTCGCCGAACCGCTTGGAGCCGGTCAGCAACTCACGGATGATCAGCGTGGACCACTTGCCGTCGAGGACCTTGAGCGTCCGCTCGACGCCGCACCCGCGCAGGGACGCCGTGGCCAGGCGGGCGGCGATGTCCACCCCGTTAGTTCCCATTGGGAAACTATATTCCGTTGTAGGTACTACTTTCCTGTTGAAACTAATGTGCCGGTTCATGAACACATCCATCGTTGTCGTCCATGGAGCGACCGGCACCCAGGGAGCCCCCGTCGTCCGGCGGCTGCTCTCCGCGGGCCACCGCGTCCGCGCCGCGGTCCGCGACACCTCCACGGCTGACCTGCCCACGGGCGCCGAACCCGTCTTCGCCGACCTGTCCGTGCCCGAGTCCCTGACACACGCCTACGCCGGGGCCGATGCGGTCATCGTGCAACTGCCGCTGGTCTTCGCCGCCGATGCGGCCGTGCCGCAGGCCGAGGCGGTACTCGCCGCGCTCAAGGGCGGTGCGGTGCCCAGAGCGGTGCTCAACACCGGCGGCCCGACGCCCAGCGCGCCCACCGGCGTGCCCTTCGTGGACGCCCGGGTCCTGCTGGCCACCGAGCTGCCGGGCGTCGTGGACACGGCAACCGTCCTCGCGCCGGCGTTCACGTACATGGAGAATCTGGCGGCCCCCTGGTCGCTCCCACGCGTGGCCGCAGGTGAGGCCGCCTACCCGCTGCCGGCAGAGCTTCCGGTGCCCTGGCTGGCGCTCGACGACCTGGCCGACGTCGTCGCCGGGCTCGTCACCGACCCCGCCCCACCGCCGGTGCGGATCGCAGCCGGCCCCCAGTCCCTGACCGGCCACCAGGTCGCCGCGGAACTCGCCGCGGCGCTGGGCCGCGAGGTGCGGTGGCGGACGGTCGAGCCGGAGGAGTATGAGCGGATGCTGGCCCCGTTCACCGGTGCCGAGACAGCCGCGGGCATCGCCGCCGCCTATACCCCGCCCCCGCCGGGAACACCGCCGCCTCCGGCGCCGGACCCAGCGGTGATCGCGACCGGGACGACGACCCTGCGCGAATGGGCCACGCGGCAGGACTGGCATCTCTGAGTCCCGGACAACAGCTCCTGCGCACGTGAGGCCCTGCTGAAATGCGACACGGAATCCGTGCTCGCACGGTGAGTCGGTCTTGCGCGATGGTGGCGTACGGACCACAGGTGGGCCCGCGCGCCGCAGGAGCGCGTCGGGGCATGTCCACCGCATTGCGGCCTCGCGTTCCGCCTGCCCGAGGGTCTACCCGATCTGACACCGCGCTGCCGAGGCGATCCGCCTGCGGGAGGCCGTGGCCGCGTTCAGCCGCTCTCGAGGGTCGCGCCTGAGTGTGGTGGGGGTCCGGCCAGTCAGGTCGCGGTCTGCGGTTGACCATTCTCAGCGCCAACGGCTGTTCCTGGGTTCCTCGGCCCCGGGTCTGCGGCCGGATCGGCGATGCGCTCTGGAGGGCGGCGATCGGCTTCGACGAGGTCGATGCCCTGGTGCTGCACCTGTCCACCGCCGCGCTGATCTGCTGCGCGTGCCTGTCCGGCATGAGGCCCGAGGAGGTCTTGGCGCCGAGGAACACCACGGCAAAGTAGGGCGTCGCCGCAGGCCGCAGCGGGTGACGGCTGCGATGCCCAACGCAGGGTTTCGGCCCGGGCGTTCGGGGATGGGCCCGGCGCTCGCCGCCCCGATAACGACGGCGGCTCGCTTCCGCAGGTCGCGTTGTTGGCCAATGGCCCTTATGTCAAGCCGTCCGCGAACTTGCGGTTACTCTCAGCTACTATGCGGCTGGTGACACGGACCCGAGCGGAGGGCCTGGTTGGCCAGCTCGTTGGCCGCTTCGACGGCGATGTCGACGGCTCGGGTCGCGAGTGGCGATTGGGTGCGTCCGGCGGGCCAGTACAGGTACCACGTGGAGGCGGGCGATGGTCGCAGTTGGTGGATGGTGAGCCGGTCGTCGGACCAGGCATCGGATCCGTGGAGGGCCAGCCATGGCAGCACCGCCGAGCCTATGCCCGCCCGCACCATCGACAAGATGGTTTCGTGGCCGGCGGTTCGAAACACGATCCGTGGCCGCGCGCCGTGGCTGGCGAGCGCCCGCTCCAACCATTTTTGGTGATGGGTGGGAGGCCAGGCGACCATGGGAGCATCGTCGAGCAGCTTGACCCGTACCGGGCCATCGGGGAATGCGCCGGTTCCGGCCACCAGAAGGTACGGCTCGTCGAGCAGCTCGACGTGCTCGACGTCGCCTTCGATCCGGCCGTAGTGGAACAACAGGTCAAGCTCTCCGATCTGCGGATCCTCCGGTTCCACCTCGGACAGCCTGATGTCGCACCCGGGGTGCTCATCTAGCAGCCGGCGCACGACGGCCGGCAGGATGAGCCTGGTCGCGCCCTGGAAGGTGCCGATGTCGATCCGGCCGTTACCCGCCTTGAAGCGATCGACGGCGTCGGCCAGCGCCTCCGCCTTCGTGAGCAGATCGCGCCCGTGGGCCAAGACCACCTCGCCAAGGGGAGTGATCCGTACCGGCCTAGGACCGCCGGGCCGGTCAAAGACGGCGCCACCGACGGCCTTCTCCAGCGCGGCGATCTGCTGGCTCACCGACGATTGGGTGTAGCCAAGCCGGCTCGCCGCTTGCCCGAACGTTCCTTCCTCGGCGATGGCGGCCATGGTCCTCAGGTGGCGCAGCTCGAGGTCAGCCATGACGTCAAGCATAGCCAATAGCGATCGACTTGATCGGAAGTAATCGCTTTTCTTGATGTGCACGGCGATTCTAGGGTCGTTGACATGACGACCTGCAGCACATCCCTTCCGGACGCGACAGCGCTCGGCAAGCGACCATCCCGCCTGCGGCTGGACCTGCCCGACCTGGTCTGGGCCCTGGCGGCGACTCATTTCGTGAGTCGAGCCGGCGGAGTCGCGCAGTCGTTCCTCGTGCTCTATCTGACCCAGGAGCAGCAGCTGGCGCCGACGACCGCGGGTGCGGTGGTCGCGGCGGTCGGAGCCGGGGGCATCGGATCCCAGATGCTCGGCGGCTGGCTGGGCGACCGGATCGGCCGACGCCACACCATGCTGGTGGGGTTCTTGGGAACCGCTGTGACGCTTATTGCGCTCGGCTCGGCCGATACGGTGCCGGCGATCTGGGCGGCGGCACTCGGTGTCGGGCTGATGGCGGACCTGTTCCGCCCGGTTGGGTCTGCTGTGGTGGCCGACCTCCATCCCAGGCAGCGGGTCCGGGCCTTCGGGTTGCTGTTCTGGGCGGCCAACCTCGGCTTCTCCGTCGCCACGGTCACCGCCGGGGTCCTGGCCCAGCATGGGTACGGACTCTTGTTCTGGATCAACGCCACGGCCGCGATCATCGCGGCGCTGATCGTCTGGCGCCGGATTCCCGAGACCCGGCCGCCGACACCGAAACAGACCCGGCGAGCGCTGCTGCCAGTGCTCCTGCGCGACCGACCGATGATCGCCATGGTGTTGCTCTACGTCGCCTACTTCACCCTGTTCCTGCAGACGTTCGCGACGCTACCGCTGGTCATGACGGCAGATGGTCACGGCCCTGCGACGTACGGCGCGGTGCTGGCCCTGAACGGGATCCTCATCGTGGTAGGCCAACCACTGGCGGTACGGCTGCTCGCTGGTCGCGATCCCAGCGCGGTGCTGGCTGTTTCCATGCTCATGGTCGGTGCCGGCGCCGGTTTGACCGCCCTCGTAGAGAATGGTGCCGGCTATGCGGGATCGGTCCTGGTCTGGACTCTCGGCCAGATCGGCATCGCCGTCATGTTCGGCGCCACCTTCGCCGACCTCGCACCGGCAGACCTGCGCGGCAGGTACATGGGCGTCGCCTCCGCCACATGGAGTGTCGGTGCCGTGTTCGGCCCGCTGGTCGGCACCGTACTGCTCGACCATGCCGGACGAGAGGCCCTGGGAGCGGTGTGTGCGATCACCGGGGTCGCTCTCTTCGCCGGCCAGCAAGCGCTCGGTCCGGCGCTCCGCCGCCGAACCGCAGCGCAAGCAGACGGTCAGCCATGACAACGGCGACAGCGATGCCGCGTCGGCGATCATCCGAGGCAACGCCGACCTGTCACAGCTGTGCAGCATCGGGATGTCAGGGCCGCCGCAGAAGCGCGAAGGCGACGGCGCGCCGATCGCCCGCCGAGGCAGAACCGCCCGTCTGCCTTCTGATCGCCATCTTCGCCGACCGAACCGGCACCAACCCCACAGACTGATCACCCGTGGCACGAACCCGAGTGGGGCCACAGGCCTGATCTGCTGATCAATCCTTAGCGTTCAATTTCGCAGGAATACCGGCCAGACCCCGGAACCGCGTTCACGCCGGATTCCGTGCCAAATCTCTCTGAGCCCCTACTCACTAAGGAGCAGTACATGGCAGAGTTCGAGCCGACTCCCGAGCCACTGTCCAGCCCGCGCGGCACACCCCTGACAGCGCTCAGCTGGGCGGACGTACAGACGCGCGTGGCCGAGGCGGACGACTTCCTGCTCGCAACCACCGACCCGGATGGGCGGCCGCACGTGGTGCCGGTGCTGGGTGTATGGCTCGAAGGAACGGTCTGTTTCGTCACCTTCCGGCAGGCTCGCAAGGCCCGCAACCTCGCGCGGAACAACGGCTGCGCGGTCACCGTGCCCGGTCATGATGTCGACTTGGTTCTCGAAGGCGCCGCCCGTCTCATGCGGAACGCCGCCCGACTACAGAAAGTTGCGGACCTGTTTCCGGCCAAGTATCCGTGGTGGCATCCGTTCGTCAGAGATGGCGAGTTCTACGATCCGGCCGACACCGGCCTCAATGATCCTCGGCACGTCTACGCGGTTGAGCCGGCACAGGTGTTCGCATTCGGCAAGGAGGAAGGGTTCAGCGCCACCCGCTGGCGCTTCTAGATGCTCCGACCGCACTTGGCCTCGCACCCCGTAGCCGCCGACGACTGGTGCTACGCGTGCGGGCCCGCGGCGGAACGGTCGTGACTGTCGCGAGCTCCGCCCACTCGTGGGAATCGCAAGATCGAACGAAAGGAAGCACACCAATGACAACAATGACCGCCAACGAATGGCGATCCTTCGTCACAGCGGGAACAAGGCTTGCCCACATAGCCCTCACCCGCGCCGACGGGCGACCCCATGTCACCCCGGTCTGCTTCATCCTCGACGGCGATGAACTCGCCTTCGTCCTTTCGCCCGGGAGCGTCAAAGGCAAGAGCCTGGCCCGTGACCAGCGCATCGCAGTCTGCGTCAGCGATGAGCGGCAACCCTTCAGCTTCGTGACCATCGAAGGACATGCACGAACCTCTGCCGAGCCAGACCAGATCAAACGCATCGCCGCGGGCATCGCCGACCGCTACTACCCCGATCAATCCGCAGAGGACGTCGCTGAATCATTCGTACAAGAAGGCTTCACCGCAGTTCGCATCAGCATCAGCAACGTCATCGCCCGATCGGGCCTCGGCTGACACCTCCCGTACCTGAGCCATGGGTGACAGGTGCCCACATCAACGAATCATCCCGATAGACGGACTGGAGAGATGACCAACTTCGACTCCCCCAACTCCAGACCTGGCTCTCGGACCAATGAATTTCCAGGCCACGGCACTCCCGGAGGCTGCCGGGATAGTTGGATCAGCCGACGACGGCGCTAAACGCACGACGTCCCGGCCCTGTAGACCACCCCGAGAGTGAGCCTTCGTCGTCGCCGCCGGCGCCGATGGCGCTGACCTCGGTGCACACCCAGGCCAGCGCGCTGCCCCTGCGGCACTGAGATGGACACGCCACGGGGCGGGCATGCTCACTCACCGACGGGGAGGAGAACGACAGCTGCTCGTCATGCTCATCCGCGATGAGATCGACGAGGAGGAATACCGCCGGCGAGCGCCACCCACAGCGGGATGTGCAGCCACAGCGCGCCGTCCACCCAGGCCAGGTGTCGCACCGTTTCGGCCGCCACCACAGCGGCCGTGGCGAAGAACGGCCAGGCCTGGCACAGCCGGACCCAGACCACGATCGCCACGATCACCTGCTGGAAGCCGATGCGACGTCCCGCAGGACCCGCCCGAAGAGCATCGTGCGATGCGGGGCCTCAGCACGGCCGCGCGGGAACCGGTTGGTGGCCATGAGCGCCCTCCTCGCTCTGCTCCTCGGCACGACCGTAGACCGCGTCCAGCAAATCGCGGGCGAAGCGGCCGGGATCGTCCAGGCCCGCGGCCGCCAGGGTGTGAGGGCCGTCGGCCAGCAGGTGCGGGATCGCGGCGTGCATGGCCAGGGTGACGGTCAGGCGCTTTTCCTTGACCGGTGGCGCAGAGAAGGTCTCACCGCTGGTGCGGATGGAGATGCGCATCGCCCTCCCGGCCCTGCTGCGGCGCTTCCCCGGCCTCGCCCTGGCCGACCCGGACGAGCAGGTCGACTTCCGGGTCTTCAGCGTCGTGTACGGCGTGAACTCACTGCAGGTGACCTGGTGAGCGGACGGCCGCTGGGGGCTGATGCCGCCCCTTGACCACGAGCGGCCGCGGTCCTGGCGTCCGAGGAGATCGGGCCGGCGACGACGCTCGAGCCGATGACAGCGGTGCGCACCGACGATCCGTGGCAGGATTTGGAAATTTCGCGAGGACTGCAGCGAGGCCGTCCCGGTGTGACTGGCGCACCATTGACAGCACCTTGTCACATTTCCCTATGTCCTATTGTCAATTAGATAGGCACGTTGAGCAGGACGGGGAGGTAGGGATCTTGGACATTTATCAGGCGGTCACGAGCCGTCGGGCGGTGCGCGGATTCACCGACCGGCCTGTCCCGCGGGAGGTGCTGGAGCGGGTGCTGTCCGCCGCGGCCTGGGCGCCGTCCGGATCGAACCTGCAACCCTGGCACATCTACGTGCTGACCGGTGAGCCGCTGGCGGAGCTCAAAAGGCGCGCTGGCAAGCGCGTGGCCGCAGGCGATCCTTGGGACGAGCGGGAGTACGAGATGTACCCGTCCGCGCTGAAGTCCCCCTACCATGAGCGCCGATCCGCGTTCGGCAGGGAGCGCTACAGCGCACTCGGTGTTGCACGTGAGGACTGGGAAGCGCGCCAGAGGGCCGCTGCCGACAACTGGCAGTGTTTCGGCGCGCCCGCCGCCCTGTTCTGCTACATCGACCGCGACATGGGCCGGCCCCAATGGGCCGACCTCGGCATGTATCTGCAGACCGTCATGCTGCTGCTGCGCGCCGAAGGGCTGCACAGCTGCCCGCAGATGGCGTGGTCGGTCTATCGCAAGACCGTCGCGGAGGTCCTGTCACCGCCGGACGGGCTCATCCTCTTCTGTGGCATGTCCATCGGGTTCGAGGACGCCACGGTGCGTTACATCCGTACGGGCCGGGCGCCGCTCGACGAGACGGTCACGTTCGTCGAAGGTTCAGCACTGCCGTCGCACGTGGCGTGACGGGGGGTCTCCCGCCTGGTGTGGCTGTCGTCGTTCGGCGCCGGCCACACCTTCGACTGGTCCAGCACCGCGCAGTCACGGGGTCACGCAGTGGAGTGGATGTCACAAATCACGCCGCTACTCGGTCTTGCTTCTGTAATGGCTATCGTCCGATGCGGCCAAAGGAGCACCATGCACTCGCCAGAGAACCGGATCGCCACGACTGTCCTGGTCATCGGCACAGGAGGCGCCGGGCTGCGGGCGGCCATCGAACTCGCCGAGCGCGGGGTCAGCGTCCTCGCGGTGGGCAAGCGGCCGAAGGCGGACGCGCACACCTCGCTCGCGGCGGGCGGTATCAATGCGGCGCTCGCGACGATGGACCCCGAGGACAGCTGGCAGCAACACGCGGCGGACACCCTCAAAGAGAGCTACCTCCTCGCCAACCCGCAGACGGTGCAGATCGTCACCGGGGGTGCCGCGCGCGGCATCGAGGACCTCGAGCGCTACGGCATGCCGTTCGCCCGCGAACAGGACGGGCGAATCTCGCAGCGCTTCTTCGGCGCCCATACCTACCGGCGCACCGCCTACGCCGGCGATTACACCGGGCTTGAGATCCAACGCACCCTGATCAACCGTGCGGCGCAGCTCGATGTCCCCATCCTCGACACCGTGTACATCACCCGCATCCTCGTCCGCGACAATGCGGTCTTCGGCGCGTACGGATTCGACCTGACCGATGGCACCCGCTACGTCATTCATGCCGATGCGGTGATCCTGGCCGCCGGCGGCCACACCCGGATCTGGCGGCGCACCTCCTCACGGAGGGACGAGAACACCGGCGATTCCTTCCGCCTCGCCGTCCTCGCCGGCTGCCGCATCCGCGACCCGGAGCTGGTGCAGTTCCACCCATCCGGTCTCATCGCACCCGAGAACGCGGCCGGCACTCTGGTCTCCGAAGCGGCACGGGGCGAGGGCGGAATCCTGCGTAACCAGTTGGGTGAGCGGTTCATGTCCCGGTACGACCCGGACCGGATGGAGTTGTCCACGCGCGACCGCGTCGCACTGGCGGCGTACACAGAGATCAAAGAAGGCCGTGGGACCCCGGATGGCGGCGTCTGGCTGGATGTGTCGCACCTGCCGAGACAGACGATCATGACGCGGTTGCCTCGCGTCTACCAGACGCTCCTGGAACTGCAGATGCTCGACATCACCAAGGATCCGATCGAGATCGCGCCGACCGCGCACTACTCGATGGGCGGAGTGTGGGTACGTCCCGAGGACCACGGCACGGGCGTCGACGGCCTGTACGCGATCGGGGAGGCGGCCAGCGGCCTGCACGGCGCCAACCGCCTCGGCGGCAACTCACTCATCGAGCTTCTTGTCTTCGGCCGCATCGTCGGGCAGGCGGCGGCCGAGTATTCCGCGGGCCTCGAGGCCCAGCGCCGCTCGGCCGAGGCGCTCGACGCGGCACGGGCAGAGGTGGACGAACTCCTCGCCGCAGACGGCCCCGAGAACGTGCGTGCACTGCAGCGAGCCCTCCGCAACATCATGACGGAGCATGCCGGCGTGGTGCGCGACGAGAGCGGACTGCTCAAAGGCCTCGCCGAACTCACCGCGGTCGAGGCGCGCATCGCCGATGTCGGCGTACACCCGGACATCGCCGGCTTCCAGGACCTGGCTCACGCCTTCGACCTGAAGTCCGCGGCGCTCGCCGCACGCGCGACGATGGAGACGGCACTTGAGCGTCGCGAGACCCGCGGCTGCCACAACCGTTCCGACTACCCCGATCTCGACCCCGCCCTGCAGGTCAACCTCGTGTGGGCCGGTCCCGGATCGGTGCAGAAGGAGGCCATCCCTCCGATTCCCGCCGAGATCGCGGCGCTCATGCGCGAGGTCTCGACCGCCGGAAAGCTCGTCGAGTAGTCGGTTATCTCCTGGAGGGCGCGATGCCGATGGAGCCGGGGCGGAGTCCTCCTTGACGCACTCAATGCGCAAAACGGCCGGACCGGTGTCGTGAGCCCGAGCTCCGGCCCTCCGGTTCCGCGGCAGTGGCCGGGTGGAGCATGGGTGCTGAGGTGGACAACCCCGCCCGCTACTCCACCTGGTAGCCGTGGGCATCCCGGATCAGCACGTCTGCTGCCAACAGGGCCGCAATTGGGGAGAATCGCCCATAAGCCCTAGCCTGATGCCGACGTTCCGGGGGAAACGGCTGGCCCGATGCACTCCCCCACTGACCAGCAACCAGAAAGACGACATGAACCCACTCGCCAGCGAGCGACACCTAGCGGCCAAAGGTGCGGGCGCGCGCACGGCTCCAGCCGACCACTCCGCCCTCGAGCCCTTGGCTGCGATCGCACCGGAGGCCGTGGCGTGAGGATTTCGCACCGCGCGCAGGCTGTCGCCCCGTTCTTCGCGATGGAGTTCGGCAAACACGCCGCAACGCTGGAGTCCCAGGGTCACCACGTCATCAAGCTCAACATCGGCGAACCGGACTTCGGCGCACCCCCGGCCGTCCTGAACGCGATGCGCGAGGCCATGGACGGCAGGCCCATGCCCTACACCGCGGCACTCGGGCTGCCCGAACTCAGGCAGGCGATCGCGCGGTTCTACCTGAACGAGCACGACGTCGAGGTCGACCCTTCACGGGTCGTCGTGACGGCAGGAGCCTCGGCCGCCTTGGTGCTGGCCACCGCGGCACTCGTCAACACCGGTGACGAGGTGCTGATCGCAGACCCGTCGTACCCCTGCAACCGGCAGATCGTCGAAAGCTTCGGCGCCCACGTCACGCTCATCCCCGCCACAGCCGAGACCCGCTTCCAACTGGACGCGGCATCGGTGAAGTCGAACTGGACGGACAGGACCCGCGGGATCATGATCGCCACCCCGTCGAACCCGACGGGCACCTCGGTTCCGGCCGACGAGCTGGCAATGATCTGCGAACTCGCACGCGAGCGTGATGCGTGGCGCATCGTCGACGAGATCTACCTCAACCTGAGCGACCACGACAACCAGGGCCGGCCACCGCAGAGCGTGCTGTCGTTCGATCCCGACGCCGTCGTCATCAACAGCTTCTCGAAGTACTTCGGCATGACCGGCTGGCGACTCGGATGGTGCGTCGTTCCGGAGATCCTCGTGCCGGCGATGGAGCGCCTGGCCCAGAACTACTTCCTGTGCGCGTCCGCGCCCGCCCAGCACGCGGCTCTGGCCTGCTTCACCCCCGACTCCCTGGCGGTCTGCGAGGAACGCCGCGTCGAGTTCGCCAAGCGGCGCGCGCTCGTCCTCGAGGGGCTGTCGCGGATCGGGCTGCCGGTGCCCGTCCCGCCCGACGGCGCGTTCTACGCGTACTTCGACGTCAGTCACACCGGGCTCACCTCCTGGCAGTTCTGCGAGCGAGCGCTGCACGAGGCACACGTGGCCCTCACCCCGGGGAGAGATTTCGGCACACACACTGCGGAGACACACGTCCGTCTGTCGTACGCGGTGTCAACCGACGATCTCCACGAAGGGATCGCCCGGCTTGGGAAGTTCGTGGCGACTCTTCGATGAAGGGATCTGCCACTTCGGCGTCGGTGCCATCGCCCGCGGTGACTGGCACACCGACAGCACCGACCTGCAGCAGCTCATCGGCCGACCAGCCAACTCCCCTCGCGAACGTCGTCACCGCCGCGCTCAGGGCCCTCTGAGACGCGGGCGTCCTGCCCGCCGGCCCGCGATGTCAGCCGATCGTGGGGTGGGCGCGGTACTCCTCATCAGTGACCTGCTCACCCCACTCGGTTTCGGGTACGCCCGCATCGCCGGTGCCCTCCCACATGGCCAGGTGGGCCATGAAGTGGTCGGGGGCGGCTCCGTGCCAGTGCCACTCGCCGGGCGGGGTGCGGACGGTGTCGCCGGGCCGCATGACGACGATCTGGCCGCCGCGGGACTGCGCCAGGCCGATGCCCTCGGTGACGTGCAGGGTCTGCCCGGTGGCGTGGCGGTGCCAGGCGGTACGCGAGCAGGGCGCGAAGCGCACGATGTTGACCCGCATCCGCGAAGGCTCGGCGCCGGCGTAGATGACGTCGAACCACACGTCACCGGTGAACCATTCGGCCGGGCCCTTACTGGTGGGGCGTTTTTTCAGGACTTCCATACGCGATTCCTTACCGAGGATCGGCATCTCGACGGTGCGGTTTGTAGAGGGAGGCGGCGGTCAGCGCTCGATCATTTGCATGTGCTCCTCGTTGTGGTGCTCACCGGCGGCCGGCGGGAGGTTGTCGAGCTTGGCGATCTGCTCGGCCGTCAGCTGGATGCCGTCGGCGGCGATGTTCTCCTCCACATCCCGCGTCCACAGCGAGTACTCCTCTCCTCGATCGGCGTGTTCGGGTCGACCCGGTGCTGGTAGTACAGGCCGATGTGGTCGGTGCCGAGCCGCTCGAGCGAGCCCTCGACGGCGGTACGGATGTTGGCCGGGCTGCTGTCGAGCCGGCCCGGGCCCCCGCGCGAGTGCGAGACGAAGCCGAACTTCGTCGCCAGCACGACCTGGTCCCTGTGGCCCTTCAGCGCCCTGCCGACCAGCTCCTCGTTGACGTACGGGCCGTAGATCCCGGCGGTGTCAAGGAATGTGACGCCCGGCTCCAGCGCCCGGTGGATGGTGCGGATGGACTCGGCGTCGTCGCTCACGCGCCGGTGCAGCCGAAGGACATGCCCACCGTGCCCAGGCCGATGCGCGAGACGTCCAGATCTCTCAGCGTGGTGTGCTTCATGGTCACCTCTCGGGAACGAGCTTGATCGTCGCGGCTCGCGACTCAGGGTTCACGACGCCGCCGATGACGTTGGCGCCGTAACGGCGGTACTTGGTGCGGTAGACCTCGTCGATCTCGTCGTCGAGGGCATGGTCGGCGTCTTCGAACGTGACGTCCGCCTGCACGCCGCCGGCCGAGATGCGGCCTTGGCGGCGGGTCTGGGCGCCGCGGTACCAGGCGCCGGAGCGGCCGTTCATGCAACGGACGTACAGGTCGTCGCCGACGCGGACAACCCACATCGTCACGGGCCGCCGCAGCGTGCCGTCGTCGCGGCGGGAGGCGAGGTCCAGTTCGTCCGTCTCGCCGATCGCGGTGAGTTCGTCGTCGGTCCAGGCGGTCATCGTTCTCCTTCGGGTCCGGGCTGGATGAGGACGGCCCGCAGGCCGCCGCGCCGAATGCGCTCGCCCTGCTCGGTGGCCGGCCGGGACTTGTAGGGCCTACCCGCGGCCGGTCGAAGGTCGGTGACCGACACGCCTGGTGCGGGTCCGTTGTCGGCAAATCCGCCCCGCCGGGTGGTCAGGGCTGGATGAGCACCTTGAGCGCCGTACGCTCGTCCATCGCGCGGTAGCCGTCGGGCACCTGCTCCAGGACGATCGCCTGGTCGAACACCCGGCCGGGCTCGACCCGGCCCTCCAGCACGTCGGGCAGCAGTTGGTCGATGTAGGCGCGCACCGGGGCCGGGCCGCCGGTCAGCGTGATGTTGGGGCCGAACAGGCTGGCGAACCCGATCGCGGCGTCCTCGTACTGCGGCACGCCGACGCGGCTGATCACGCCGCCGGGACGGACCACGCCGACCGCCGTCTCGTAGGCGTTCATGTAGCCCACCGCCTCCAGCACCGCGTGGACGCCCTGGCCGCCGGTCAGCTCCCGCACCTTCTCGACGCCTTCGGCCCCGCGCTCGGGCACGACGTCGGTGGCGCCGAAGTCGATGCCGAGCTTGGTACGGGCGTCGTGGCGGCCCATCAGGATGATCTGCTCGGCGCCGAGCCGCTTGGCCGACAGCACCGCCATCAGCCCGACCGCGCCGTCGCCGATCACCGCCACCGTGGTGCCTGGATTGACGTGGGCCTGCTTGGCGGCGTGGTAGCCGGTGCCGTACACATCCGCCAGGGTCAGCAGCGACGACAGCAGCTCGCTGTCCTCGCCGACGGGCAGCTTGACCAGCGTGCCCTGCGCCTGCGGGACGCGGATCGCCTCGGCCTGACCGCCGCCCACCCCGCCGGATGCCCAGAAGCCGCCGCTGAGGCACGAGGTGTGCAGGCCCTCGCGGCAGAAAGCGCAGGTGTTGTCGGAGTAGGCGAACGGCGCCACCACCACATCGCCGCGCCTGAGCCCGGACACCTGCGAGCCGAGGTCCTCGATCACGCCGAGGAACTCGTGCCCCATCGGGGTTCCCCGCTCCGAAGCAGGCAGGGAGTGGTACGGGTGCAGGTCGCTGCCGCAGATGCACGAGCGCACAATGCGCACGATCGCGTCGGTGGGCTGCTGGATGGCCGGGTCGGGCGCGTTCTCCACGCGCACGTCACCGGCGCCATACATGAAAGTGGCTCGCATCAGAGTTTCCGCATCTCGTATTCGATCGCCGGACCCACCCGCGGCCGGTTGACCGGCACGCCTGGTGAGGGTCCGTTACGGGTGGATCCGCCCTGCCGCCGCAACGGCTTGGCGGCGGACGTTCCGGCCGCCGTGGGGGTCGAGGTTCTCCCTGGTCAACCCCTATTCAACGCGCATGCTCGGACGCGCGGCAGGGCCTGCTGTTACAGGTAATGGCAGAACCCCCCAGCGGGGTTCACCGGCCCGCGGATCACGTCTGGTCTGGGGACGCCTGCTGCGCCTCGGCGAGGTCCTGGGTGGCCGCCCAGCTGGCGAGCATCTTGAGTCCGTCGGCGGCAGGGCTGCCGGGGGTGGCGGTGTAGACGATGAGGGTCAGGCCGGGCTCAGACGGCAGCTCCATCGATTCGAAGTTCAGGTCGAGCTGGCCGACGACCGGGTGGCGCAGCCGTTTCTGACCGCTGCGGTGAAACTGCACGTCATGGGAGGCCCAGCGCTGCCGGAAGACCTCGCTCTGCGTCGAAAGCTCACCGACCAGCTCGATCAGCGCCCGGTCGTGCGGGTCGCGACCCGCCTCCAGTCGCAGCATGGCGGCGGCGTCATTGGCGACCCGGTCCCAGTCGACGAAGAACTCCCGCGCGGCCGGGTCGAGGTAGACGAACCGGGTGGTGTTCGCCGGGCGGCGAGGATCGGCCAGGACGGGAGCGTAGAGCGCGCGGGCGAGGCGGTTCATGGCGACGATGTCGTGGCGGCCGTTGCGCACCCAGGCCGGTGCGTCGGTGATGGCGTCGAGCACCTGCTGGATCGCGGGCCGCACAGTGGCCGGCGGCGTACGGCGGCGGCGAGGACCCGGGCTGACGGCCCGGGCCAGCGAGAACAGGTGCTCCCGCTCGGCCTCGTCCAACCGCAGGGCCCCGGCCAGGGCGTCCAGCACGCTGTCGGAGGCACCGGCGAGGTTCCCCCGCTCCATGCGGACGTAATAGTCGATGGAGACACCGGCGAGCATCGCGACCTCCTCCCGCCGCAGTCCTTTGACGCGGCGGTTGCCTCCGTAGGCGGGTAGTCCCGCCTGCTCGGGGGTGATGCGCGCCCGCCGCGAGCTGAGGAACTCGCGGACCTCGGCACGGTGGTCGATCTGGCCCATTACCCCAGGGTATGCAAGGTGGCGGGAGCAAAGAAGGTAACGCCAGTACCCCGAACAAGGGTCAAGGTCCTGGTGCCCCGCTTGACCGGCAGCTCCAGGACGGCGAGTTCGTCGGCAACACTCCTCGTCATGAATGACCTCCCAGCAAGAGATCGGGCTGAGTTTGTTTCCGCTTGTCGGCGACCTCGGGAGCGTGAGAAGCCCTTACGCCGGCCGCGGGCTCCAGAGCCCCTTGCCGGGGCTCGTCCGGGGGTGATGCCAGACGGGGTGCCTGGTCAGCCGCGGCTGTTCCGCCACCGGTGTTCATCGCAGGGTGAGCGGGGTCTCGGATTCGATGCGGGTCAGCTTTTCAGGGTTGCGGACGTAGTAGAGGCCGGAGATGCGGGCGTCCTCGACACGGATCGCAATGACGCCGTCGAGCTCGCCGTCCACGCGGAGGAGGAGTGCCGGGTTGCCGTTGACCACGGTGGGCTCGCTGGTGAGCGTGACTTGGGCCTTGCCGAGGCCGCCGACGATGAAGCGGACCACCTTGCCGGCACCGATGATCGGCCGCGGCGCGGCCTGCTTGATGCCGCCGCCGTCGCTCACCAGGACGACCTCAGGGGCGAGCACGTCAAGCAGGCCCTGCAGGTCCCTCGTTTCGAGCGCGCGCTGGAACGACTCCAGAGCCGCCCGGGCCTGGCTCGGGGAGACCACCTCGCGAGGGCGGCGGGCATCGACGTGCCGGCGGGCGCGGTGCGCGATCTGGCGGACGGCCGCGGGGCTCTTGGCGACGGCAGCCGCGATCTCGTCGTAGCCGACATCGAAGACCTCGCGCAGCACGAAGACGGCGCGCTCGGTCGGCGACAGCGTCTCCAGGACCAGCATCAACGCCATCGACACACTCTCGGCGAGCTCGACGTCCTCGGCCACGTCGGGCGCGGTGAGCAGCGGCTCGGGCAGCCAGGGACCGACGTAGGACTCCTTGCGCCGGCCGAGCATGCGCAGCCGGTCCAGCGCCTGGCGGGTGGTGATCCGGACCAGGTAGGCACGCTGGTCGAGCACGGTGTCGAGGTCGACGCCCGCCCACCGCAACCAGGTCTCCTGCAGGACGTCTTCGGCGTCGGCGGCCGAGCCGAGCATCTCGTAGGCGACGGTGAACAGCAGGTTGCGGTGGGCGACGAACGCCTCGGTGGCGGAGTCCATGCGGGCGCCACGAGCAGGCGGCTCCGCTGCGTCCGTTGTCCGCTCGCTGCGCTCGCTCATGCCTGGCTCCCGCCTGTTCGCTCTCGACTGTGCTACACGCACAAGACGCCAGTCTCCACCGCTTTGTGACACCCCGCGGCCGGTGGTGTATGTCACACAGCCGCGCCGTCACAGGGGTTGGGTCGCCGGCGTCTCCATGCCGTCAGGACGCCGCGCGAACGATCGGCGAGGCACACGCCTCCACCAGTGGTGTCCACCATGGAAATCCGCCACCGCAGAAAGAACGGGAAGACATCATGAGCAAGGTCTGGTTCGTCACCGGTTCGTCGCGCGGCTTGGGCCGCAACTTCGTCGAGGCCGCCCTGTCGCGCGGTGACAAGGTGGCCGCGACCGCCCGGAACACCGGAAGCCTTGATGAGCTGGTTTCCACCTATGGCGACGCGGTGCTCCCGCTTGAGCTGGACGTGGCCGACAAGGCCGCCGTCTTCGAGGGCGTGAAGCGGGCCAAGGAGCACTTCGGCCATCTCGACGTCATCGTGAACAACGCCGGCTACGCCCAGATCGGCGCGGTCGAGGAGCTGACCGAGCGGGAACTGCGCGACCAGCTGGAGACCAACCTGTTCGGTGCGGTATGGGTCATCCAGGCCGCGCTGCCCTACCTGCGTGAGCAGCGCTCGGGGCACATCATCCAGCTGTCCTCGGCGGCCGGGGTCATCGCCATGCCGCTCGGCGGCGCATACCACGCCTCCAAGTGGGCCCTCGAGGGCTTGAATGAAGCTCTCGCCGGCGAGGTCGCCGACTTCGGCGTCAAGGTGACCATCATCGAGCCCGGCGGCTTCGCCACCAGGTCCGGCAAGAACCCGGATCCGCTCGCCAACGGCCACATGGCCCAGACCGACCCGGCCTACGACGGCCTCCGCCGCCGCCTCGGCGCGGTCGCCGGAAAGCAGCCCGCCGGCGACCCGGCCGCCGCGGCCCAGGCACTCCTCAAGCTCGTCGACTCCGACAACCCACCCCTGCGGGTGCTCTTCGGCCAGGGCTTCTACCCGATGATCCAGCAGGTTTACGCCGACCGGCTCAAGACCTGGGCCGACTGGCAGGACCTTTCGGCGGAAGCCCACGGCAACCTCGATCAAGAAGATCGGTGACCCCGGTCTGAGGTGCGAGGTTTCTGGAGGATGTCAGTGCTGGATGCCACGGCGTCCGAGAACGTAGAGGTCGTCGGCCAGACCCCGCCGGACAACCTCCCGACGTATACCTCCAGGCGCCCTGCCCCCTGCCCCACGGCACCACGAGGACCCATTGAGCGGCACCGTCGCCTACGCGCGGGTCTCGGGGTTGGGAACGAACGGACACCGTCCGGTACAAGGGTCTGTTCCTGGAGGACCCGCTGGCGGTGACCTGGCCGGTGGTGGACTGACGACCGAGACGGCCAGCAGGGCGGCAGCTGACGCGCCCGTTCCGCACCTTCGTGCACGGCCGGGCCCGGACACACGCCGAGGGGCCGGTGGCGGTGTTCGGTGAACGGAGGGCCATCGTGGATGCGGAGGCGGCGGAGCGTGGGGTCAGGCTTCCGCGTGCCGGTCGAGGCCGAGCGTGGCGATGAGGTCTTCGTGAAGCTCGAACCAGACACGATGGCAGGAGTCGACGTCGGTGCGGTCGACCCAGGTGCTCTCCCCGGCTCGGGCGCGCGCCAGGGCTGTGGTGAATCGTGTGTCGTATCCGCGGAACCGTGTGAGGACGCTCCTGAGCCGGTCCGCGAGTGGCGTGAGTGCGCGGTCGATGCCGGCGAGCTCGAAGAGGACTCGGGCGTCCCAGGCGTAATCGGAGTGGTCGTTGACGGCGAGCCGATCGCCGGCGGTGGGCCGGAGTTGCCAGTCGGTGCAGGCTCGTAGCAGGAGGGCGTTCAGCGGGAGGAACTCGCGGTAGACGTCGTGGACCTCGTCGGCGCCGCCGACGCGTGCGAGCTCGGCCGCGAGCTGGCGCTCGTTCTCGGCTCGGCCCCGTTCGGTCAGCGACCAGCCTCCGGTGCCGGCGAAGGCGGTGTGCTCGACCCAGCCGCGTGCCTCGGCGTCGAGCAGCAGCTCTTTCGTCTCGGCCGGGTCGAGCCCGTACCGATGAGCGATCACTGGGGTGTCCGCGAACCCGGTGATGCGAACGGCGTGCAGGACCAGGAGGCCGGGCGGAGAGTCGCGCGTCACGAGCCGGCGTCCTGTCGTGCCGTCAGGCGGGTGTAGTGCTGCTGGCACGCCTGCGGGGAGTTGAACCCCATCACGTGCGCCATCTGCGCCCAGGTCAGACCTGCGCTCCGGGCCATGAACAGCAGAGCGGATTCGAGTCCTTCGACCTCGGCTCGTGCGGCGGGCAGGAGGGCGAGCGCGCTCAGGATGTCCTCCGGGTCCAGGTCGGCGTTGCGCCAGACGGCGAACTGCACAAGGTCGACCGCCGACGGCGGGACGGGTGGGGGTCGCCACGGACGGGCGTCGAGCGCATCCGCGCCCAGGCCCAGAAGATGCTCACGCGCGTCCCGCTCACGCTGGGCCTGGACGTGGTCGGCGTGCGCGCTGTGAGCGGTGATGTCCTGCTTGCGTGCCATGCGACTCATGATGCACAATCAACAAAATGTTGTCAACAATCTGTTGAAAGGCAGGGCGGATGATCGTACCCCTCATGGAGGCTGTCGCCGACACCTGCGGAGGCAAGGCCGCCGCGCTCGGCGCGTTGCTGCGCGCGGGCCTGCCGGTTCCTGATGGCTTCGTCGTCCCGTTCGCCGCTTACCTCGCCGCCGTACGCGAGCTGGACCTCGGGCGGCTCGCCGGGGAGCCGGACGATCTCGACGCGGCGCGGCAGGCGATCGAGGCCCGCCCGGTCCACGCCACCGTGGTCGACGCGCTGGGACGCGCACTCGGCGAGCTCGGCGATCCGCCCGTGGCGGTGAGATCATCGGCGGCGAACGAGGACACCGGTCAGGCATCGGCGGCCGGTCAGCACGAGAGCTTTCTCGCCGTGCACGGGGTCAGCGAGGTCGCCGATGCCGTACGTGCCTGCTGGGCCTCGCTGTTCTCCCCACGTGCCGTTCACTACCGGGGTGCCGCCGTCGGCGACGACCGGCCGTCCGACGACCTTGTGATGGCCGTCATCGTCCAACGCCATCTGGACGCCGAGGTGTCCGGGGTCATGTTCACGCCCGCGGACCCGAAAGACGCGACCGAGATCGAGGCGTCCTGGGGCCTCGGACCCAGCGTCGTCGGGGGCACGGTCACTCCTGACGCCTACCGCGTCGCCGCGGACGGGGCGGTCACCCGCGCTGTCGCGGACAAACGGACCCGCCTTGACCGGCGCGGCAAGCGGCTCGTCATGAGCGACGTGCCCACCCGTGCCCGGGACCGACCGGCGATCGACGACGCGACCGCCACGCAGCTCGCCGAGCTGGGCAAGGAGATCGCCGCCGTATTCGGCGGACCGCAGGACATCGAGTGGGCGATCGTTGACGGCCGCACCTGGGTCCTGCAGGCACGGCCGGTGACCGCCGCACCCCCGCCGCCGCCATCGCCTTCCGGCGCCTCGCACACCCCGGCCACACTCACCGGGACACCGGGCAGCCGCGGGACCGTGACCGGCACCGCGAGGATCGTCCGGGGCCCGGGCGACTTCGCGCGCGTGCACCCGGGCGACATCCTCGTCTGCCCCTTCACCGACCCCGCTTGGACACCGCTGCTGCGCATCGCCGCCGGCGTCGTCACCGAAACCGGAGGCGTGCTCTCCCACGCCGCGATCGTCGCCCGCGAGCACGCCATCCCCGCCGTCCTCGGCATCCCGAACGCGACAACCAGGCTCCACGACGACACCCTCATCACCATCGACGGCACCACCGGCACCGTCACGGCGACGAACGCGTGACCGATCACTTCCGTCCCTGGCCGGGAGTCACTCCCAGAAGCCGCACGCCGCCGACCTAGCAAGAATGTCGGCAAGTCGCAACGGCACCCGCCCCGCCCCGTTCGCCGACGACGATCGCGCCACCCGGCCGCGCACGGTCTGCTCGGACTCCGCCAGACCAACGGCCGGCCCCACCCAAGCATCCCGCCGCCGAACCCACACCTGCGGATCGAAAGGAGAGGGGGAAGCGGTCCCGCACGGGCACCGCGCCCCCCAACTGCTGATGGCAACCCGACACCTCTACCTGGCACGCCACGGCGTGGCCGACGCGTTCGGGGAGCTCACCGACATCGGGCGCCGGCAGGCGGGCCTGCTGGGCGAACGGCTCGCCGGCGTACCGGTCGACGCCGTGTGGCACTCTCCGCTGCCGCGCGCCGTGGCAAGCGCGCACGAACTCGCCCGGCATCTGCCGAACGTGCCCGTGACCGAGGCCGCCGAACTCGTCGACCACGTGCCCTACGTCCCCAGCGCGGCCGAAACACCTCCGTCCTGGGCCGGCTTCTTCGACGGCTACGACGACACCGAGGCAGCCTCGGGCCAAAGGCTCGCCGAGGCTCTGGTCGCCCGGTTCGCGAAGGCCCCCGACACGACCACGGAAGGGACCCGTCCCGACACACACGAGGTCCTGGTGACGCACGCCTACCCGATCGCGTGGCTGATGCGGCACGCGCTGGATGCGCCGCCGTCCCGGTGGCTCGGGCTGAACAGCGCCAACACCGCGCTGACGGTCATCGAGTACCGCACCGGCCTGCCGCCCGCGATCGTGATGTTCAACGACATGAGCCACCTTCCGGCCGACCTGCGCTGGACCGGGTTCCCCGAAAGCGTGAGGCCGTGAGGTGGCTCCTTCCGGGCACCAGGGGCCAGCCCGCCACCGAGGCCGCCCGGCTCACGCTGCGCGCCTACAAACGCCGGCGCGCCGAAGACGGCGGCCGCGGCCAGCGCGAGGGCAGCAGCGCCAATCTTGGCCGCCGACGTCAGTCCCTGGCTACGGCCGGACGCCGCCACCAGCCCGGACCGATCCTTCTGCCACACCTACGGTCGCAGCGCGAAGACCAAGCATCAGCTGATCCCCGGCTGGCCTTTCTCCATCGTCGCCGCGCTGGAGGGGGCCCGTACCTCGCGGACCGCGCTGCTGGACGCCGTTCGTCTGATGCCCGGCGCGAACGTCGCCGCCGTCACCGCCAACCAGCTCCGCGCCCGACGGGGGTCGCCCGCCCAGGCATGGCGCCGAGTTCTTGTTCGGCGACCCTACTACCTGGGGCGATCCCGACACCGCAACGGTCGCCGACACGACCCGGTACGGCAGCGCGACCGCGATGGCATGGGATCGGCTGCACCCGATCCTGACCCACCGGGCCGCCTGGCACGACTTCCCCGGCGACCTGCCCTTCATCGAGGGCACGGCCATCCGGCTGCAGGTCGACCACCTGCCCTCCGGCGGCGACCCCAAGCCGCTGTGGCTGTCGTGGTCAGGCACCGACGCGACCGAGCACGACGTCGACCGGCTCTGGCAGGCGTTCCTGCGAAGATTCGACCTGGAGCACACCTCGGCTGGACCAAGCCCCGGCCTGTGCGCCCCGCACGCCGCCGCCACCTGGACCCTGCTCATCCTCGCCGTCCACACCCGGCTCCGCCTCGCCCGCGGCCTGGTCCAGGATCTACGCCGCCCCTGGGAAAAGCCGCTGCAGGCGGCCGAACTCACCCCGGCCCGAGTCCGGCGGGGTTTCGGAACCTGCGCACCAAGACGCCGCCGATTGCCCGTGTGCCCAAACCCTCCAGGCCCGGTCACGGACGACCTTCCAGGTACCGAACCGCGCCGCACCACCTGACCAGCTAAACCCAGTCACAGCCGGCATATCCACCAAGCCCAACACGAAGATCAGAGGTCGGCCTTCAAAGCAGGCTTCCACTCCTGGACGAGAAGCCCGAGCAGCACCTCGTCCAGGAACTCGCCCATCACCCAGGCCGAGGAGCGCAGCACGCCCTCGCGGACGAAGCCGTTGCGCTCGGCGGAGCGCAACATCGCGGCGTTGTCCGCCAGCGTCTCGATCTGCAGTCGCTGCAGGCCGCGCACGACGAAACCGTAGTGGCACAGCACCGCGACCACGTCGGTGCCGTAGCCCTTGCCGCGGGCCGACGGCAGCAGCCCCAGCCCAATGTGCGCGGACCGGTGATGGTTGTCGATCCCCCACAGCGTCGCGGTGCCGACCAGCGTGCCGCCATCCAGCTCCACGACCGAGAACGGCACGTGCCCTTGCTCCGTGTCGTCCACCACGAGCCGCGGATCCTTCGAGCCGGGTGTGATCGGCCGCCACGGCCGGCTTTCGGCCCGCGAGGAGTTGACCACGTCGTCGTAGAGCTCGGCCCGCAGGATCGGAATGTCGTCCTCGTACCGGGCCCTGAGCCCGACCTTGTTACCTCTTAGCATGCAAGCTTCCTATCCGACCGGGCGTCCGGCGGCAAACCAAGCCCATCCTGACCGGCGCTCTGGTCGGCACCCCGCATCCGGCCTTGATCGGTGCCGCCAGGACGACTAGCCTGATCGCCGTTCTGCCGGAAGGCGGGGCCGAGGCGATCGCGTCACGCGGGAAGAGCCCCGACCACGACGAGCTGCTCGACCACCCCGCCATGGAGTTTGGGACCGACTGACGATGAGCGCGGAAGAGGATTTCAAGCAGGTCGGCGCCGAGCTGGCCGACCTGGGTGTACGGATCTCCACGATGATGGGGAGTCCCGCGCTCAAAGATCAGGCGGGGAAGGTGTTCGCGAGCCTGCAGCGCGACGGCGCGATGGTGTTCCGGCTGGTCAGGGACACCCCCGAACACACAGCCGCGCTCCAGCTGGCCGGGGCGTCCCTGTTCGACCCCTCGGGGCAGGGCAGGGCGATAAAGGACTGGGTGGTCGTGCCCCACTCCTCGGCCGAGAAATGGACGGATCTGGCCGAGGCCGCCCTCAGCCGCCCACGCTGATCAGTAGGCCACGTCGACGGTGTGGCGGTGGGTGCCCGAGTCAGGCAGGACGCGGAGCACGGCGTCGGCGAGGTTAGGGCGAGCAGCTCGTTACCGCGGCAGGAACGGACGAGGTCGCGGCTGTGGTCTGGCCGGAGCGGAGGCGGTGTGAGCCGGATGATCGTCACCGGCGCACAGACGGGATCAGGGATTCCGTCCGCATACGACCAGGTATCCGTCGATGGTGATGATCCGATCGGAGACGAGGTCGTCGGGCAGGGCGTGGCCGAGGTCGCGGGTGCGAACCTCCCGATCCAGCGGTCGTGCTGGTACTCGTGGTTGATGATCGCCATGAGCAGCGACTGCGCGTCGATCCTGAGCTGGGCGGAGGCACCGACGTCTCCGGCTCCGAGCAGGCCGACCCTGGCGCCAGAGCACCACGGCAGATGCTGCTTCCAGCCTTCCGATGGTCAGTCGCTACTGGCCGTTCCGATCCTTCTCACGGGCGCCTTTCGGTTGCTCAGGCGAAATCAGTTGGCGGGCTTGCCGAACCAGCGGGAGAGGTGGTCGTCCAGGTCCTGCTGATCGTCGCCGATCCAGGCGACGTGGCCGTCGGGGCGTAGCAAGACGCACGGGACATCCAGTTCCGCAGTGGGATCCGCGAGGTAATCGACCCGGTCTGACCAGCCGCCGGCGGTCAGGCGTTCGGTGCGGTCCAGCAGCAGGCCGCGGCCGCGATGCAGCAGACCGTAGAGGTGGCCCTGTTTCACGTCGATGTCGCGCAGGCGGCGGCCGAGCAGGTCGGGGCCTTCGCCGAAGTCATAGCGGATGCCGATCGCGGTGATCTTCTCGATCAGATAGCGGTTCACCTCGTCGAAGTCCATCAGTTCGGTGAGCAGCCTGCGCACGGCCTGCGGGCCCGGTTCGGTGGACGACAGTTCCATCTGGGCGCGGGTGTTGTCCAGCACGTCCTCGGCGACCGGATGACGTTCGGCCTGGTAGGTGTCCAGCAGTGTTTCCGGCGCCCAGCCGCGGATCTGTGCGGCCAGTTTCCAGCCGAGGTTGAATGCGTCCTGAACGCCCAGGTTGAGGCCCTGTCCGCCGGTGGGTGGATGGATGTGTGCCGCATCGCCGGCCAGCAGCACCCGCCCGACCCGATAACGTTCGGCAAGCCGGGTGGCATCCCCGAAGCGGGACAACCAGCGCGGGGAGTGCACGCCGAAATCGGTTCCGGCGATGGTGCGCAACTGTTGTTTGAAATCCTCGAGGGTGGGCGGTTCCGCGCGGTCGCTGACTCCCGCGGCGGGGACTACGACGCTATAGACCCCTTCGCCGAAGGGCCGGAGCCAGAATGGCTGATGGGTCTCGCCGATTTCGGTCACCTTGGCGGCGATCTCCTCCTGCGGCACGCCCACTTCCATCTCGCCCATCAGCGTCTCGGTCCGTGAGGGCTCGCCGGGGAAGCCGACACCGAGCAGTTTGCGCACCGTACTGCGCCCGCCGTCACAGCCGACGAGGTAGCGCGAACGCAGCTGTTGCCCGTCGGCCAGCTCGACGGTCACACCCTCGTCGTCCTGCTCGAGACCGGCGACCGCGCAACCGCGCCGGACCTGCGTACCCAGTTCGATCGCATGTTCTTCGAGCAGATGAACGATGACCGGCTGCGGGATGCCCAGCAGGTAGGCGTACGCGGAATCCAGGCCCTTGGGCGCGGGTTTGGGGATGGCGGCGAAGAAACCGCCGGCCGGACGCTGTCTTCCATGCTGGAGAATGCGATCCAGCAGTCCGCGCATCGCCATCAGCTCGAGACTGCGAATATGCAAACCGACTATGCGGACGACCGACGCGGGCTCGGTTTCCTTCTCCAGAACGAGTACCCGTACATCGTGCAGCCGCAGTTCGGCGGCCAGCATCGCACCGGTCGGCCCGCACCCGGCAATGATCACATCGAAGATGAGGGGCGGGCGATCGTCGCCGGAGGCCGGCGACCAGAGAACTCTGGGGACGTCGCCCACCGTGGAGTCACGCTCAACCCTGTCGTTCGACGGCGGCTCGGCGGTGACCTGCTGAGAGTGCATAGGTGTTGCCCTTCGGGAGTGCCTTGTTGGCGAGGCGCTCCCGGCGACACCTACCTCAATCGCCCGACCGTGATGGGAAGGAGGAGCACCCACATTGATACAGCGTTCATGGGTCTCACCTCCTCGGGCGGTGTCACGGTCAACTGCAAGCTACAAGCCCGAGCATCACCCCGTCCAATCCTTTCCCGGCCACGTGATCAGGACTCCGAACGGGCCCGTGCGGTTGCAGGGCGCATCCGGGGTGGCGGAATTGATCCGTACCCGCGACCGGCTGGAAGAGGCGGGCGGAACCTGCACCTGGTCGCCGTGCAACCGCGCGTCCTGCGCCTGTTGCACATCACCCTGGTCGCTTCGACGCTCAACGTGCACGCTGATGTGGCCCACGCCAGCGCCGCTGCGCAGCAATACGCCGCATCCCGCACCGCTCGACGGCCCTCGCCGATCGGCCTGGTCCTGCCGCCCGACCATTGGGTCACCGGCGACACAGCCCCCGCCCTCCACGCCTGGGCCTGCCCCGCGGTCTCGACCATGACCGCGTCCTCCGCGGGATCCAACGTCTGGCGCCTAACTGTTGTTATACGGCCGAATAACAACAACAAGGCGCCAGACGTCGCTGCCCAGGTCTCTCGCCACAAGATCAGTCGCGCGCTCATCGGCAGGACGGGCCGATCAATGCCGATGTCGGTGACGCTCTGTAGCGCTCGGTTTCGTGGGGGTATCACTCTAAGTGTGGAAGTGATCACTAAGGGTAGATGAATCAAGGTAGATCATCTAACGCTTCGGGGGAGCGTCAATCATGTCGAACACACGAGGAACATCGGCTCTGACCACTGCTTTCGCGCAGGAACATGAACGGGCGGGAGGCTTGGCACGGGCTGCTCATCATGGCGGGGAAAAATCCCCCCTTCACCAAGGGAAGGTGCCGCTGCGGGAATTGCTCGGCGATGAGGTGCTGGACCTGCTGCTGGAGCGCTCGAGAGACGGGGCGGGCGGGCTGCGGCTGACCGGCCAGGGCTCGATGCTCGGCGAGCTGGTCAAGGCGGTGCTGGAGCGGGCGCTGGAGGCCGAACTGTCGGCGCATCTGGGCTATGGCAAGCACGATCCGGCCGGCCATGGCTCGGGCAACTCCCGCAACGGCAAAATCGGCAAGACCGTGCAGACCGGGGTGGGGCCGGTCCGGCTGGCCGTGCCACGGGACCGGGAGGGCAGCTTCGAGCCGGTGCTGGTGCCCAAGCGGGCCGGGCGCGTCTCCGGCGGCCTGGACGACATGATCATCAGTCTGTACGCGCACGGCATGAGCGTGCGCGACATCCAGCACCACCTGCGCCAGATCTACGACACCGAACTGTCTCATGAGGCCATCTCCAACATCACCGACGCGGTGCTGAGCGAGGCCCGCGCCTGGCAGTCACGCCCGCTGGAGGCGGTCTACCCGGTGGTGTTCCTGGACGCGATCGTGGTCAAGGTTCGCGACAACAACACCGTGCAAGCCAAGCCCGCGTATCTGGCGGTCGGCATCGACACCGACGGCGAAAAACACGTGCTGGGCATCTGGCTGGCCAAGACCCCGCTCGATGCCGCAACCGCCGGCGAAGGCGCCCGGTTTTGGGCCTCGGTCATGACCGACCTGAAGAACCACGGCGTGCGCGACATCCTCATCGCCTGCACCGACGGCCTGGCCGGCTTCGAAGACGCGGTGCACCAAGCCTTCCCGCACACCACCGTCCAGACCTGCGTCGTCCATCTGATCCGCAACGCACTGCGCCCGGTCGCCCGCAAGGATGCCGCCGCGGTGGCCGCCGAACTGCGCACCATCTACACCGCGGCCAACGCCGAAGCCGCCTTCGACGCGCTGGCCGCCTTCGCCGACGGCCAATGGGGCCGCAAATACCCCCAAGCCGTCCGCGTTTTCGAGAGCGCCTGGGACCGCTTCACTCCCTTCTTCGCCTTCACCGGCCCGGTGCGCAAGCTGCTCTACACCACCAACGGCATCGAAAGCCTGAACTACCAGCTGCGCAAGGTCACCAAAGCCCGCGGGCACTTCCCCGGCGACGACGCCGTGATCAAACTGCTCTGGCTGGCCATCATCAACATCGAGGACAAACGCGCCCGCGAACGCGCGCTCAGGAAGGAGAAGACCGGCAAACGCGCCGACCAGCCCGCCCGCCTCATCGAAGGCCAGCGCACCATGGGATGGCGTGAAGCCCTCAACGAACTCGACCTCGCCTATCCAGGACGGATCAGGTAAAGAGGGTTCTCCATCACCCAGAAACGATCTTTACACACTTCAGGGGGACTGTACGGTCTTCGGTGTAACTCCTGATCAAGGAGAACGCACCTGATGAGTACTGTGATCCAGGCATCGACGGAGATCGACCTGGAGGACGCCGCGGTGGCGCGTAAGAAGTCGGAGAGCTCGACGGATCGGGAGCTGGTGGCCAGGCTGGTCGACCAGGCGCGAGCCGAAGGGGTGGAGCTGGTCGGTGAGAACGGGCTGCTGGGCCGGCTGACCAAGCTGGTGCTGGAGTCCGCTCTCGAAGGCGAGATCACCGACCATCTCGGCTACGACAAGCACGAGCGCGCTGGCAGCGAGACAGGCAACTCGCGCAACGGGACCCGGTCCAAGACCGTCATCACCGACGTCGGCCCGGTGGAGATCACCGTCCCGCGGGATCGGGACGGCAGCTTCGAGCCGAAGATCGTGCGTAAGCGGCAGCGGCGCCTGTCCGGCGTCGATGAGATGGTCATCTCGCTGGCCGCCAAGGGCCTGACCACCGGCGAGATCTCCGCGCACCTGGCCGAGGTCTACGGCGCCGAAGTCTCTAAGCAGACCATCTCCACCATCACCGACAAGGTGCTGGACGGCATGGCCGAGTGGCAGAACCGGCCGCTCGACGCCGTCTACCCGGTGATCTTCATCGATGCCATCCATGTGAAGCTGCGGGACGGCCAGGTGGCCAACCGGCCGGTCTACGTGGCGATGGCGGTCACCGTCGATGGCGAGCGCGACATCCTCGGCTTGTGGGCCGGCGACGGCGGCGAGGGCGCCAAGTTCTGGCTGCACGTGCTGACCGAGATTAAGAACCGTGGCGTCGCTGATGCGCTGATGGTGGTCTGCGACGGGCTCAAGGGGCTGCCGCAGGCCATCGAGACCGTCTGGCCGCAGGCCGTCGTCCAAACGTGCGTCGTTCACCTGCTGCGTGCCTCGTTCCGGTATGCCGCCCGCCAGCACTGGGACGCCATCGCCAAGGCGCTCAAGCCGGTCTACACCGCGCCGACCGAGGCGGCGGCGCTCGAGCGGTTCTATGAGTTCGCCGAGGTCTGGGGCGGTAAGTATCCGGCGATCGTGAAGTTGTGGGAGGACGCCTGGGCCGAGTTCGTGCCCTTCCTCAACTTCGACACCGAGATCCGCCGGGTGATCTGCTCGACCAACGCCATCGAGTCGGTCAACGCCCGTATCAGGAGGGCGGTCAAGGCCCGCGGCCACTTCCCGAACGAGCAGGCCGCGCTCAAGTGCGTCTACATGGCGATCATGAGCCTGGACCCGACCGGCAAGGGCCGCAAACGCTGGATCACCCGCTGGAAGGCCGCTCTGAACGCCTTCGCCATCACCTTCGAAGGCCGCCTGACCCCGACCACCCGATAGATCAAGTCAAGATCGAGATACACCGATCACTGGACAGACCCACTTCAGGTGACAAGCTCGGTTTCGTAAACACGAGCGGATGTTTGTGGTGTTGTGGTGGGTCGGCCCCGCGCGGTGGGTGGGCCGCGGGGGCCGGGCGGGTGGGTGGCCGGGGTCAGATGGTGATGGCGACTTTGCCGGCGGGTTGGCCGGTTTTGAGGTAGTCGATGGCGTCGGGGGTTTGGGCGAGGGGGTAGGTGCGGTCGAGGACCGGGGTGAGGGCGCCGGAGTCGATGAGGTCGGCCAGGGTATGCAGGTCGGCGGCGGGCTCGGTGGACATGAGGCCGGTCAGGCGCTGGCCGACGAAGGGCGACAGCAGCATCGCCCGGATTTGGCGGTCGGCGCCCTGGAGCACGCGTCCGCCTCCGGGCCCGCCGACGATGACGAGCGTGCCGCGGGGGGCGAGGGCGCGGCGTAGCTGGGTTAGGGGGCGGTTGCCGGCCGTGTCGAGGATGAGGTCGTACCGGTCGGTGCCGGTGGTGAAGTCCTCGCGGGTGTGGTCGATGACGTGGTCGGCGCCGAGGGAGCGGACCAGGTCGGTCTTCGCGGTGCGGCACACGCCGGTGACTTGGGCGTCGTAGGCCTTGGCGAGCTGGACGGCGAAGCTGCCCACGCCGCCGCCGGCGCCGGTGACGAGGACCCTCTGCCCGGCGGTGAGCTGGCCGGCGTCGCGCAGTCCTTGGAGGGCGGCGCAGGCGGAGATGGGCACGGTGGCGGCCTGGGCAAAGGTGAGGGTGGCCGGTTTGGGGGCGAGCTTGTCCTGGTGGGCGCGGGCGTACTCGGCGTATGCACCGTCGCAGGTGCCGTAGACCTCGTCGCCGGGACGGAACCGAGTGACGTTGGCGCCGACGGCTGCGACGCGGCCGGCAACGTCCATGCCCGGGACGGGGTTCTTGGGCCGGCGTAGCCCGAAACCGGCGGCGCGCACCATGTAGGGCAGGCCGGTGATGACGTGCCACACACCCTGGTCGACGCCGGCGGCCTCGACGCGGACGAGCACGTCGTCGGCGCCGATGGTCGGGACGGCCATGTCGCGCAGCTGGAGCTGTGCCGGTGCGCAGTAGGTGTCGCGGGTGATCGCGATCATCGTCGTCTTCGTCATGGTCGTCTCGATCCTGGTCGGGGTGCTCGTGCGGGTGGTCGTCCGGACGGTGACCGGAGTGATCGTCGGGTTGGTCATGGGGAGTGGTCCTCTCGGATGAGGTGGGGCCGGGCCCGGCTCAGGCGGCGGTGGGGACGAGCCGGTTTCGTGGGGTGGCGGGTCGTTTTGGGTGTGGCGGTCCGGGCCCGCCAAGCGGTGGCTCGCGCGCTGGGCCGGGTTGGGGATGTGTGTCGGTGTCGCGGTAGCCGAAGACGTCGTCGAGCGGCACGTTGAAGACACGGGCGATCTGGAAGGCCACCTCCAGCGAGTGGCGGCCCTGTTCGGTGGCGATGACGGTCTGGCGGGTCACGCCGAGGCGGTCGGCCAGGTCGGCCTGCGTCATCTCGCCGTGGGGAACCGCAGCGCCCTGATCGAGTTGGTCACCCTGGTCGGCTTGGCCATCGCTAGAATCCCTGCCGGTAGGCGACGATCTTCACGACCGCCGAGACGAACGCGGCCGGTACGAACGACAGGACAGCGTGTTGGCGATCCAGAACTGCTCAGCCTCCGCCATGGTCAGGCCGAGCGGGACCGATCGCCGCGACGCTCATGACATGCCTCCGTCATGACCACGCTGCTGTTCGCCGCGACCGGAGTGTGGCTCCGCGCGGCGCACCCGGCCACAGCGGCGCTTTCGCGGTGAGGGTTACGCGGCAGCGACGGTGGCGGGACGGTCGCGCTGCGGGGCCTTGACGCCCTTCACGAGCAGCCAGAGGATCATCGATACCTCCGCGATGGCGGCCGGGGTGACGACAAAGGGGCTCAGCGCCGCGCCCAGGTCGGGGGCGGTCAACCGGGCGAACGTGTCGACGAGGTAGCCGAAGCAGCCAACCATCAGCAGTACGCCGATCACGCGCGGGACCATGCCCGACCGGTAGACGAGGTATCCCATCGGCAGCAGCCACAGGCCGAAGAAGATCTGCGTCATCAGGTACCCGTGGTGGTGCAGGTCGAGCATGAGCAGCACCAGTGCGTCGGATCCCTGCGCGCCGAAGGCGCTCGTGTAGGCGGCGTCGCTCACGTGCAGCGCCTGGAACTGGTGAGCCAGGTTGAGGGCCATCATGGCGGCAGCGACCGCCAGGAAGGCCACCATCGCCCGGGCGGCGTTGGCGTGCACGTGTTTGAGCAGCAGGTACAGGGCCATGGCCGTCAACAACCCGGTCACGGTAGTGACGAGGTCGGCCACGACGCTGGCCCGAACGAGGCCGGCATGGGTCGCGACGTTCTTCGCGGTCGTGGCGGCGTCGCCGGCCTCGTACACCGTGACGCGCACGATCTCGGCGAAGGCGCCGCCGATGCCGACGATGAGGTAGAGCAGTCCCGCGATACGGGCGAGGCGTTGAGGGGCGTGCACGGCTTGCTCCTTGATTTCGGGCGTGACGGGCCAGGCCCGCGAGGCGATCTCTCGCGCGCCGGGTGCGGTTGTGGGTGATTAGTCCTCGGAGTCGGGGTACTGGAAGACGTCGTCGAGCGTCACGTTGAAGACGCGGGCTATCTGGAAGGCCATCTCCAGCGACGGCGAGTAGCGGCCCTGCTCGATGGCGATGACGGTCTGCCGGGTTACCCCGACGCGGTCGGCCAGCTCCGCCTGCGTCATCTCGCCGTTCGCGAACCGCAGGGCTCGGATCGAGTTCGTGACCTTCGTGGGTTTGACCATGGCTAGAAGCCCCGGCGGTACAAGACGATCTTCGTGATCGACGAGGCGAGCATGGCCAGGACGAACGCCAGGTACAGCGCGTTGGCGATCCAGAAGTGGGCGGCCTCCGCCATGGCCAGGGCGAGCGGGACGATCGCGGCGATGCTCATGACGTAGAACCCGACGTACTCGCCCAGCCGGTGGATCTGCCGGTCGCGCTCGTCGGTCCGGCCGGCCTCCCTCGGCGAGGCGATGGCCGCTGCGATGCTGGCGACGATGCCCAGGCCGATCCCGGCACCGATGGCAATGAGCATCGGCCGCACATAGGCGATCCGCGCGACGTCCGCGCCCGGCACCTTCGACAGGACGGTGACGAAGTAGACGGCGGCGACGCTGACGCCGAACACGACGTAGATCCACGAACGTTTCTCTTCGGAGGACATGTCCCACTCCCATGTACAAAAACTTTGACATTTGCCAATGTAAAGCAGCGCAGACATGATGTCAATAATTCTTTACCCTGATGTCCCGGCCGCACGTGCCAAACGAGCTGAGGCGCGGATCTGACCCAGCCGAGGCGAACCCCTCGGCACTCGACGGCCACGATGACTTGGCGCCGTCGGGTCCTGGGAGATGCGACCGTGGCCGACCGGCACGAACGTCGATGTCTCAACTTCCTGCCATCGACAGAAGAGGGCGTCCGATCATGGAAGCTGCGCCATCTTGAAGTAGCTGATCAGGGTGGTGGCGTGAGGGTCGTTCGGGGTGCTCGTGCTGGTGCTGGGCGGCAGTCTGAGGTGTAGATCGCCTGGCAGGGTTGGTTCTGCGGGTTCTCGTCCGTCGGGATCGGCGCCGCTCGTACGCTCCGGCGCATGATGGACCCCGAGATACAGGAACGGATCGCCGCGCGTCGTGCGGAGCTGGACGGACTCAAAGAACAGCTGGTCAAGCAGCTGGCGGAGGTGCGGGCCGAGCGGGATGAGCTTGCCGTGGCCGAGCGGGTGTGGCAGCGGATGAGTGAGCAGCTCGCCGACGAGCGGGCCCAGGCCGGATCGCCGGTGGTTCAGGTGGCGGGTCGGGCAGTGAGGGTGGTCCCGGAGCGTGGGCCGGGAGTTTTGGAGTCCGCGTTGCCGGCGGAGTATCAGCGCATCCTGGCTGCCGTGCGGGCGGCCGGCAGTCCGGTCGCTACCCGGCAGATCGGCGAGGCGCTGGGCGTGGGCACCGGGGTGCGGGGCAAGCTGGAGCCGCTACGCGGGAAGCTGGCCGACCGCGGCTGGCTGCACAAACGGCCCGACGGGAAGTTCACCGTCCGCCCGTGACCGGCCGCACGGACGGCAGGGCGTAACCAAGGTGCCCCCGGCGGCTGTTGGAATTGTGTGACGAAAACCAATCAAGAACTGGCGGATCCTCACCAAGCTCCGCACCGATCCCGCCCGCGCGACCGGCCTGCTGCGCGCCTGTTCGTCCTGACGAACCTCGAAGAAGCCCGCTGACAGATGATCTACACCCGAGACATCCGCCCAACACCAGCATGACCACCCCGAACGACCCTCACGCCACCACCCTGACCAGCTACTTCAAGAGGGCGCAGCTTCACTGAAGCTCGCAGCCACGGAGCGTCACGGAGTCCACGTAGGCTTCCGAAGCTCGATCGCCGGTTACCGGAAAGTCATATTCGGCGCGGTACGGCTCCGTCCTGCCAGCGGTAGAGGTCGCGCAGCAGGGAAATCTCGGCGCCGTGATGGATCAGCTCCCTGTTGACGTGCAGGACGATGCCCTCCATGGGAAACCGCTCGGGACCCACCGTGGGCGGATTATCCAGGTCAGCGTCCGAGAGCTCGCGGACCCCCGCGTTCCATCTCCCATACATCTCATCGAGCTGTTTTAGCGCCTCGTCAGCGGTCCCCGCGTAGGCGAATGTCTGGGAGTCGACGTCCTGGCCGCCGAAGTGCCATCCGACCCGATAGCCCAGGCAGGAGACGATGATGTGCGCCAGCCGCCAGGCAATCGTGGCCACCGGCGCCGGCACCGGGTCAGGGGACGCGGAGTCCATCGTCCATTCCCCCGAACCTGCCGACATCGGTGCGGCCGACGTGCCACGTGGGCGGATGCTCCAGCAGCCGCGCACCGGTTCCCAGAAGTACTCCTCATCGGCAAGACCGTGCAGCCGCGGCCGCAGGTTCTTGTGCCAGTGCCGGTCCAGCTGGTCCGCGAGTCGCTCGCTTCTTGTCATTTCCGCACACTACATACAACGGAGACCTGGCTGCGGCCCTCGCGGACGCCGTCGCCGGCCGTGGGCCGCGAGAGCGTACCGCACCGGGAGATGACGCTGGGGGCTGTGGATCGGGTTCCGTTCGCCGCGCTCTGGTGTAGCGGGCGCGGCCTCGGAGGGGGTGTTCCAGCACCCTCCCGGGGGCCCGTCCAAGTGGACGGCGCCTACTCGCAGAAGCCACGCAAATGGTCCTCGCCGGCGTCGAGGGCCTGGCGGTCGCGGGCGGCCTGCAGCAGGCGGGCGTGGCGGCGCTGGGCGGCGCGGCGGTCGCCGACCCGCAGCACCGGCGCGAGCTCGTCCCACGTGATGGGCTCACCCATCAAAGAACTTCGCCAGCACCGGTCGACGGGTGTTACTTCTCGGCCGTGCCGGGTTTCCCGCTGATGGACTCCTGATAGATGTCCGCGTAGGTGCGCGAGTCCTTGATCAGGTCGTCGCAGAAGGCAGCGACATCGTTGCCGATGAGTTCCAGGACTCCCCTGTTGGCCGCGACGCCCTCCTCGAAGAAATCGATGATCCCTGAGAGCAGGGGCCCGTCAAGCAAGTCGATCGGTCCAACCTTGAAGAGGTACCTCTGAATCTCCTTGTAGACGATCTGATAGTCCGGCGGGAGCGCCTTGACCCGCGCCATGTGCGCCCGCCACTGCTTCTTGCCCTCGATGATGTCTTGGATGCCCACGTCAGCCTCCTAGCCGGCCCAATTTCCTTGCGACGTTCCTGTTCAGCTGCTCGCGCCACCGATCGCGATAGCACCGAGCCCCTTCTCCGCCGGCCAGCGCCGCACAGAAGCCCTCGATGTCGTCACCCAGCACCTCGTGAATGCTCTGCCCATCGGACGCTGTCTCCTCGAGCAGCCCCAGAGCACCGTCGAGAATCGGCATCAGGTTTCGACCCGTGAAGTCCCCGTAGGGGAAGAGGTGGGCCTTGATCTCTTCCCACGCCGCCCGGTAGTCGGCCGGCAATGCCCCGGCCCGAGCTTCGAACGCCTTCCATTCCCTGGTGAGATCGCTGCCTGTCATGGTCTCCCAGAAGTTCATCTCCCGCCCTCCCTGAGCTTGTCGATCCGTGATGAGACGTACTCCCATTTCGCCCAGAACTTCGCGAGTTCTTCGCGCCCCGCGTCGTTGAGCGCATAGAACTTGCGCGGCGGGCCCAGCCCGGACGGTCGCTTCGTCACCTGGACGAGCCCGTTCCTCTCCAGCCGCAGCAGGATGGTGTAAACCGTCCCCTCGACGACATCGGCGAAGCCGAGTTCGTTCAGCCGGCGCGTGATGGCGTACCCGTAGGTCTCCTCGCTGCCGATGATCTCAAGCACGCAGCCCTCAAGCGTGCCCTTCAGCATCTCCGTCAGGTCGTCCATCGTGGGTCCTCTTCGGTTCTCCTGGTACCCTGTAGCACCGAGTACCACTACACGGTACCACAGAGTAGCGAACCAATGCCCAGCAAGCTTGGTGGGGTCGAGGTCGAAGCGTTCCAGCAGAGTGGCTCGGCGGCTCGGGCCGAGGCCGCCGCGCAGGCGGCCGAGCAGGTCGATGATCTCCCCGCCGGACAGGTTCGGCCACAGTGCCACGTCGCCGGGCACGTACGCCAGGCGGCGGTGCAGCTCGACCGCGTCGTGCCAGGGGTGGCCGCCGAGGAGCTCGGCGTGCCCGGAGTCGGGGCGCAGCAGCCCGAGGAGGATCCGTAATGTGGTTGTTTTTCCTGCCCCGTTGGGGCCGAGGAAGCCGTGGATCTCGCTCGCCTGCACGGTGAGGTCGAGGCCGTGTCGTCGCGGGCTCAGTTTCCGTACGGTGCCGTCGATGCCCCTGTGGGCCCCCGCTCGGGTCCGCGTCACCAGCCGCAAAGTAACGATGAGTAATCGTCGCCACTTTGTGTGGCCGCGGGGTTGTTGGGGTGCCGTTAAGAAGCATGCGATGAGCCGCCAAACCGCATCTGAGCTGGGATCGGCGTTGTGGTCAAGCCCGGTTCCTCGCCGCGGCACGCCATCGGGATGGGGTGGCAGAGATGCGGCAGGGAGCTGACCGGGCGACTCCGGTAATGCGGTCGAGTCGCCCGAGGCCCGCTGAAGTACCCTATGCGCGTCTCCTCAGCGTAGATCCCGGCTCGCCCAGTTCAGCGCGACAAGCACGGGCAGCAGCACGGCCAACCACCCGTAGTGCACGATCTCCCAGTTCTCCTCGTCCGGATAGAGCCAGGGCCAGTACGGTCCGCGCAGAACCAGGCTCACCGAGACGATCACTAGCAGACTGCCCATGCCCGCGAGGGCGGCCGCCTTGCCCTGGTGCATGCGCCCGGCGATCGATGCCGTCAGTAGGCCGATCGCGATGCACACCGCAGCCTCCACCGCCATCCCCGCCACTCTGAGCTGTCCACCCTGGGGCAGTCTGGTTGCGGCGATGGCGCACGCCATCCCCCACAACAGTCCTGCGGTAAGGCCCCCGAAGCCGCAGCGCAGCCACTGGCGGGGCACCGGGGTCGCGTCCGTACTTGCCGTCATCTCGTCGATCACGGCGAATCCGGCGGCGGCGCCTAACATCACCCCCATCATCCTGAGCAGGGTGAAAGCGGTTCCGACGCTTAACGTGGAACCCGCCTCGATCACTGAGGCCATGACCACGGCGAGCGTTCCGGTGACCGCGAGGGGAATCCAGTCGATCGCCCGCACGATCGGCCTGATCAGCTGGATCACGAGCATGGCTGCCCCTTCACGGGCTCGGCGGTGAACTCCGGGCGCAGGCCGAGCAGGGGCAGCGCTTGTTCGACCGTCGTTTCGGACTTGAGCAGGGTGTCCCAATGTGTCCAGATTCGTTGCCGGGCATCCGGCATCGCGAGCAGCTTGCGGGCATATCCCAGTTCGGCCGCGCCGTACCGGATCATGCCCAGCTGGGACTGCTCTGGCATGAAGCTGGAGGAGGCTATCTGGATCTCCCGGTCCTCGGGCGCACCGGGCGCGATGCTCTGGCCGAGCAGCCACAGCGCCACGAGTGCCCTGCTCTGACCCCGTATGTCACAGCCCGTCCTCGGCGGTCGCAGTCCCAGCACGGAGCGAATGATCTGGGAGGCGAGCACGGCGCGATAGTCGTCTTCGGCTCCGGCTCGTCCCCACATCATGAATGTGCGGATGGACTGCTCCTCATCGCCGTCCGCGTTGAACCAGCTGTCGGTCATTTGCCGGACGACTGGTAGCCGGTCACGCTCCGCTGGGGGCAGCGCCTGGGCCACGGGGTTTACGGCCGACACCCACGACGGGATCCAAGTGGCGTAGTCGTGGAAGGCGCAGTAGGTGATGGCATCGTGCTTCTCGCACCGCTGAGCGTCTGGCCCGAAATAGCGTTGCCGGACCGTGGGATCCATGTCGCCGAGCACCGCGGCTGGAGTCCCCTGCATAAATCGGCGGTTGATCTCCTCCCCTGGAGCGGCGGCGGTCGCGGTGGCCCCCGCCGGCACCGTCACGGCCGCGGCGGTGAGGACTGTGATCAGGCGCACCGGCCTGGCCCCGTGCCGGAGCAGGGCCAGGGCCGCGAAGAGCGCGATGGCGGCCAGGAGGTAGACGACGTGCAACACCGATGGGCGCTGCGGCCAGTCGGGTCCGTGAAAGAGCACCACGGGCAGAAACCAGCTCCCGTAACCGCTCTGCTGACTGTTCAGCCATGTAAAAGCACCGATCAGGAAGGCCGTCACGGGAACGGCGACCAACCAGGGAGTCCACCTGCCGAGCATCGCGCCGAGGGCCGCAGCGAAGGGCACGGCCAGCACTCCACCCAGTGCTTCGAAGGGATCGAATACGCCCGCGACCGGGCCCATGGCCAGCCGCACCAGCAGATAGCAGAGCATGACGGGCAGCGCGATCCCGGTACCGACGACCAGGGCCGCCAAGGTCGCGGTCTTGGTCCGCTCCTTAGCGCGGCCGGGAAGCGCTTCGAGCATCTCCGCGATGCCGTTCCGGGTGTCCCGGGATGTCGCGAGGTTGGTCGTGGTCATCACCGCCACCGCAAGAAGCAGCATCGCGCCCGACGTGCTCGTCGGATCGACACTCATATCGGGCAGCCACGGCCAGGTCGCCATGAGCCGCAACCCCAGGCAGAGTACGGCGGCACCCCACAGAATCGGGCTGCGCAGCAACCTGTGGGCCTCGAACAGGAACAATGAACGAAAGATCATGCCTCCGCCCCGACCGGCTCGCCAAGCAGCAGCAGGTATCCGTCCTCCACCGTCGGCGTGGCAGGCGCCGCGCCCGGCGGACGGTCTCCCAGAGTGCGGTAGCGGCCATCCGCGGTCCGCCAGAACAAGCGGGAATCGGAGGGAGACGCATCGGAGATCCACACTTGGCTGGACGCGACGGCGGCGAGCTCACGCGGAGTTCCCTGGAACACCGCGCGCCCGCCGTTCATCACGATCACGCGCTCGCACAGAGCGGCCACGTCCTCGGTCTGGTGGGTGGAAAGCAGCACGGTACAGCTCTCGCCGAGCCGGGAGACCAGCGCCCGAAACCGCATACGTTGTTCGGGGTCCAGGCCGACCGTGGGCTCGTCCAGGATGAGCAGATCGGGCTCGCCGAGCAGCGCCTGGGCCAGGGCCAGACGCTGCTTCATGCCACCGGACAGCTTGCGGACCTTCGTTCTGGCACGGTCGATCAGGTCGACCTCCGCGAGGACCCGCCGCACCTCCCGATGGCGTTCGCGCCGATCCGTCAGCTCCTTGAGGATCGCCACGTACTCGACCAGCTCGAAGAGCGTGAAGTGAGGGTAGAAGCCTGGGGCCTGCGGGAGGTATCCCAGGCGGCGGCGCAGGTCGGTGCGCTGGCCCGGATCCGCGAACCACCGAGCCGCGTTCGACGTGCCAGTACACCAAGATGCCGCGGCCGCCGTAGCGGGAGTGCCACTCGGTGAACAGGTTTTGGTCCCACGCGCGGAAGTGGGTGGAGTCGGAGGCGACCGCGGTCGAGCCTTGCCCCCACAGGCCGGTGTCGCGGGCGGCGAAGGTGGCGTTGGCGATCTCGACCGCGATGGTGCGGGCCACCTCCGGGGTCAGGTAGCGGCGGCGGACGTAGCGCAGGTCTTCCTCGCTGTGGGCGTGCACGCCGGAGATCATCTGTCGGATGCCGCAGTTGGTGCCGTAGGCGTAGATGACCAGCATGAGCCGTTCGGCGAGCACCTCGGGGCTCATGTGGCCGGTGCCGGTCGCTGCGGTCACCTTGGCCAGGCAGCCGGTGCGCAGGATCGCCTCCTTGAGGATGTCGATCAGCGGGACCGCGCTCCACTGGCGGGCCACCTCGTTCTTGATCCGGCGCAGGTTCCGCGGTTCGTCGGCGGCCTCGATCGGCGTCAGCTTGATCGCCCCAGCCTTGCGATCGCTGATCTCCAGCCACTTTAGGGAGGGCAGCGCGTCGTTCAGCTCGGTCAGGGCGGTGGTCATCTCCTCGCGAAGGGTGTCGCAGAACTCTGTCGCATCCAGGGGCTTGCGCAGCTCGCGGTAGTGCTCGGCGCAGCGTGCCTCGAAGTCGGTGGGCAGGTCCTCGTCCGGGTTGCGCCACCGGTCGGCGCCGACGACCCAGATCTCCTTGCAGCGCAGTTGCTCCCGCAGGGTCTGAAAGGTGGCCACCTCGTACACCATGCGCGCCACGCGGCGTAGGCCGCGGGTGTCGGTGCGGTAGACCAGGTCGGCCCAGTCCTTGAGTGTGCCCTTGTGCTCGGGCGTGGTCTCGCCGAGCGGGTAGTAGGTGGTGTTGCCGGCGTTGGCGTAGCGCTTGACCAGCTTGAGCGCGTCGATGACGGGCTGGTGGGCGGTGTTGTTGGAGCGGAACTCCAGGACCTCCAGCAGCTCGATCAGGCCGCGCCGGTAGTGGTTGGTGTAGGAGGCCTTCAATGTGGTCTGCACGGTGCGCCGGTAGACCGGGCCCTTGGTCTTGAACTCGTGCACCAGCTCGCGCAGCGTCTGTTCGCCGCCGCGCACCGCGGGGAAGACGACCTCGCGCACCGTGCCGTCCGGACTGGTCAACGAGGCGTCGGCGATGGTGAACAGGAGGTTCTCCTTGCCTGAGACCCGCTTGAAGGCGTTGACGAGTTCCTCGGTGACCTTGCGTTCGGCGCGGGCGCCTACCCGGTGCACGGTGGCGATCAGCAGGTCGACCAGGTTGTCGGTGACCTCGCGCTCCCGCTCGGCCAGCAGCGCCGCCAGCAGGGTAACGGTGGCCTCCGGCATCGTACGGGCCCGCGTGCGCAGGTGCGAGGGCGATTCCACCGCGGCCCGGAACCGCCATCCGGCCAGCACCTTCGGTGCCACGTCGGCGAACAGGCTGGCGGGTAAGCCGACGACTCGGATGGCGTTGAGCTTGCGGATCTCGGTGAGCATGGAGTCCAGGCTCACGTTGCCCGGGATCGCCTTGATCAGCGACAAGACCGAGCCTTGGTCTTCGTCCAGGTCGTCCTCGCGCTCTTGCTCCTCGGCCTCCTGGGCCTGTTCGGAGGCGACCAGGGCGAGGAGGCGGGCCGTCTTCTCGGCGTCCAGTCGTGCCGCGATCCGGGCGAACCAGGTCTGTTCGGCGTTGTGCAGCGCCGAGCGGACCATTCTGGTGACCTGGCCGGGTGAGGGCGGCTCGATCCGCTCGGCCCGGCACTGCTTGAGCAGTTCCTCGCGCACCCGCTCTGGTTGCCGCTCAGCGTGTGCGACGTTGACGGCCACCAGTCGATCAGCTTGTCGCCGTCGGTGCTGGCGGCCATCGACTTCCAGGGCGCGCAAGCCCGCTGATGCGGCCGAGGCGATCGAGCAGGGCAAGGAGGAGCTGCACACCGCGCTGGTGCAGCTGGACCAGACGCTGGCCCAGGCGCTGCCGGACGACACCGGCGCGGTCCGGCTCGATGACGACGACAAGCTCGTCATCCCGCCGCTGTCGGCCGAGGACATGCCGGGCGAGGCCAAGGAGCTGAGGGCGGAGCTGGCCGGGATGCTGCCGTTCGCGCCGATCGCCTCCCTGCTGATCGAGCTGGACGTGCGCACGCACTTCCTGGACTGCTTCACTCACGCCGGCGGGCGCAAGCAGGCCCGCTCGGTCGATCTCAAGCGCAACATCCTCAGCGTGCTCATTGCCAACGCCACGAATCTGGGGTTGTCCAGGATGGCGGAGGCCTGCGGCATCCCCTACGACGTGCTGCGCTGGACGCAGGAGTGGTATGTGCGGGAGGAGACGCTGCGCGAGGCCAACACCTGCATCGTCAACCATCACCACGGACTGGACCTGTCACAGGTGTTCCGCGGCGGCACGATGTCGAGCTCGGACGGGCAGCGTTTCCCGGTCCGCGGCAAGAGCACGACCGCCCGGGACCTGACCATCCACGGCGGCCAGGTGCTGTCCACCTACACGCACGTGTCCGACCAGCACTCCACCTTCGGAACCAAGATCATCGTGCCGAGCGCCCGCGAGGCGCACTTCGTGCTGGACGACTTCCTAGGCAACGCCACCGATCTGCCCCTGTTCGAACACGCGACCGATACCCACGGCGTCACCCTGATCAACTTTGCCCTGTTCGACCTGGTGGGCAAGCTGCTATCCCCGCGCATCCGCGACCTCGGCAAGATCACTCTGATCCAGAACGAGACGCCCACCGAGACAGTCAAGCGATATCCACACGCCGGACCGCTGCTGAGCAGCCCGCTGGAACGAAGGCCTCATCACCGAGTGCTGGCCCGACCTGCTACGCATGGCCGGATCGCTGAAGTACGGCCAGGCCACCGCCTCGCTGGTGGTGGGCAAATGGTCGGCCGCCTCCCGGCAGAACACCCTGACCGCAGCGCTCAAGGAATGGGGCATGCTGCGCCGCACCCTGCACGCGGCGAAGTACCTGTCGGACCCGGCCTACCGGCGCAAGATCGCCCGCCAGCTCAACAAAGGCGAGAGCCTGCACGCGCTGCGCCGCGACCTGCACTACGCCCAACAGGGCGCCATCACGAAACCGGCCCTGGCCGACCAGACCGACCAGGCATGGTGTTTGACCGTATTGACCAACTCTGTCATCACCTGGACGACCGAGTACTACTCGCTCGCCGTGCGGCAACTACGGGCAGCCGGCCGGGACGTCCCTGACGAACTGCTGGCCCACATCTCCCCGGCGCACAGCGAGAACATCAACTTCTTCGGCCTGATCACCGTGGACGTCGAGGCGGAGCTGGCCAAACTGGACGGCGGCGGCTGGAGACCGCTGCGCCCGGCGGTGGCGGACCTGGATCGGATGTGACCTCCGCTTCCGTGCGGCCCTTTCGCGGAGCCGACGGGCTGCCCGCACAGGGAGGCGCGAGGTGCATGCCGGGAGGTGAAGGAGCGTGGGAGGAGCAGCGGCGCCGTGGCCCCGTGCCTACGGCGTCGTGATTTACGGTAGGAAGGCATCGTGACTGACGATCAGCAGCGTGGCAGTCGATGGCAGGACCGCCCACGTGTGACGCGTCCCGTAGAGATCCTGGTGAGCTCCCTGGTGGTCGGAGCGGGATTCGGCGTGGCAACCTCCCTCGTGAACGCCCTCTCCCACAGCTACGCCGACCTTGAAAACCATGCCTATACCACCACCGGGTGGTCAATCGCGGAAATCATGAGCGTGCTGCTCGACTCCGGCTGGGCGTGGGCGGGTTTGGCGGTCGCAGTGGGGTGGCTGGTCACACGCGCCAGAGAGAGCAGCCCTGCAGCGCTAGCGCTGGGCGGTGCTACCGCTGGCGCACTGGTCCTGCTTGCCGCCACGGTCGCCTACAGCATCGTGGACACCATCCGTAGCGGTGGGCTGCTGCCTTGGTACGAGTTCGAATGGCCCTGGTTGTTCGCCAGTGTTGTCTTCGGAGCCCCCTTGGGTGCTGTTGGCGCGTGCGTCAAGCGATCGGGAGCGATCGGTTTGCTCGCACGATTGACCGTGCCGGTCGGCGCCGCCGTACAGATGGTCGTGCTCCCGCCTGGCAGGAACGAGGTGGTCGAGACCATAGGGAGGACGATCGTATGGACAGCGGCTACCGCGAGTATCGGCTCAATCGTCGTCTTTTTCCTCCTCGTGGAGCGACGTCGGCGCTCTCTGGCAGCTGCGGAGTCGCCGTAAGGCTTATGCGCACTATTCCTTGTCGCTCATCTCACAGGCGGGGGCGAGGACCGAACCAAGGCATTGTCCCCGACCCCCACCCGTCAAGGGCTGGTTACCAGGCCGCATGGATCTCTGGTAGGAATCCCAGGGCATCAGGAGATCCGAGGGGGATCAAGGACGTGACCCGTCCGTCGTCGACCCTGCTCAGTGGAGCGAAGTTCCCCGCGAGCAGCAGATGGTTCCCGGTGCCGTCGTAACGGATCAGGTTCCAGCGCGCGATGCTGTTGCCGTCGTGGCTTCTGCTCACCAGAGTGCGGATCTTGCGTCCGTCCGGGACGGAGTACTCGTCTATGGTGTAGCGATGCGGTTGCCGGCCGTCGGCCAGTTGGATGTGGCCGATCAGCATGCTGCGTCCGTCCGGGTGGATCGTCGAGGCGGTGGCATCGTTTCCTGGAGCTATGACCTGACTGGTCGCGAGGGTGGTGCCGGAGGCGGTCGTGTCCAGAACCCGAGCCTCAGATTTGACCACCAGACCGAGCGTGCGACGATCGGCCGCCCAGGAAAGGCTCTGGATCTGCTCTGCGTTGGTCGTCCATGTTCGTGTCGTTCCCGCGGGCAGATCGACGACCGTGAGCTGGGCCCCGGGGCAGAAGCGCAACGTTTTCCCTTGACCGCACACCTTGCCATCGAGGCTGTAGGCAAGTCGAGTGCCGTCACTGGTAACGGCAAGGGAGCTCGCTGTCGTACCGAACACCTCAGGGATCACGTCCCGAACCAACTCGACTGGTTTGCCTTGTTCATCGACCCGAGCCCGGTAGAACCTCGTGCTGCTTACCTGAGTTTCGCGGGACCGCACGCTCTGGGCGACATAGAAGGTCTCACCATCTCCGGCGCCCGCGAGCAGGTATCCGCCGGGCTCCCGGAAGCTTCCCTCCGGGGTCGGGGGCAGACCGAGTCGACTCGCCACCTTCCCGTTGCGGGCGTCGTGGACCGTCACGCCGTCATTGCCGGCGATCAGCAGGAACCGCGGACCACCAAGGGTTTGCGTTGCAGGCCCGGTCGGGGTCGTTCCGCTTGTTCCGGCCACCAGGGCGGCGCCTGCGCCGATGACCACGACGACGAGCGCGGCCGCGAGCGGAATCGCCAGGGCGAACCGGCGCGTGGGAACGACGGTCTTTGTTCGCGCCGCCTGTTTGGCAGGGCGCAAGGTTTCCGGGCGGATCTGCTCGGCGTCGGCGGTGAGGGCATTCCGGAGCTGATCTTCGAGCCATGACGTCATCGCTTTCCCTCCAGTTTGACGGTGAGTGCCTTCAGGGCTCGAAAGACGGTCGATTTCACCGTGCCACGGCTGATTCCCATGGCTTCGGCGATTTCTGCCTCGGACAGGTCGAGGTAGTAGCGCAACACCACAGCTTCTCGCTGGCGGCGGGGTAAGGCGCGTACTGCCTCCGATACCTCCCGGCGCGTCTCGCCGAGCAGCGTGGCGGCCTCCGCCGACCGAAATGGCGTCTGCCGCTCGCCGGTGAACCTGCTCATGATGGACCGGCGCCGGTGAACCATGCGGCATCCGTTCACCACACTCGCCCGAAGGTAGGGCAGTGCTCGATCATGGTGGGTCAACCGGCTCCATCGGCGGTGCAGTGCTGTGAAGGCGTCCTGGACGACGTCCTCGGCTGTTTCCTGATCGCCCACCAGCAGGAACGCCAACCGGACCAGGTGTAGCCGGTGAGTCAAGAACAGTTCGGCCACGACAGCCTCATCCATGGCCGCAGCAGGCGGCGCTCCCTGCGGCGGTGGCGCTGGTTCTTCCACCGCTCGTTGAATCGCGAATCGCATACCTCTTCCATGCATACTCGCTGTCCAGGTTGCCTTGTGAGACGGAAGTCACATTTGCCGAAAAGCTGGTCCAGCAAAACTCAGGATCGCCCGGCGGCATCGCCCCACGGCCGCGGAAAAATGGTCGAGTAGTTGGCCCTTCGGGCAGGTGATAGCGGAGCAGCGTTGGCAGGGCGTCCGACGACTCATGCAGCCTGGGCCTGACGACCTTTCGCCGGGCCGATTCTCTTCAGGAAATGGCCCTTCCGTGAAGTAATCTGGCCGCATGCCGTCCCCCAACCCCAGCTCGGCTACCCCGCCCGCCAGGCCGGATCGCGCCGAAATCACTTCACGAAAGGTGGTCGGGCTTCCCGAACGCCTCGATCCGGCCGACGACAGCCTCCCAGTCTGGACGGAGCACTACCTCGATCTCGCCGTGCGTGGAGTCCGCTCAGCTGAGGTCACCGCCAAGATCTCCCGGCATCTGGAGCGCTTCGGTGCCTGGATCACGGGCGGCCTCGGGCATGACCGGCTTTCGACCGTCACCCCGCGCGAGATCACCGCCTGGCGCGATCACCTGGCCACCGCCGGCAACCGCGGCCGCGACAAGTCGCCCGCGCCGATGGCGCCAGCGACTGTCAACAACCACCTCGCGCACCTGTCAGCGCTGTTCACCTGGATCACCGCGCACGCCCCCGAAGGGCTGCTGCGCAACGGCGACCCGACCAAGAAAGTCGCCCCATTGCCGCTGCCCGCCCCGCAGCCGCGAGCGCTGGCCGCCGCTCAGGTGCGCACCGTCAAGAACGTCGTGGACCGGATCGAGACCTTCCACGAGCTCAAGGGCCCCCGTCACCGCGGCGCCGCCACGCCCCGGGTGCACGCCCACGCCCGCCCGCTGCGCGACCGGGCCATCATCTACCTGCTGTTCGGCACTGGGCTGCGCCGCGCGGAGCTGGTCGGCCTGAACCTGGACCAACTGAAGCCGGCCGAACCCGAGCGGCTGCGCAAGGTCAAGAAGGCGCGCCTCGTTGGCGTGCGCGGCAAGGGCCGCACCAGCCGCACCGTCTTCCTTGGCCGCGACGCCCGCCAGGCCCTGGCCGACTACCTTGACCAGGAGCGGCCCGGCGACGCCGCCGCCAGCACCGGCTCGGCCGCGCTGCTGCTGTCCGCCGCCTCCATCGCCGCCCGCCACCCCGACGGCCGCCTCTCGGCCCGCTCCATCAACGCCATCGTCGGCGAGATCGGCCGCCTGCACGACGCCTAGATGCCCGACCCCGACCGCAAGCTCGGCACCCTCCGCCCGCACGACGCCCGCCACACCTTCGCCTACGGTCTGTCGCAGGCCTCCGGCCACAACCGCGCCGAACTCGAGCGCCGCCTCGGCCACGCCAACGACCGCTACCTGCGCCTGTACACCAACCCACCCGACGACATCGCCGCCGACTACGTCGAAGACCTATGACCGCGAGACCTGGACACCCCAACACGACGAAAGCGTGGCAGGAATAGCGACGCTAACTGCGGCACGTCACAGCCAGGACCGTACGAACCGTAGCGGAAGTGATCGACAAACGGAGCCTGACGGCATCAGTGCAGGTCAGCGAAATTCGACCAAAATTTCCCCGGGACTACATGAACCCCGGGAATGATCCTCCCGTCCGCGGCCAGTTGCACTGCGGTGGCCGCCGCCTGCAGCATCGCTTCCTGACGCGACGGGCTCAGCCGCTCGTACGGCCGCCAGAGGTTCAGGCCCGCCCGGAACGGCAAGTCCACGGCGTCCCAGACCTGGTGCAGCATGGCGGCCGAGCCGGGGCCGGCCCGGGAGGCGACCATGCTGACCTCGTCCAGCAGCGTACGCAGCAGACGCAGCCACTCCCCAACGTGCACCGTGCGCGAGGGCAGCGTGACGCTCCCGGTGGCGATGCCCTCGAAGGTGAGCCGATCCAGCGCGGCAACGGCGTCCGGGACCGGGCCGGGGGTCATCGGCTCGCCGTGGCGGTGGGCCCGGCGAACCTCGTGGACTCTTTCCAGACGGCATCCGTGTTCCGCGCAGCTGATCATGAGGGGGAGCGCGGCGAGCAGGAGGATGCCGCGGTCGGCTGGGCAGGTGGGGCAGACCCGTCGTGCCGTCCGCCACGGGCGGCTCCGCGCTGGCAGCCAGGGCACCCAGCGGTTGACGACGTGGTAACCGGCCCGGCCGGGTGCCAGTAGCACCGAGTCCTGCCGGACGTAGGCAGAGAAGGCCTGCCAGCCGTCGGCGGGATTCAGGGTGTCGGCCAGCCACGGCACACACCCGGAGATCGTCATCCGGCGCAGCCGGCCTACCGCGACGCCGGTCCGCGCGGCGAGCGCGCGCAAGACGGCAGCGGGCACCTGGTAGTCAAGGTCCGCATCGCGTAGGCGCACGACGTCGAGCTGCGCTGACGCCGGGCCGAGGTTATGGGTCAGCAGCTGCTCGACCGACAGGCGGTACAGCCCGGCCAGACGGCCCAGCCAGGAGGTGAGCGCCTCGCCGGGGCCGGGCTCGGGGTGAACGGGCCAGCGGCGCACACCATTCGGCACAGGCGCGGACCTCACACCAGCTCGCGTTCGAACTTGCGGCGCCGCTCGGTCGGGCCGGCGTAGGAGGCCATGAGCAGGGTGCGCTGGTTGATGGCCTCCTCGCCGGACTCGATCGCCGCGACGGCGGCCTCGGTGAGCAGCGCGGCCAGCTCCCCGATGGTGCCCTCGCTGCGGGTCAGCAGGTAGTCGGTCATCTCCGGGGGTGGCCAGGTGGGAGGGGCGGCGCAGCGGGAAGGCGGCGGCGAAGCTGGCCAGCAGGGTGCTCGCCTCCCGGTCGGGCTGCCAGCGCGGCAGGACGAAGGGGGCGAAGCGGTTCTCCAGTTGGTCGTCGGAGCGGATCTCCAGGTAGGCGTCTCGGGTGCCGACGCCGACCAGCGGGATCTTCAGTTCGTTGCCCAGGAAGCGCAGCAGGTTGAGGAACTCGCGGCGCGCCTCGCCGCGTCCGGCCAGCACGTTGTGCAGTTCGTCGATCATCAGCATGCGCGCGCCGGCCTGGCGCAGCAGCCGCACCGCGATCTGCTCCAGTTCGGCCAGCCGCTGGCGGGGGCGCAGCGGCGCGCCGAGCGCGGTCAGCAGCGCGGTGTAGAAGCGGGCCACGTGCGGGTCGGAGGGCATCTGCACCATCAGCACCGGGATCTCCTCCCGGTCCGAGTGCGAGGTCGGCGGGTGCAGGCGCCGGAACTTCTCCAGGATCATCGACTTGCCGTTGTTGGTCGGCCCGATCACCAGCAGGTTCGGCATCCGTTGCTTGGCCGGTCAGCCCAGCAACGTGTTCAGCTGGTCCAGTGCCTGCGTGGCGCGGGTGTAGCCGATCCACCGATCCGCTCGCACCCGGGCCAGCCGTTCGGCGGCGGGCAGCCGGGCCACCGGCCGGGCGCTTTCATGCAGGTGCGACAGGTCCTCTGCCGGCCCCGGCTCCAGCTCGATCTCCGGCCCGGTCTTCGGTTCGCTGTTCACCACTGCTCGATCACCTCGAACGGCCGCACGGGCTCATCGTCCGCGCAACCCTCGGCCGGCGGCGAGGTCGGCGGAGGAGGCGCCGGCGAAGCTGCTCGCGGCGCGGGGGGCGCCGAGCGGCGCTCGACCTCCCGGCGGGCCCGGCGGGTCTTGGCCGCCGCGGTCTCGGTGATCTGCCGCATCTGCTCCACCATGGCGAAAAGGGCGTTCTCATCGACCTGGGCGCGGCCGTCCTGGCGCAGCCGGGCGATCGCGGCGCGCTGTTCCCACACGCTGATCGGCGGGCGCGACAGCGTCCGGTACGGCACCGCCAGGTAGGCGTGCCCGTCAGGGTCCAGCACACAGATCCGGGAGATGTCGCGCGGGTCACGGCGCAGCACGAACTTCTCCAGCCGATCCCGGCGGGCGATCCAGGGCTTGAGCACGTCGCTGTAGTACTGCACGTGATCGACCGTGAAGCCGGTCCTCCTCAGCGCCCGCCGGATCACCGGCAAGAAGTCGACCAGGAACGCCGTCTCGCTGGTCACCGTCGCGGGGCGGCCGCCAGCCGCGACGCCCTCCGCCCACCGCCCGGCCGGGGTCTGCCCCAGCGTGGCGTGCACCTGGCCGTGGTAGGCGGCCACTGCCAGGGCCAGCCACCGGTTCAGCTCGGCGACGGTCAGCACCGCGCTGGCCTGGCTGTCGTAGCTGCCGCGCTCGGCCGCGTTGGAGAAGGTGGTGCCGGGCAGTTCGTGCACCATCTGCATCATCGTGCCGATCAGCCGCTCGATGACGCCGCCGAAGTGCGGCATGCCCTTCGGCCGGTACGCCAGCGTGATCCCATGCTGAGCGCAGCCCCGGCGCAGCGCCTCGCTGCGGAACTCGGCGGCGTTGTCCACGTAGATCTCCTGCGGCTTGCCGCTCATCGGCCAGGCCACCGCCTCCATCCCGAGCCGCTCCAGCCACAGCCGCTTGTCACACACCGTGTGCGCCAGGCACAGCCCGGCCGACAGCGCCGAGGGCGCCTCCAGCGTGACCACCAGGCCAACCACGCAGCGGCTGGCCACATCGATCGCCGCGGTGACGTACGGGCGGCCGATCGGCAGCCGATGCCACTCATCGACCACCTCCAGATCGACCGGCGTGTGGTCGATCTGCACCTGCTGCAGCAGACCCTCGATGCTCGGCGGTTCCCCGCCCGCCGAACGCAGACGGCGCGCCCCGTCTGCGCCCTCCCGCGCCGCGGCGGCCGCCGCCGGATCCAGCACCTCGATCCTCCGTGCCAGGGTGTTGCGCGCCGGGACCGGCAGCCCGCCGGCCCGGCACCGGCGTACGACCTCCCGGTAGACCGCCGCCACCGAGCGCCGCTGCCGGTTCAGATACCGCGAACGGATCACCTCGACCATCACCGTCTCGACCGCCGCCGGCACCCGGCCGAGCCTCCGGCCACCGCTGGAGCGCCGGGGCAGCAGATCTGAGACGACGCCCTCACCCGCACGCCACCACCCCAGCAGCACGTACACCTGACGCCGCGAAAGGCCCAACTCGGCCGCCGCCGCGTCCGCGGCCGCCCATCCCACCCGCGGCCCGGCGGCCAGCCGGCCGATCACCTCGGCCCGGCGTACCGCCACGTCCCACGTCTCATCCGGGGCGGTCAGCACGCCCCGCTCGACGATCTGCGCCCGCCCGCTGTCCATGCCAGGACCTCACCGTCGCGCACACGAGTACGGAACAAAACGCACAGTAGCGCACAGGACTATGGACGCACCGGATGTTCGTAGTCCTCTGCACAGATCCCGGAAGGCCCAGGACAGCCGTGCACACGACTTCGAAAAGTGACAGGAGTTTTTGAAGGCTTGGGAGGCCTTCGTCGGCCCGTTTTCAAGATCTTCAAAAAACGAAGGTTTTCTGAAGCGTCCGCCTTTCTTGTCGGTCCGCCGTGTAGCCGTCTGCAGTGATCTCGACAAGCTCATCACCAACGGGGGGAACTGGACGCAGTCAGACCAACCCGGCAGATCCCACGGCAGGAACTCCGAGGCGCGTTACGGTGCTTGCATGCTGGTGCGGTTGCTGTGGAAGCCGCTGCCCGAGTCGTGGCCGGCAGCAGCACCCAAGCGCCCGGCTGGGCTGCGTGGGCTGATCGCCTGGGTGCGAGAGATGACCGCGGGCGTGCCACAGCGCGACGACGTCGAGCGGCGGGCGTGCTGGAGGCCGAACCGGCGGCCGAGGTGCTGGTGGCCGACGCCCACGGCCCCTACCGCAACATCCTGCCCGAGGACCTGGACCGGCGGGCCCGGCTGATCCGCGGCAAACCCCGAGAACTCGGCATCCTCGCGGGCCTGCAGGCCGGCGCCCACGCGGCGATGTTCGTGGGCTACCACGCCCGCGCCGGCGTCGGCGGCGCGGTGCTCGCCCACACCATGGCCGAGGCCGTCCTGGACGTGCGCATCAACGGCGCTTCACACGGCGAGATCGGCATCAACACCCTGCTGGCCGGCTCCTACGGTGTGCCCGTCGTGCTGGCCAGCGGCGACGACGCGGCCATCGTTATCTGGGGTTGTTCGCATCTTCTCGCAGGTCAGGGAGATGTGATCTTGTCAGGCACGTAAGGCACGTTGGCTGGTGTGCTGGCATGCTGGGGTGAACGCGTGTTCAGGTGTTCAGGTGTTCCGGTCGTGGTGATGTCCGTTCAATGCATGCCCGCTGGGCCCGGTCAGGGTGGCGGCTCGCCGTAGCTATAGATGCCCGAGCTGCAGGCCGTGAGCAGGTCGGCGCTTCAACCCGGCTGGCTGGTGGGGTATGCCGGCTGGGTGGCTGCCAGGCTGGCCAGGAGCTTCAGCCGCTCTTCTGAGGTGCTGCCCGGTTCGGCGGTGTAGATGGTGAGGTCGTACACCGTCCGGCTGGACACGGGCAGGTCGAGGGACTGGTAGGTCAGCTCCAGGTCGCCGACCTGCGGGTGCCACAGCCGCTTGCTGCCAGCGTGGCGGATGCGCACGTCGTGGGCAGCCCACTGGCTGCGGAACGCGGTGCTGAGCGTGGACAGCTCGCCGACGAGGTCGCGTAGCGCCCGGTCGTGGGGCTCGCGTCCGGCCTCGGCGCGCAGCAGCGCGGCGCTGACGGCGGTGGCCGCGTCCCAGTCGACGAAGAACCGCTGGGAGCCCGGGTCGAGGAAGACGTAGCGGGCGAGGTTGGCGCGGCCGTTCCGTGTGGTGGCAGGGCTGTCGAAGACCGGCGCGAGCAGGGCCCGGGCCAGCGCGTTGTGGGCGACGAGGTCCTGGCGGCCGTTGCGTATGAACGCCGCCGACATCGTCATCGAGTCCAGCAGCCACTGGACCGGCGGCGGGACCTGGACGTCCTTGCGGCGCGAAGGCGCGCGACCGGCGGGCCGGGCGGCGTGGGCCAGATCGAACAGGTAGGTGCGTTCGTCCTGATCCAGGCGCAGGGCCTGGGCCACCGCGTCGAGCACCTCTTCCGATACGCCGCTGATGTGGCCCTTCTCCAGCCGGGTGTACCACTCGGTGCTCACACCGGCCAGCACCGCGACCTCCTCGCGGCGCAGCCCGGGGACCCGGCGCCGGCCGCTGGTGGGCAGCCCGACCTGCTCCGGGGTCAGCTTCGCGCGCCGGGTGGCGAGGAAATCCCGGATCTGGGCACGGTGGTCGGGCCGGTCGTCCATGCCCCCACGGTAACCGCAGGGTTCGCGCAGGCGCTGGCGGTAAGGGGGTTGAACTTATCCCCCCTATAAACGCGCTCTGCCTCGCGCCCGGCCAGGCGGGTTTCCTGGGATCAGCAAATCGAACGCGACCTGCGACACGGAGATGGACCCTGTCCGACCAGCTCTTGTAGCGGTGATCGGCCCGCCCATCACCGTCGAAGCCCTCCTGTGATGCACCACCAGGACCTCCAGCACCCGGGATTATGACCATGACCGGCAAGACCGTACTGATCACCGGCGCGACCAGTGGCATCGGCGCCCACACCGCACGGTTGCTCCTCGAGCGCGGCCACCGCGTGGCCGTCACCGGCCGCGACGAGAGCAAACTCAAGTCCTTCCTCGACGAGACCGGCCACCCCGACCGGCTGCTCGGCATCATCGCCGACGCCGCCGACTGGCAGGCCACCCAATCCGCCGTGACCCGCACCGTGGCACACTTCGGCGCCCTGCATGCCGCGGTGGCCAACGCCGGCTTCATCCCCGCCGACCACCCGCGCACCATCGCCGACGGCGACCCGGAACTGTGGGCGCCCATGGTCCTCACCAACGTCCTCGGCCCCGCCCTGCTGGCCAACGCCGCCCTGCCCCACCTCGAGACCACGGGCGGGCGGCTGGTGCTCATCGGCAGCGTCGCCGGCCTGAAGAACAGCCCCGCCAACCTCTACTCCGCCACCAAGTGGGCCGTCACCGGCATGGCGGAGAACCTGCGGATGTACGCCACCAGCCGCGGCGTCGGCGTCACCCTCGTCAACCCCGGCATGACCGACACCGCCTTCTGGCAAGGCGGCGTCCCGCCCTTCGCCCTGTCCCCCGAGCCCGTCGCCGAGGCCATCTGCTTCGCCCTCGGCCAGCCGGCCGGCGTCGACCTCAACACCCTGACCATCCGGCCGATCGGCCAGCCCGCCTGAGGCAGCTCTGACACCCTGTGGCGTCGCATCCTGTCGTGAGCCGTGGTGTTCCTATGGGAAGCGAGACAGCCACCCCGGCAGGTGGCCAGAGACCTCCTGGCCAAGTCCGCGCGGATAGTCCGGCTCCATGCCCGCCCATACGGCAAAAGCGTGAGCGGCCCGTGCCCGTGAAGTGTCACCGAGCACGAGATCGGCGATCGTGCCAGCCGCCCTATTGATAATGCCCTACCGCACTACTCAACCACCGAACAAGGGAACAGGTATGAACCAGACACTCAAGCGGACGTTGCAGGTCGTCCGCAAGACCCTCACCGCAGGCGCAGCAGTAGCGCTGTCGGCGGCCACGCTGACCTTAATCACCGCCGCGCCTGCGCACGCCGCCGTCGGGAGAGTGCCTTGTGACGGTCAAATCCACGCCTGGGTCAAAACAAAAGACGGACATAATCTCTGCTTTAGAGGTACCGGCGTACTTGACGTGGCCATCTACAACATAGGGCTTGTGTCCTCAAGAGATCGATGGGTCACGGTTTACTACATCAGAAATGCCGGTGGCCCAGTGGAGGGCCAACTCATCCCTCCCATCACCAGGCCAGACCTGGGGTTTCACGTTTGGCCCGAAATGGTGACCCACATCCATATGATCACTCGAATTGCAATATAGAAATCTTTAGTTAGATCTGCAAGCAGTCCTCGTCAACCAAGCTGACGAGGACTGCTTGCTTTGTGTGCGAACTGCTGGTCTTTGCGGCCGGGCATAAGCGAGATCCTTGAGATCTGCAGGTGACCAACGTGCCTGACAACCCTAGATAACTTGTCAGGCACGTTCGTCGAAAGCCCGCTTGCCTTACATGCCTTCTCTGAACTACTAAACGATCATGAATGCTGCTGGTTGTCAGGCCGTTGCCTGCACGTCCCGAAGCGGAGCTCTCCTGAGAGGAGGTGAGGTCTGGGCCAGGTCGCGATAGGTGGGCATGCCCAGATCGACGGCGGCGTTGCGGCGGGCGATGAACCCGGTCGACTTGCCTTGTTCGCCGGCGATCCGGCGTGGGACCTCGCCGCCGCGTGGGTGCTGCTCCCCGCGGGCGCGGCCGCACGGTTCTTCGACGCGTACGGGCACGCGGACGAGGCGGCGATCCGGCGCGCCCGCGGGCTGGCCGCTATGAACGGGTCGAGCCGAGATAACGGGAATTCCGGCCATGGATGGATCTTGAGCGCTCTGACCTGCTGCAACGTCGAGGGGGTTCGAGCTCCGCCGTACGACTCAGGGCCCCGAATAACTGCCGGCCTCCGCTCAGCGCTTCCGCCAGTGCTTCCGCTCAGCTCTTCCGCTCACCCAGGACGCAGAACTCGTTGCCCTCCGGGTCGAGGAGGGTCACCCAGTGCTGCTCGTCCTGCACGGTGTCGACGCGCCGGGCACCGAGGGAGAGCAGCCGGGCGACCTCGGCCTCCTGGTCGTCGGGGCGGAAGTCGGGGTGGAGCCGGTTCTTCGACGTCTTGCCCTCGGCGACAGGCACGAAGAGCAGCCCCGGCATCCGGTCCGGCTCAGGCCGGATCTCGATGATCTCCTCAGATTCGTCGACCACAACCCAGCCGAGAGCCTCGGCCCACCAGCGCCCGAGAGCGACAGGGTCGGCGGAGTCGACGATGATCTGTTCCCATTCCAGTGCCATGGGCTTGAGCATAGACAGGACCGGCGGCCCGGCCCCGGAGGGGTCGAGCCGAGATACGAGCGGAAGCGGCCAACGGTCGATCATGTTCGTGATCTCGGAAGTGGACTGGGCGAGTTTCGGAGTTCTGGAGTGCGGAATCTCGGAAGTACGGCCTGGAATCCACTTCCGAGATTGGCTCATCTCGGAAGTACGGCTGGCCCCGAGTCGTACGGCGGAGCTCGAACCCCCTCGACGTTGCAGCAGGTCAGAGCGCTCAAGATCCATCCATGGCCGGAATTCCCGTTATCTCGGCTCGACCCGATGAAGAGCCTCTTCCTGATGCTCATGGGGCAGAACGGAGATCGGGGCCTTCCCGGCGGCAAGCCGAACTGGGGACCTGCAGGCCGGGCGGCACTTGATCGTGTTCTGAAGGGCGTTTGATGCAGTCAGCCCGTCTTGTCCCGGTTCTCAGCTTCCCGAACTACGAGCTGGCCGATCGGTGGCATGCCGATGAACACCGGCGAGTCCTTTCGTCGCTCCCTGGCGTCAATCTGGCTGATCTTGTCATCGGTGGCGGCGAGGCTGACGGTTAGTTGCTCGACGTCGCCTAGCCATCCTTCCCGTTCGGCTTCGGCGATCCTGGCATGGAGGTTCTCACGGATCTCTTCCAGGCGGGGCCGCTCGCCTGGCCCCACGATCAGTACCGGGCATCGAACGTCCCGTTGACCGAACTAACTCTTCGTCGGCGTGCGTGGCGGAACGGGCTAGGCCGACGGCGGGGGTGCCTGGTGTCCTGTCTCACCTGACTTGAGGCAGTCTCATCGATCATGAGGCATCCCACCGATCAGTCGCGGAGTTCGCCTTCAAGGAGGCCCATAAGGATCATGTCGTGCCACTTGCCATCACGACGGAAGCACTCGCGGACGCGGCCCTCCTCGACGAAGCCCACCTTCTCGTAAACGCGGCGCGCGGCAGTGTTGTCTGCTGCGAAGTCCAGAGTGATCCGGTGCAGGCGCATTTCATTGAAGCCGTACCTACACATCAGGCGCATCGCCTCAGTGGCGTAGCCACGACCCCAGACATCCTTTTCGCCAAGCTGGATATCCAGCTCAGCATTCCCGACCTCCGGCTTGGCGTCCCTGAGCCGGACGAACCCGACGGCACGCTGATCGTGGAGCGACTCGATGATGAATCGGCAGTTCTCGTAGCTGTTGCGCGGCGCCGCTGCCAGCCGCTCCTGCGCCTGCACGAACGACTCGGGATAGCCGCTGCTCATCCAGCGCATCACCTCGGGGTCGTGACTCCAGCGCCATATGCTCTCGAAATCCGTGGGTTCGACGGCACGTAGGCGGACAAGCTTTCCAGTCAGCATCGCCGAGTTCTACCAGCGTGCGATCCGGACAATCAACTGGATTCACTCTCCCTTATGGGGATCAGTTCAGACGCAGGCGCTGAGGCATCCATGTAGATGCCCCAAATCGATAAGACAGTCCGCAGTATGGCCAGGTACGACGGATCGACCACGCGGGGGTATCACCCTAAGTGTGGAAACGATCACTCTGGGTAGATGATCGAAGGTAAAGATCAACCACGCGACATTCGGGGAATGTGGATCATGTCTATCACACGGGGAACCGCTGCTCTGGCCTCTACGCGCGGGTCGGCTCAGGAGGGCGACCACAGGCTCGGAGTGGCCGCTGCCTCTCATCATGGCGGGCAGAACCCCCCGTCCGAGGCGGTGGAGGTTCCGCTGCGGGAGTTGCTCGGCGATGAGGTGCTGGACCTGCTGCTGGCCGGCTCGCGGGACGGCAAGGGCGGGCTGCGGCTGACCGGTGAGGGCTCGATGCTCGGACAGTTGGTCAAGGCGGTGCTGGAGCGCGGGCTGGAGGCCGAGCTGACCGCGCATCTGGGCTATGGCAAGCACGATCAGTCCGGCAACGGCTCGGGCAACTCCCGTAACGGGAAGATCGCCAAGACGGTGCAGACCGGGGTCGGCCCGGTCCGCCTGGCGGTGCCCCGTGACCGGGCCGGCACGTTCGAGCCGGTGCTGGTGCCCAAACGGGCCGGGCGCGTCTCCGGCGGCCTGGACGACATGATCATCAGCCTGTACGCGCACGGCATGAGCGTGCGCGACATCCAGCACCACCTGCGCCAGATCTACGAGGTCGAACTGTCGCACGAGGCCATCTCCAACATCACCGACGCCGCCCTGGAAGAGGCCCGCGCCTGGCAGAGCCGGCCGCTGGACCCGATCTACCCGGTGGTGTTCCTGGACGCGATCGTGGTCAAGGTCAGAGACAACCACGTCGTGCAGGCCAAGTCCGCCTATCTGGCGATCGGCATCGACACCGACGGCGACAAGCACGTGCTGGGCATCTGGCTGGCCAAGACCCCGCTCGATGCGGCGGCCGCCGGCGAATCGGCCCGGTTCTGGGCGAGCGTGATGACCGACCTGAAAAACCGCGGCGTGCGCGACATCGTCATCGCCTGCACCGACGGCCTGCCCGGCTTCGAAGACGCCGTGCACGCGGCATTCCCGCACACCACCCTCCAGCGCTGCGTCGTGCACCTGATCAGGAACGCCCTGCGGCCGGTGGCCCGCCGCGACCGCACCGCGGTGGCGGCCGAACTGAAGAAGATCTACACCGCGCCCACGGCCGAGGCCGCCTTCGACGCCCTGGCCGACTTCGCCGCCTCACCCTGGGGCGCGAAGTATCCGCAGGCGGCCAAGGTGTTCGACAACGTCTGGGACACCTTCATCCCGTTCTTCGCCTTCAGCCCGGCGGTGCGCAAGCTGCTCTACACCACCAACAGCATTGAAAGCCTGAACTACCAGCTGCGCAAGGTCACCAAGGCCCGCGGCCACTTCCCCGGCGACGACGCCGTGGTCAAGCTCCTGTGGCTCGCCATCATCAACATCGAGGACAAACGCGCCCGCCAACGGCTCGCCAACCGCGCCAAAGAGGGCAAGCGCAACGATCAGCCCGCCCGTCTCACCGAGGGGCAGCGCACCTTCGGCTGGCGTGAAGCGCTCAACGAGCTCGAGATCGCCTACCCGGGAAGGATCAAGTAAACCAGGCAAAGAACACTCTTCATTACTCAGAGTAAGGTTTTACACACTTAAGGTGACAAGCTCCCCCTGATCGCTGCTGAGCCTCAGGTCGCTGGAGAACGGGTAGGTCCCGAGCCCTCGGTGCCCGCAGATGTGTTGCCGTCCCCAGGAACGTGCCTGCGCAGCAGATGAACACCCACGGCGATGATCCAGGAAATGCCGGTCAGCAGTGAGAGGTGTTCGAGGAGGCCGCGGGAGCCGGCTGCCAGCGGCCGGACCGATCTCCGATCTGGTCAGGCGCGACTTCACCGCCGGGGCGCCGAGTTCCGCCTGCTCTTCGGGGGTGGGCTCGCCCGGTGGCCGGGCGGGCTATGACGTGCCGCCGATAAGATCGGTCGCCAGGCCGACGAACTCGTCGTTGCCGGGGAGGTTTGAGCACCAGCGCGTGGGGCGGGGGTTCGACGGACCCTCACTCTCCGTGGGCCATGGCTCGTTGACGGTTGTGGGTACGTTCGGGGAAGATCGCCGTGCTACAGCGGGGCGGGGTCCACTCCGGGATGGTGACAAGGACGCGGCCGCGGCCACCCACGTCGACCCGTTCACGGGATTTGGCGATCTCCTCCAGCGGGAAGCGGTCGCCGATGGGCACCTTCAGGGCGCCGACGGCGGCCGCGGCCGCCAGGTCGCAGGCGGCGTGCTGTTTGGCCTGGAGGGGAAAGTCGTCGCTGCCGAGCAGGCGCACTTTCACGTTGGCGAACAGCAGGGGCCAGAACGGCAGTTCGGGCCGGTCGGCGCAAGCGCCCAAGGTTAAAGATCAAGTTGGCGGAGCGGTGCGGCGGAGCCGTACCACCGCAAAGGCGAGCAGCCCGAGGGCGGCCAGAGCGAAGACCGCGTTGCCGATGAGGTCCACATTCGCGGGCGCTGGGAAACTCGGCGGCTGAGGGAAGCCGTGCCAGGCGTAGGTGACCAGGCCGGCAGCGCCCAGGGCGAACCTGTGCCAGGGTCCCCAGCCCATGCGCCGGGACCAGCGCAGGATGAGCAGCGTCATCGTGGCGTAGAGCGCGAGGTAGAAGCCGACCGTGATCCACGCGGGCACGATGGACTGCAGCTTGCCCGCCATGGTGGGGAGCCAGAACGCCAGCCCGGCCGCGATGGTGATCGCGAAGACGGTCCACGGGCCGGCCGGCGTGGCCGGGAGGAGGGGGCGGCGGAATCGAACGGACAGGAACGCGGCGATGATCAGGGCGACGGCCGTGATCAGCGTCCAGGTGACCTGAGCGGCCGACAACGGGTAGATGGCCGGACCTGCCAGGGCGATGGGCACCGCGCCGCCTAACAGGAACAGGACGGCTGACACGGTGAGGCCGACCTTGCCGAGCCAGGGCGTGTCCGGCTGGCGTGAGCCCGCCTCTACCATCGAGATCGGCACCGCGATGCTCCACACCCCATGGATGGCCAGAACGAACACGGTCCAGTAGGCGCCGATGCCCAGTGCCGGAATGAACCCATAGTCGAGCAACCGCAGCCCGACATAGTCGGGATTGAACAGCGACCGGGTGAGCAGGCCCTCCTCGATCACGGCATAGGCGAGCCCGAGCAGGGTGATCCCCGGCCACCCCAGCTGCCACCGGCGGGCGACCTCACGGATCAGCAGCGCGCCACCGCCATAGAGCGGAATCAGCCCGATGATCATCGGTAGGGCGTTGATGGCGATGTTGCCCAGCAGATACTCACCGACCAGCGGCGCGAGAACCAGCAGGCCAAGTGCTGGAAGAAGGCGTTTGAACACGTCTACCCTCACCGGTTGTAGAGCCTGCGTGCCGACAGATAACTGACCAGGGCGATGCCCGCACTCCACACAGCCGCCTCCAGGAAGCTGGACCCGGCCGGACGCCCGGCCAGCAGCGCGCGCAGCGTCTCGATGACAGGGGTGGCCGGCTGGTGCTCGGCGAACCAGCGCAAACCGGCCGGCATCGACTCGGTCGGGACGAAGCCGCTGCCGAGGAACGGCAGCAGCATCAGCGGCATCGGCAGGTTGCTGGCCGTGGCCACGTTCTTGGTGACCATGGCGAGCGCGACCGACAGCCAGGTGATCGCGAAGGTGAACATGGCCAGCACACCGACCACGCCGAGCCAGTCCAGCACCGAGGCGGACGGGCGGAACCCGATCAGCAACGCCACCACGGTCACCATGGCAATCGCGAGGAACGTCTGCACCATCGCCCCGAGTACGTGCCCGGTGAGCACCGAGACGCGGGCGATGGCCATGGTCTTGAACCTGGCGATGATGCCCTCGGTCATGTCGGTCGCCACCGAGATCGCGGTCCCCTGCGCGGCCCCGACGATCGTCGTGATCATGATGCCGGGGGTGAGGTAACCGACGTAGGCGGCGCGGTCGGCGCCGATGCCCGCACCGATGGTGCCGCCGAAGACGTAGACGAACAGCAGCAGGAACACCACGGGCACGGACGCGAACGTGAGGATCAGCGTGGGGTAGCGCCAGATGTGTTTGACCTGGCGCCGCAGCATCGTCGCCGAGTCGGTGATCGCTCTCATCGGGAGGGCTCCTTGGTCGAGGGCTCCTGCGTCAGGGTGAGGAAGACGTCGTCCAGGTCGGGGGTGTGCACCGACAGTTCGGCGACGTCGATGGCCTGCGTGTCCAGCCACTCCAGGAGCTTCCTCAGCGTCCTGACTCCGCCGGAGTCGGGGATCTGGACGGTGAGCGCCGCGTCGTTGCTGGAGGTGGCGCCGACGTGGCCGGCCGCCCTGCGGTACCCGTCGGGGTCGGCGAAGCGCACGACGATGTGGCCGCCGGGGACCATTCGCTTGAGCTCCTCAGGGGTGCCTTCGGCCACCAGGCGGCCCTGGCTGAGCAGGGCGATGCGGTCGGCGAGTTCGTCGGCCTCCTCCAGGTATTGGGTGGTCAGGAAGATGGTCACGCCGTCCTGCTGGACGAGGTCCCGGACGATCTGCCACATGGTGCGGCGGCTGCGCGGGTCCAGGCCTGTGGTCGGTTCGTCGAGGAAGATGAGGCTGGGTGTGCCGACCATGGTCATGGCAAGGTCGAGCCGGCGGCGCATGCCGCCCGAGTAGGTGACCGCGGGCTTGCGCGCGGCGTCGGTGAGGTCGAAGCGCTCCAGCAGTTCGCGGGCGCGCCTGCGGCCCTTGGCGCGGCCGAGGTGGAGCAGGTCGGCCATGAGTCGCAGGTTCTCCTCGCCGGTGAGGAAGCTGTCGACCGCGGAGAACTGGCCGGTGACGCCGATCGCGGCACGCACCTTGTCGGGTTCCTTGGCCAGGTCGTGCCCGGCCACCCAGATCTCGCCCGCGTCGGCCTTGATCAGGGTGGACAGGATCTGCACTGTGGTGGTCTTGCCCGCGCCGTTGGGGCCGAGCAGCGAGAAGACGGTGCCCTGCGGGATGGTGAGGTCGATGCCGTCCAGGACGCGGTGGGCGCCGTAGGACTTGCGCAGCCCCGTCACCGAGACGAAGGTTCGCATCGCGTTCACCTCCGATCCCAGGTGACGGGCAGGCTGTGCAGGCCGTAGACCTGCGAGGGGTCGGTGCGCAGCGACAGCTCTTCAGCCGGTACGGCGAGCCGCAGCGTCGGGAAGCGGATGAGCAGCGCGGGAAACGCGACGCGCATCTCGATGCGGGCAAGCTGCTGACCGAGGCACTGATGGACGCCGTGGCCGAAGGCCAGATGCCCGGCGGCCGAGCGGCGCAGATCGAGCACGTCGGGGTCGGAGAACCTGGCCGGGTCCCTGTTGGCGGCGTTGATCGCGATGACGACCGTGTCGCCCGCCTTGAGCTGCCTGCCGCCGAGCTCCACGTCCTCCAGCACGCCGCGCATACCGGTGGCGGCGACGGACAGGTAACGCAGCAGCTCCTCCACGGCGCCGACGGCTAGGTCGGGGTCGCCGCGCAGGGCGGTGAGCTGGGCCGGGTTGCGCAGCAGGGCGAAGGTGCCGAGTGCGAGCATGTTGGCGGTGGTGTCGAGCCCGGCGCCGAGCAGGAACGCGGCCACGCCGCCGAGTTCCTCGTCGGTCAGGTCGCCGCCGGTGGCCAGGTCGCTGAGCAGGTCGTCGGTCGGCTTGGCCCGCTTGGCGAGCGCCAGCTCCCGCAGGTAGGTGCCGAGCTCGGCGAAGGCGGCGTACTGCGCCTCAGCGGTCCCGGCGTCCGGCAGGGCCCGGGTGGAGCTGTGGAACTGGTCGCGGTCCTCGTACGGCACGCCGAGCAGCTCACAGATCATCAGCGCTGGAACCGGCTGCGTGAAGACCTCGACGAGGTCGGCGGGCGGCCCTTGTCGCTCCATCGCGTCGAGCCGCTCACGGGTGATCTCGGTGACCCGCTCGGTGAGCAGGTTCATCCTGCGGACGGTGAACTTGCCCGCCAGCAGCTTGCGGAAGCGGGTGTGCTGGGGTGCGTCCATGCCGGTCAGGTCGCCGACGGGGGCGGGCGGCAGGTGCCCGCCCGCCAGGGGGTGGTAGTGGGTTTCGTAGCGGGAGCTGAAGCGCGGGTCGGCGAGGATCTGGCGGACCAGGTCGTATGCGGTGATCATCCAGACGCCGGGGGCGCCCTCGGGCGCGGCCACGCGGGCGATTGGCTGCTCTGCGCGCAGGGCGGTGAGCGAAGGGGCGGGATCGAAGGGACAGGCGGGTGAGCGGTCGAAGGACGGAGTGACCGGCTCGTCGCGATAGAACGTGTTCATCACAATTGAAAGCTACGTTGCTTTCAGAAATTCTGTCAATCAATCAATACACATAAGTACAGGTCAAAGCCGATAAATTGATGCGTTGACGCTGAAGCTAAATGCAATGAAACGTTGCATTGTGTGGCGCCGAACGCAATAGTGGTGTCATGCCAGAAGGAAGGTTGACCCTGCAGGACCGCCAGCGCATCGCGACCGGCCTCGCCGAAGGCCGCTCCTACGCCGAGATCGCCAGGCGGCTGGACCGGCCGACCTCGACGATCAGCCGTGAGGTCGGCCGCAACGGCGGCCCCGGCGACTACCGCCCCGAGCGGGCGCACCAGGCGGCAGCGCGGCGGGCGCGGCGCGGCACCCCGGCACGTTCGCCCGAGGCCGAACCTCAGGATCGCAAGGTATTCGAGGTGGAAGAGGGAGCCGTCGAGATGGCGGTCGGGATGGGCCTGCCGAAAATGGTGGCGCGCGTGCTCATCGGCCTGTGGCTGAGCGAGGACGGCAGGCTCACTGCGGCCGAGCTTTCGCGCGGGCTGAAAGTCAGTCCCGCCTCGATCTCCATGGCGGTGGGCTATCTGACCCAGCAGGGGCTGATCAGGCGCGAACGTGATCCGCAGCGGCGGCGCGACATCTACGTGGTCGACGACGACGCCTGGTACCACTCGACGGTGATCAGCGCGCGGCAGACGCTCGCGGCGGCTGAGATCGCGAAGGCGGCGGGGCAGACGCTCGGGCTCGACACGCCCGTGGGACGCCGCCTGGCCAGGGGCGGTGCGTTCCTGGAGCGGATCAGCCTGGACGCTCTGGCGTCGGCCGAACGCTGGCGCGACCTCCCGCCGTGATCAGATCGCTGGGATTGTGCCCCGGATTTCACGTGCTGTGGTCAAATCGCCCCCTCAACGCCCACGAGGCCCTGTTCGACCCCGTAACGAAACTCCCGCACCCAGCGCCGCGCTTATCTCGGGTCCGTCTGAACCGTCGGGCAAGTAAGGCAAGTGGCCTTCTGTGAACTTGCCTGACGGATTATCTGGGGTTGTCAGGCAAGTAGGTCACGTCAGGGGACGTGAAGTGATCTTGGGTGACTCTTGGTAGTCAGACATGTGTGGCATGTAGCGTGATCGCGTCTTGCCTCACGAGTGACTTCGGGGGTCTTCCGGCATGTCAGCCATGTCAGGTGGACTGCCTCGGTTCTACCGGCCTGAGCGGGCAGTGGCCGCCGATGAGTCGGTGTCGTGGGTGGTGGTCGATGAGGACCTGGAGCTGCAGGTCGAGGCGTGCGCGTACCTGGCAGGGCTGCGGGGGCGGGCCGGGGTTCAACACCTTCTTGCGGCTGTCTCGCTCAAGCCGCCGTCGCGTCCCCGAAACGGGTCGGGCATCAGGGCCTAGGCCGTGTTTCAAAAGGGTCTTTGAGGGCTTGCGGCGTGGCGGTCATCGATAAACGACGAGGTCTCCGGTAGTTGGTTCAACGACCAAGAAGAGCCAAGTACCGGAGACCTCGTGGCCAGCGTAGCGGTGACGAGGCGGCATGACCTGACCGATGGGCAGTGGGCAGCGCTGGAGCCGCTGTTACCCGCCGCCTCGGGCCGCGGTCGTCCGCCGAAGTGGAGCAGGCGGCAGTTGATCGACGGGATCCGGTGGCGGATCCGGACCGGCGCGCCGTGGCGGGACGTCCCCGAGGTGTACGCGCCCTGGTCAACGGTGTACGGCCGGTTCCGCCGCTGGCAGCGTGATGGCACCTGGGCCAAGATCCTGGCCGCGATGCAGGCGCACGCGGACGCCGCCGGAAAGATCGGCTGGACGGTGAGCGTGGACTCCACCATCAGCCGCGCCCATCAGCACGCCGCCGGGGCACGCCGGGACAGTCACCTGCAGAAGGAACCGCCTGGCGGGGTGCAGAGCGAACCGGACGATCATGCGCTGGGCCGCTCACGCGGTGGGCTGACCACCAAGACGCACCTGGCCTGCGAGCAGGGCCGCAAACCCCTGGCCCTGCTGGTGACGGCCGGTCAGCGCGGTGACAGCCCGCAGTTCATCCCCGTGCTGAGCAAGATCCGGGTCGCTCGTCTTGGCGGCGGCCGGCCCCGGACCCGCCCCGATCGAGTCCTGGCCGACAAGGCCTACACCAGCAAGGCCAACCGCGGCCATCTGCGCCGGCGTGGGATCAAGGCGTGCATCCCGAGTAAGGCCGACCAGGACGCCAGCCGGCGCGCCAAGGGTTCCAGGGGCGGGCGACCTCCTGCCTTCGATCCCGCTCTTTACCGTCAGCGGCACGCTGTGGAATGCGGCATTAACCAGCTCAAACGCAACCGCGCCATGGCCACCCGGTACGACAAGCTCGCTGTCCGTTTCGAGGCCACACTCACCATCGCCGCGATCAACGAGTGGCTCAATGCCTTATGAAACACGGCCTAGTGGCGGTGTGGTCCCGGTGTTCGCGGATCTGGCCGTGGTGGTCGGCGACCCAGGTGATCAGGGACGTGACGATGTGGTGGAGGCTGCGGCCCAGGGGGGTGAGTGCGTACTCCACACGCGGTGGCACCTCCGCGTAGGCGGTCCGGGTCACCAGGCCGTCCTGCTGGAGCTGGCGCACGGTGAGGGTGAGCATCCGCTGGGAGATGCCAGGGACTTCGCGCTGCAGGTCGGTGTAGCGCAGGGGGCCGGCCTCCAGTACGGCGATCACCAGCAGGCTCCACTTGTCGCCGACCCGGTCCAGTATCTGCCGGACGAAGTCCATCTGCTCGGCGGGGATGCCGGCGCACGGCCCCCGGCCTGCGGCGGCATCAGGTCGGTCTGCGGTGTCCATGGCGCACATTCCCTTCCGGCACGCACATCGATGTGCCTTTTGTACGGCCTTCCGTACTGGTCCATCATGGCGCTGCGCACAAACAGTAGGAATTGGAGTTAGCTGTGAGAGTCGAGATCTGGTCCGAGATCACCTGGCCCTGGTGCGGCCTGGGCGCCACCGTCTGGACCGCGCCGTGGAGCGGTTCGAGCACGGCGACGAGGTGGAAGTAATCCACCGCTCGTTCCCGCTGAGCGACGGTTTCACCGTCGGCAGCACGATCAGCGTCCGCGAGGTCACGTTGCGAAAGTACGGCCTGGCCGACGAGATCGGCCTGGAGCGCGAGAAGACCCGGCGCGTGCTCAGCCAGGTCTGGAACGAGACCCACCCAACCGTTCTCGTTGCCGACAACGACGCGGCGATCTGCGGCCCGGACGGCTGCGCGGTTCCCGCCGACCACGCCTGATGTACACACCTGATCCACACGCCTGCCGGGCATCCGATCTCCGCATGTCCCCGGCGGTCACAACACGAAAGAGATCTCACTGTGCCCACTCTCGCCATCGTCGGCGCCGGCCCCGGCATGGGCCTGGCCATCGCCCGCACCTTCGGTAGCCGCGGCTTCGACGTCGCCCTGATCGCCCGCACCAAGGAGAAGCTGGAAACGCTGGTCGACCAGCTCGGCCAGGAAGGCATCACGGCCGCCGCGTTCCCCGCCGACGTCCTCGACCGCGCCTCACTGACCGATGCCCTGGACGCGGCCAAGGCCCGCTTCGGCGGCATCGAGGTACTGGAGTACTCCCCTGCCCCGCACGCCCGGGTGCCCGGCCTCACTCTGGCCGCTCCCTCGGAGGTCACGGTGGACAATCTGCAGCCGATGATCGAGTACGCCTTCTATGGCGCCATCACGGCGGCCCAGACGGTGCTGCCCGCGATGCGCGAGGCGGACGCCGGGACCCTGCTGTTCACCACCGGCGGCGGTTCCGTGGACCCGGTACCGATGTTCGGCAACGCCAACCCGGCCCAGGCAGCTCTGCGCAACTGGGTGCTCAACCTGAACAAGGAACTGGCGGGCAGCGGCGTGCACGCCGCCCACGTGGCGATCAACGTCTGGATCGGCGAGGGCGGCCAGGCGGGATTTCCGGCGGCCACGCCCGAGCAGATCGCTCCCCTGTACTGGGACCTGTACGAGAACCGCGACCGCTCCGAGGCCGTCTTCAACGCCTGACCAGCCGGCCCGGCCCGCTCCGGCGAGGGGTCATTCGCCCGCAGGCAGTCCGGCAGGAGAACACCAGCTTGCTGTCCCAGATGATCGCCGATCTGGAGGCCCGGCTCGCCGAGCCGGCAGCAGGCTGACCAGGACGGCCTTGGCGTCATGGCGGCCGTCCCCGGACCGCGCCGCACCCCCAAACCGGCCAGGAGCCCCGATCATGACCACGCTCGAACGCACCCTCGCCAAAGCGCTCACGGAGATCGTCATCAGGCTGGACCTCGGCGAGGACGACGCCCTCGCCGAGGTCTCGATGCAGCTGCTGGAGCCGGTGATCGCCCTCTTGCAGAGCCTGTCCGAGCAGGACCGGCGGGCACTCGCCGAGCTGATCAACCAGTGCGCGCAGGAGGAAACCGACCCTGAGCGGCATCTGACGGCCTGGGAAACGCCCGAAACCCTGGGTCTCCTGGTCTGAGGGCATCGCTGCTCAAAGCGTCCTGACCGACAGCGCACACTCCTGGGTCCGGCGGCGCGCGAGCTTCCCGCGAGTCCGCTGCGCCCGGCCCGCAGCGCCGAGGGTCTCCTAGCATGGGCAGTGAGGGGGATGGTCTGCATGCAGCTTCGCAGCACCGCCGCCGGGCTCATCATCGGAGCAGTCGTGGGTGTTCTGACTGGTGTTCCATCCGCAGCCTGGACACTCGCCCAGATGCCCGCCGACCCGCCGAGAACCGGCGAACATGACCGCATGATGGCCGACTGCCACCGGATGATGGGCATGGGTGAGCACATGGCAGGACAAGATTCGGCTCAGTGAAGCGGAGAGGGATCCACCACCCAAGCTCTGCACATCAAGATCCCGGTAACCATCACGTTGCTGGGATCTTGGCGCTTCCACCGGTCTTTCGCCCTAGCCCCACAGGCCGCCGGTGACGGAGCCGCGACTGCGACAGATCGGGACGAACCCTCCGCTCAACAATGACCACGCAAGCAGCCGCGGGCTGCCTCCTTGCCTTACGTGATTTACAGACCTTCAAGCGGCTGACCAGACGAGGTCCCTTCCGGCAGCAGTCATCACCTGGGTTTCCGCGGCGACTTCGTCGCGCGCGGATTGATCGCGATGCCTTGCCTCCGTCGGGGGGTGGTCCAACGATAGGTTTAAGTAAAATATCTCGCAAGATGTGTTAACTTCTGCGGTGATTTCTGGTAACAATACTCCTTACCAGCTCAACCCCTCCCTCTCCGGAGTATGGATTCCGTAGGTCATGACGCCGCGGAATCCGGGAGCTCCCGCCCTTCGTCGACACCCCCACCAGAACCCCGCCAGGGAAGGACCCCTCGTCATGCCATCGACCAGACATGCCCTCATCGCCGGCATAGCCGGCATAGCCGTCCTCGTCACCGGATGTGCCGGCGCCGGAGGCGGCAGCACATCCGGCGACGGCGGCGAGGGCGCGAGCATCAACGTCCTGATGGTCGGCAACCCGCAGATGGAAGACATCGCGAAGCTGACGAAGGACACGTTCACGAAGGACACCGGGATCACGGTGAACTTCACGATCCTTCCCGAGAACGAACTGCGCGACAAAGTGACGCAGGACATCGCCACCCAGGCCGGCCAGTACGACGTCGCCACCATCGGCGCCTACGAGGTACCCATCTGGAATGAGAACGGCTGGCTGCACGAGCTGGGCACCTACGCCGGCAAGGACCCAGGCTTCGACACAGCCGACCTGCTCAAGCCGATGGTGCAGTCGCTGTCCGGATCGGACGGCAAGCTCTACGCCCTCCCGTTCTACGGTGAGTCGTCCTTCCTCATGTACAACAAGGAAATCATGGCGGAGAAGGGCGTCACGGTGCCCGAGCGTCCGACCTGGGATGAGGTCGCCGACATCGCCGCCAAGGTCGACGGTGCCCGCCCGGGGATGAAGGGCATCTGCCTGCGCGGCCTGCCCGGCTGGGGCGAGCTCGGCGCGCCGCTGACGTCCGTGGTCAACACCTTCGGCGGCACCTGGTTCACCAAGGACTGGCAGGCGCAGGTCAACAGCCCGGCGTTCAAGAAGGCGACCAACTTCTACGTCGACCTGGTCAAGAAGCACGGTGAGGCAGGCGCCCCGCAGGCGGGGTTCACCGAGTGCCTGAACGCGATGAGCCAGGGCAAGGTCGCAATGTGGTACGACGCGACCAGTGCGGCCGGGTCGCTGGAGGACCCCAGCGTCAGCAAGGTCGCCGGCAAGGTCGGCTACGCGTACGCACCTGTGATGGAGACCAAGAGCAGCGGCTGGCTGTGGGCCTGGGCGTGGGCGATGCCCAAGACCACGAAGAAGGCCGATGCCGCCTCGAAGTTCATGCTCTGGGCGTCCGGCAAGGAGTACGAGAAGCTGGTCGGCGAGAAGCTGGGCTGGGCGAGGGTGCCCGCAGGAAAGCGGGCCAGCACCTACGAGATCCCGGAGTACAAGAAGGCCTCCGCGGCGTTCGGTGACATCACCCTGAAGTCCATCGAGGAGGCCGACCCGGCCAATCCGGGCGTGCAGCCCAGGCCCACGGTAGGCATCCAGTTCGTGGCAATCCCCGAATTCCAGGATCTCGGGACCAAGGTGACGCAGGAGATCTCCGCGGCCATCGCCGGCAAGACCAGCGTGGACGAGGCGCTGAACAACGGCCAGAAGCTCGCCGAGGAAGTCGCGAAGAAGCAGCAGTGACCCGGACGTGCCCCGGCCGGCCTCGGCGCCGGCCGGGCACCGACCACGACCCGGCCGTCACCGGCGGAGGAAGTCCATGACCACGCTCATCGATACACCCAAGCCAGCGCCGCCGCCCGCCCGCCCGCGGACATCCGCCGGCATCGAAAAGTGGCGGCGTCGCGTTCCGCTGCTGCCGGCGCTGATCTTCACCATCGCCGTCACGCAGCTGCCGTTCGTGGCCACGCTCGCCATCTCCACCTTCCAATGGAACATCCTGCAGCCGGGAGAGCGGCACTTCACCGGCCTGTCCAACTACGCGTTCGTCTTCACCGACGAGCGGCTGCGCGCGGCGGTGCTCAACACCATCGTGCTCACCGCGTCGGTGGTGCTCATCAGCGTGCTCCTCGGACTCGGTCTGGCGCTGCTGCTCGACCGCCGGTTCGCCGGCCGGGGACTGGCGCGCACCCTGCTCATCGCTCCGTTCCTGGTCATGCCGGTCGCATCGGCGCTGCTGTGGAAACACGCCATCTACAACCCCGACTACGGCCTGCTGAACGGTACGCTCAACGCCGTCTACCGGTTCTTCGGAGCCGCCAACGGTCCCACGGTCGACTGGGTCTCCTCCTTCCCCATGCCGGCCGTCGTGCTGTCGCTGGTGTGGCAGTGGACCCCGTTCATGATGCTGATTCTGCTGGCAGGCCTGCAGGCGCAGCCCCATGACGTGCTGGAGGCCGCCGGGGTGGACGGGGCGACGCCGCTGGAGACCTTCCGCTTCATCACGCTGCCGCACCTGCGGCGCTACATCGAGCTGGGCATCCTGCTCGGCACCATCTACGTCGTGCAGACCTTCGACGCGGTCTTCACCATCACCCAGGGCGGTCCCGGCTCCGAGACGACGAACCTGCCCTACGAGATCTACCTGACCATGTTCCGCAAGTACGAGTACGGCGAGGCGGCCGCTGCCGGAGTCGTCGTGGTGATCGGCTCGATCATCATCGCGACCTTCGCCCTGCGCACCATCGCATCGCTGTTCCGCGAGGAGGCGTCGCGATGAGCGATCAGGGAGCGACCGGCACCGTCATCCAGAGATTCCGGGCCCGCCGGCACCCCGCCGACCACGGGAAAGAGCTGCGGCTGTCGCCGATGTGGACCTTCGTGGCCTGGCTCGCCACACTGGCCTTCTTCGCCCCCGTCGCCTGGATGGCGCTCACCTCCTTCCACCAGGAAGCAGACGCGGCGACCAACCCGCCCAGCCTCCTCGCGCCCCTCACCCTGGACCAGTACTCGCTGCTGCTCGGCCGGGACGTCACTCCGTTCCTCATCAATTCGGCCACCGCCAGCATCGTCTCGACGCTGCTCGTCCTGCTCCTCGCGGTGCCGACGGCCTACGCGCTGTCCATCAAGCCGGTCGAGAAGTGGACCGACGTGATGTTCTTCTTCCTGTCGACGAAGTTCCTCCCGGCCATCGCGGCGCTGCTGCCGGTGTACCTGATCGTCAAGGACATCGGGATGCTGGACAACGTGTGGACGCTCGTCGTCCTCTACACCGCCATGAACCTTCCGATCGCGGTGTGGTTGATGCGCTCGTTCCTCGCCGAGGTGCCCAGGGAGATCCTGGAGGCGGGAGAGGTCGACGGCGCCCGCCTGCCCACCGTGCTCTTGCGGGTCGTCGCGCCGGTCGCGATGCCCGGAATCGCGGCCACCTCGCTGATCTGCTTCATCTTCAGCTGGAACGAGTTCATGTTCGCCGTCAACCTCACCGCGACCAGGGCGTCTACCGCGCCGGTGTTCCTGGTGGGCTTCATCACCAACGAGGGCCTGTTCCTCGCCCGGCTGTGCGCCGCCGCCATGCTGGTGTCCCTGCCCGTGCTCATCGCGGGCTTCGCCGCCCAGGACAAACTCGTCCGCGGCCTCTCCCTGGGGGCTGTGAAATGAGAGCAGCCGTCATCACGCGGCCTGGCGCCGTCGAGATCGCCACCGTCGACGACCCGGCCCCCGGTCCGCGTCAGGTCGTCGTCAAGGTGTCCGCGTGCGGGCTGTGCGGCACCGACCTGCACATCCTGCAAGGGGAGTTCGCGCCCAAGCTGCCCATCATCCCCGGCCACGAGTTCGCCGGGGAGGTCGTCGCCGCCGGCACCGCCGTCACCGAACTCCCCGTCGGAGCGCGGGTCGCGGTGGACCCGTCGCTGTACTGCTTCGAGTGCCACTACTGCCGCATCGGCCGCAACAACCTGTGCGAACGATGGGCCGCGATCGGGGTCACCGACCCAGGCGGAGCCGCCGAGTTCGTGGCCGTTCCCGTCGCCAACTGCACGGTCCTGCCCGAGACCGTACGGACCGAGGACGCGGCTCTGATCGAACCGCTGTCCTGCGCGGTGCGCGGCTACGACATCCTGCGCGCCCGCCTCGCCTCCCGCGTCCTGATCTACGGCGCCGGGACCATGGGCCTGATGATGCTTCAGCTCGCCAAGGCCACCGGCGCCGCCCGGGTCGACGTCGTCGACATCAACGCCGAGCGGCTGTCCACCGCCGGACAGTTGGGCTGCTCGGCCGCCGCCGCGTCCGCCGACGAACTGGACCGGCCACGCCACGGCTGGGACCTCGTCATCGACGCCACGGGCAACGCCAGGGCAATTCAGGACGCCCTCGGCCGGGTCGGCAAGGGCGGCACGTACCTGCAGTTCGGCGTCGCCGACTACGCCGCTCGCGCGACCATCGAACCGTACAAGATCTACAACCAAGAGATCACCATCACCGGCTCCATGGCCGTCCTGCACAGCTTCGAACGCGCCGCGGACCTCTTCGCCACCGGCGTCATCGACCCGGAGATCTTCATCAGCGACCGCCTCCCCCTGGCGGCGTTCCCGGACGCGATCAGCCGCTTCCGGACAGGTATAGGCCGCAAGATCCAGATCCAGCCCGGCCTCGCCACCGCGTGAACGCCTGAGCCGAACGGAACCCCGTCACCATGAATCAGCAGATCCGCCGCGTACTCGTACGATCGATCGACGACATCCGGATCGAACGGGTGCCAGCCCCCGTGCCCGGCGACGGCGAACTCCTCGTCCGCACAACCCTCGTCGGCGTGTGCGGCTCCGACACTCACGCCGCCCTCGGCCACCACCCCTTCATCGACCTGCCCTACCACCCTGGGCACGAAGCGGTCGGCGTGGTGATCGCCGCGGGAGAGAACGTCGAGGGCTTCGCAGCCGGCGACCGGGTGGTCATCGAGCCCAACATCTCCTGCGGCCAGTGCCCCCAGTGCCGCTCCGGCCGCTACAACATCTGCCAGGAGTTGCAGGTCTTCGGCTGCCAGACACCTGGCGCCATGGCGGACCAGTTCACCGTTCCCTCCGACCGCGTTCACCGCATTCCCGAAGGCATGACCGATGTGGCGGCCGCTCTCATCGAGCCGCTGGCCACCCCGGTGCACGCTGTGGCGAAAGCCGGTGATCTCACCGGCCGCAGCGTCGTCGTCCTCGGCGCCGGGCCCATCGGCCTGCTCACCCTCATCGCCGCCCGGCACGCGGGCGCCGGCCGGATCATGGTCACGGACCTGATGGCCGACAAACTCAACCGGGCGCTGCGCCTCGGTGCCGACGTGGCCCTGCCCGCCGACGACCCCGATCTGGTCACCCGGGCCCATGCCGTACTCGGCGGGCCCGTCGACGTCGTCTTCGACTGCGTGGCCCGGGAACAGTCCATGGCTCAGGCCACCGACCTGGTGACCAAGGGCGGGCGGATCATCGTCGTCGGTGTCGGAGCCGCCGGCTCCACCCCCATACGCCTGGACCTCGTCCAGGACCGGGAGATCCGTGTGGAAGGCACCCTCATGTACACCGCCGAGGACTACCGCGCCGCCATTTCCCTCATTACGTTGGGCGCCGTTGACACCAGCGAAATCGTCACCGCCACGTATGCGTTGGAGGATGCAGGCGATGCCTTCGCCGCATCCCTCGACCCGCAACACGTCAAGGTCCTGGTCACCCTGGAAGGTCCGTAGCAGTGCACAGGCGTCGAGCCGATCTTTTGGGCCGGTCTTCTGGGGCCGGGGAGGCTGGCCCGCAGCCCCCGACGCCCTTGTGCGAAACTTCAGAGCCGGAATCGTCCGGCACGGCCCGCCAGCGGTCGCACGACAGACACAGGACCCGGAAAGGAAGGAGAGCCGCAGTGCCCGCCAGGACACGGCTGTCGCAGGCCGCTGTCGAGGAGCGGCGTCAGGCCGTCCTGCGATACGTCGTCGAACACGGCGAGACCCGCATCGACGACCTCGCCGACCGCTTCGAGGTCAGCCTGATGACGATGCACCGCGACCTCGACGACCTCGCCAAGCGTTCCCTGCTGCGCAAGGAACGCGGCCGAGCCGTCGCCTTCCCCGCCCTCACCATGGAGACCGCCACCCGATTCCGTGAGAGCGTTGGCGTCCCGGTCAAGGCGGCGCTGTGCGCGGCCGCCGTCGACCGTATCAAGCCGGGCAGCACAGTGCTCATGGACGACTCCACCACCCTTTTTCCCCTGGCCCCTGCCCTCGCCCGGCTCGACCAGGTCACCGTCGTCACCAACTCGGTCGGCCTGGCGCAGCGCCTGGGATCCGTTCCCGGCGTGGACGTCACCCTGCTCGGCGGGCGCTATCACGGCGACTTCAGCTCTTGCACGGGACCCGCTGTCACCCGCGCCCTGTCCCACATCCGCGCCGATCTCGCCCTGTTGTCCGCCACCGCGGTCCTTTCTGGCCGGCTCTTCCACCCCTTGAGCGAGTACATCGAGGTGAAGCTGAGCATGCTCGCCTCCGCCGAGCAGGCTCTGCTCCTCGTGGATCATTCGAAATTCGGCAAGACCGCCACCTACGGGTACGGCACCGTGGCCGACTACCACGCGGTCATCACTGACACCAGTACCTCCGACGCGGAGATCGCGGCCATCCGCGGCTTCGGAGTCCCCGTACACGCAGTCGACCCTGAAACCCCTGCACCGTGATACAGACTCTGTTCGAAACCCCCAGCGCATATCGCCTCACCGCCGCCGAGACGGCCGCTCCCCTGCCACGGGTCGAAGCCGTGCTGTTCGACTTCAGCAACACGATCTTCCAGATGATCGATCTGGAGACGTGGCTGCACCGGATCGGAGAGGCCACCGGTCGCCTCGCTTCGCTGGACGAGCCCGGCGCCGTGGCCGAGATCTCCCGGCAGCTGCGTGAGGCCTTCCGGCTGCCCTCCGTCGTCGCCCTTCAGGAAGGCCGGGATCGATCGTCCGAGCGACACCGCCGCGCCATGTGGGGATGGTGGGGGCACGTCGACTTCCTGCGAGGTGTGGAGGACGCGGCCTACAGGGAGCTCACGGCGCCGGACGCCTGGGTCCCCTACCCCGACACCAAGCCCACCCTGCAGGCACTGCTCGATCACGGACTGCGCATCGGCATCGTGAGCGACTTCGCATGGGACCTGCGTACCCATCTCGCCCACCACAGGCTGGACGACCTGATCCACGGCTGCGTCATCTCCTGTGAGCAGGACCGCGAAAAACCTGATCCCCACCTGTTCCTCAAAGCCTGCGCCGACCTCGGCGTGGACGCTCGTGCCACGCTCATGGTCGGCGACAACCCGATCCGCGACGGCGGTGCCGCCGCCTGCGGGCTGCGAACGTATATCTTGCCGGCCGAGAACCGCACCGGCGACCGCGGCCTGGCTGACGTTCTCCGGCTCGTGACCTGACCTCCACCCTCAGACCGGCGCGAGTGTCTCAGTGGTCGTTCTCCAGGTGGAGCCGGAGCAGGTCCACGCTGTGGGCGTTGCCGCTCGGGGTGCGGATGACGGTGTGGATGCGCTGCTGTGTCGGTTCTCGTTCGGTCGCCCATGCCGCCGGCTTCTTCACCTCCGTATCTTCACCGCGGCGGTGAGTCGGAGCCGGGCAGCCCTTGGTGGGGGGCTTGACATTGTCCGGGCCGCGCCGGCTTTGGCCGGCGGGGCATCGTTGTCTGGTAGCACATCGTGAGCGGCTCATGGGACATGCCGGAGGGTCTGTGGATCATTCAGCACCGGAGCCGGTGGGAACGACCCCTGCGGCTCGTGGTCGAAGGGGAGCAAAGGCCGGCTGGGCACGGGATCGGCGGCCTCAATCACATCAACCGCCGAGCCGGTCTTTTCGTCCTCCGAACAGGTAGACCAGTCCCGCCAGCTGATAATGTCACCGAAAGTCAGCATTCACGGACTTAAAACCAGATCCATTCGTCATCGACGTGACCAGAAGGTCTATCGTCTTGATCGTTCGTCTTGCTCTGATGGTGATGGCAAGGTGGCCGGAGTTGGCGCCGGCGGTGGTGAAGGATTTCCGGGTGGCGCGTGCACCGGCCACCGCGGAGGATCTGGAGGCCTTGAAGACCGACGTGCTGGCTGGATGAAGAGGACGTGACCGGTATGTTCCTCCTGGGGATCGACGCGGGCCAGACCGCCACGAAGGCCGCACTCTTCGATCCGGACGGCCGCGAGATCGCATCATCCCGCGTCGCCGCGCGAATCGAGGCGCCGCGCCCACGCTGGCAGGAACGCGACATGGAGGGGCTGTGGCGAGAATGCGCGGCGGCGGTACGCGACTGCCTAGGACGGGCGGGCGTCAGGCCCGCGCAGGTCGCCGCGGTGGGGTTGGCCGGCCACGGCGACGGGGCGTATCTCGTCGACGAGGCGCTGCGGCCGGTACGGCCGGCCATCCTGGCCACAGACTCGCGCGCGCATTTCTATGCCGAGACCGTGAGCCGTTCCGGCTCGGCCGGGCAGGCGCTGGCGCTCACCGGCCAGGTGCCCTTCGCGGCCTCGCCCGCCTCGCTCCTGGCGTGGCTGCGCGACCACGAGCCGGACCGCCTGGCGCGCGCCCGGTGGGCGCTCTTCTGCAAGGACTGGATCCGGTTGCGGCTGACCGGCGGCGTTGCCACGGACCCCACTGAGGCGAGCGCCTCCTTCACCGATGTTCACAACCAGGAGTGGAGCAGTCGGGCGCTCGAACTGTACGGCCTACCTGAGGTGGCCGGTCTGCTGCCGCCCATCCACGCCAGCGCCGAGGTCGTCGGCGAGGTTTCCGCCGACGGCGCCGAGGCGACCGGCCTGGCCGCCGGAACTGCCGTGGTCACCGGCGCCCACGACGTGGACGCCGCGGCGATAGGCGTCGGCGCCGCCGACCCTGGCCGGCTCAGTCTGGTGATGGGGACGTTCAGCATCAATCAGATCGTCGCCACCGCCCCGGTCTGCGACGTGCGCTGGCAGGCCAGAGCCTTCGTGCGCCCTCGGCAGTGGCTGCACATGTACACCTCGCCCTCCGGCGCGGCGAACCTCGAATGGGCCCTGGACCGGTTCGGCCCACACAGGCCCGACGGGAGCCCCGACCACGCGGCCGCTCTTGCCGAGGCAGCACGCTCCGACCCCGAAGCCGTCCCGGTCTATCTGCCCTTCCTGTACGGCTCGCCGCACGGCGACGACATCGACGCCGCACTGGTCGGCCTGCGCGGATGGCACGATCGCGGAAGCGTCATCCGCGCGGTCCTGCAGGGTGTGGCCTTCAATCACCGTCACCATGTCGACGCCCTGCGTGAGCGTTTCCCCATCGACGCTCCGGCCCGGCTGTGCGGTGGCGGGGCACGCAGCCTCATGTGGAGCCGGCTGATGGCCGATGTCCTTGGACTGGCCGTCGAGCTATCCGATGCCGGGGAGGCCGGTGCGCGGGGAGCGTCGGTCCTGGCGGGGGTCGGCATCGGCGTTTACGCCGACCTGTCCGAAGGAATCGCCCGGACTGTCCGGGTGGTGCATCGCCACGACCCCGACCCGGTTATGACAGATCGCTTGAGCGTGACCTATGAGCGCTACCAAAGCGTCATCAAGGCGCTGCTCACTCTCCGTTGACCGACACCGTTCCAGCACCAGCAGGTCGACGTGGTCGGCACGCCGGATCAGCTCGGCGCCGGCGCGCGCGGCGGCCAGCGTCCTGCTCGACAGCGTCGCGGTAGGCATCTGTGCCGTTGACTGCCAGCGAGAACCAGAACGGCAGTCCGCGGGCGCGTCGGGTGAGATGGATGGCGTAGTCGGACGGATTCCACTCGCCCTTGACCGTGACGGTCTCGACGTATGCGGCATGCTGGGTGTGGGCCTCGCGTGCCTGCGTTGGATCGCGACAGAGAAGGGCGCAGCAGTCGAACGGGCCGAACAGCCACTTGTGCGGGTCGACGATGAACGAGTCGGCTTCCGTCGCGGGGCTCGCGCCAGCCGTACTTCCGACTCACCCGTACCTGCCGGCGGCCGCGAGTGACCGGAGCTTTCCGCCGTTGGCATCGAGCCAGCGGGTCGTGTCCTCCAGCTTGCGGATCCGGTCGGCGACCTCGCCGAGCTGTGCCTCCCCGTTCAGCCAGCGGCCCGCCCGCCACAGGACGCTGCCGACCGCCCGGGCGAGGAGCAGCCGGGGAAGCGCGTCGGCTTCGGCGGCGTCCAGCGGGCGGACCGAGGCGTACCCCCGGAGGAAGGCCGCCGTGCGGAGCTGCCAGTCGCGCGTCTCCAGAGCCCCGCTGTAGAACAGCGCCGCCATCACGTCTTGAACCAGGAACCCGACCCCGGCGAACTCGAAGTCAAGCAGCCCGCTCACCTCCCCGGTGTCCTCGTCGACCAGCACGTTCCAGGCCGCGAGGTCACCGTGGATGACCTGGGTCGGCAGCGCGCCGCCGCCCGCAGACCACTCCTGCCCGACGCGGCGTGCCACGGCGTCGAGACGGGCGGCCCGCTCCGCACTGATCCCGGCGGCGCGCAGCTGACGGCAAAGGGCGCCGACGTGCGGCACGGCGGGGTGCGCCAGGAGAGGGTCACCGCGCCAGTCCCCCAGCCCGTCTTCTGGTGGCACGCCCCGCATCGCCTCGCCGAGCAGCCCGGCCGCCCGGCCGAAGCGCTCGAGTGCCGTCTGGCCCGTGAGGTCGGGCCGCACGCCGGGGATCCACCGGCAGACCGTGGCGGGCCCGGCCGCGGTCTCGATCACCGTGTCTCCGCTGGGCGCGGCGACTGGTTCGGGCACCTGGAAGGGAAGTCCGGCCTGCCGTAGCCACCGCAGGATCCGGTGCTCGGCGCCGACCTGCGCGGCGGACAGGGTCTGGCTGACCCGGAGCACGAATCGGAGGCCCCCCTGGCGGAGCATGAACGTCTGGTTGTTGGTCCCCTGCTCGGCTGGGATGATCGTCGTGCCCGGGGGGAAACCCCACGCTGCCGGCAGCCGGGCCAGGAACTCCAGGTCGGTGGGCGTGGTCACGCGCCAATTCTGGCGGCATGCCCAGGCCGGCGCGCAACCGGTTATAGGCGCCCTCAGAGCAAGAGTCGGCAAAGGGTTCTAATTCTGGTCAACCAGCCGGGGCCGCGCTTTCCTACTCGGGTCGAGTCAAGGTATGACCAGAAGCGGCCATCAGTCGATCATGTTCGTAATCTAGGAAGTACGGCTGGCGTGAGCCCCGCGACGGAGCTCGGTAGCTCATATTTTCGCAGGTCAGAGAATTCAAGCCCCGCTCATGGTCGGAATTCCTGTTGTCTCGGGCGAACCCGAAGATGAGGCGTGGGTGGCGAGGTTTCTTATCCATTCGCTTAGACGGTCCTTGAACTTGGCCTCAAAAGCGGGCTGGTTGAGGAGTTTCGCGACCTCCTTCAGGAAGCGGGGGCGAGTGTGTCGATTGGCTGCGACACCCCTGCCCGACGACGTCGCGGCCGCCGTGGCGCGTCCTGGTCGGCCACGCCACCGATCTCGTGCTGGCGCCTGCGGTGGGGACGCAGTTCCTCGACGTCCGGACACTGATCGGCACGGGCAAGGAGGCGCTGCACCCCGAGCCGCGTCGGCCTACTGTCCCCTTCACGGATGAGCACGGCTCCCTCCGAAGGGAGGATGCGCATAGTACCGGGGCGCTGCCAGGGTCGAAAGCAGGCGGCCGCTGGGCCGCCCGATCCGGAAGGACTCCAGCAGTGTTATCGAGACACACCAGGGTGGTGCGGGGTTCGGCGCTGATCGCGGGCCTCGCGCTCGCGTGCGGGCTCACCGCAACCGCTCCCGCCGTGGCGGCGGAGCAGGCCAGGCTCACCGCGCCGACCCTCACCGGCCAGTACGACGTCGGCACCATCGACCTCCACCTCGTCGACCCGTCCCGCCCCGATCCGTGGAAACCGGAACGGCGCCGGGAACTCATGGTCACCGTCACCTACCCGGCGGACCGGTTCGCCAAGGGCCCGCGGGCACCGTGGCTCACGCCCGGCATGAGCACCGTCATCGACCAGGCGCTGGCGGGCGAGGACTACCTCGATCTCCCGGCCGGCTCCATCGACTGGGCGTCGGCGAAGCGAAGGGCCGAGACCGGCGTCTCCGTGGCGCACGGCGCGCCGAAGCCGGTCGCGCTCTTCTCCCCTGGCTTCGGCGTCCCACGCGAGACGTACTCGGCGATCGTCGACGACCTGGCGAGCCGCGGCTACGTGGTCGTCTCGCTCTCGCACACCTACGAGAGCGTGGCGGTCGAGTTTCCTGGCGGGCGGCTCGAACTCGCGGTGTCCGAGGGTGAAGGCCCCGAATTCGAGAACAAGGCGCTCGACGCCCGGGTCGCCGACAGCCGGTTCGTCCTCGACCAGCTTACGAAGATCACCCGAGGCGAGAACCCCGACACGGGGAAGCGGCCGCTCCCCCGCGGGCTCGGCCGATCGCTCGACCTGTCCCGGGTCGGCGCCTACGGGCACTCCTCCGGCGGGTTCACCGCGGGCGAGACGATGGTCCACGACCGCCGTGTGGACGCCGGGATCAACCTGGACGGCGCGATGGCGACCGCGGTCGGCTATCCCCCGGGAAGTCCATACGTGCCGGGCGAAGTCACCAAACGCGGCCTGGACAGGCCGTTCCTCCTGATGGGCGCCGAGGGCGTCGACGAGAACGGGAAACCGCTCGAGCACACGCACCGGCATCCCGAATTCGACCGCAGCTGGGCGGACTTCTGGGCCAGCCAGAAAGGCTGGAAGCGGGATCTGCTGCTGCGCGGCGGCAGCACGCACATGGCCTACAGCGATCTGCAGATCATCGTGCCGCAACTCGGCGCGCGCGTGGCGCCGGAGAAGCGTGAGGCGGTCATCGGCACCATCGATCCCCGTCGTTCACTGGCCGCGCAACGGGACTACATCGGCGCGTTCTTCGATCTGCACCTTCGCGGACGGGACCTGCACCTGTTCGACGGCGAATCCCCGCGGCACCCGAACATCGACTTCATCGACTAGGGGCTGAAGGGGACTTCTCCGCATGTGATCGGGTGAAGGGCGCTTTCGCCGCGGCACGGTGGGCAACCCGGCGGCGCAGCTGATGCGCCGCTCGGCCCGCAGTCGCGCCTGCTCGTCGAGTGCGGTGCGCGGTCAGGACGAACCTGGCCCCGGTGTCGTTCCGCCTGCAGGCAAAAATCCGACTCCACCACCCGCTTCTGTGCGTGTGATCGCTATTCAACCATCGCGAGTTGTCGTTCTCTTAGGCCCTCACGGTGATCTTCCGTGTTTCCCGGCGGCGTAGCGGCTCCACATTCCACCGCCTTCTCTGAGGAGACGGGCAGTGGTCCCATCGTGGTAGCCATGTGCGTCGGCGACGACGGGGGCAGGCATCTCGAGGAGCTGCTGCCGGATGGCGGCGGCCGCGGGCGGCGGCCGCGGGGACGCCGATCTTTCTCAGGAGCGCGGACAGATGATCGGGGCGACAGGGCTGGCCCGCTCGGCGGCCGTGGAACAGCCAGCGAGAGTCGCGGTTGGTGGCGGTGTTCATGTTGTCGCGAGCCGCGATGTAGTCCAGCAGCAGGGATGCGACCGGCTCGGGGACGGGTGACGGCGGATTGCCGAGGCGTAGGAAGACGTCTTCTCCGTCGCGGAACAGGTCGTCGACAGTGAGTTGGACGACCCGGGTGAGGGGTTGCGCGTAGAGAAGCACGATGATGCCGGCGACACGTAGAAGTGGGGGAACGTCGGCATCGATCAATAGGCGGCGTAGGGCAGCCAGGCGCTGCTCCTCGGTCATGGGAGCCTGACGCGAAGTCTTCCCCGCAGGCAGGGACAGCGATCGTGAGCCCTGACGGCTCTGCATGGCCCAGGCGAGGAAAGTCCGCACCTGGGCACGGGCGTGTACGGGGTTCTCGGCATACCACGCGTCGATGTCGCTCTGGCGGCAGGAGGCAAGGGTGCGGTCGCGCGTATTGAGCCAGATGAGGAATGCCGTCGCATACTTGATCTGATCGGCTGCGTTGCGGCGGACGCTCGGCGTGATGTTACTCCGTTCGGCGCAGGCCCGAAGCAAGGGAAGAACGCGCCAGGACGCGAACAGCCGGATCGTCTTGACGTGCTCCAGGTGGGCGATGCTGGCTAGGTGGCCGGGGAGCCGGCGCTGAAAGGAGCAGACGTATTTGTCGGCGGCGGGCAGGATGCCGCGCTGGCCGCAAGGAGTCCTTCCAAGTGAGCGATGGTCCGCCAGGGCTGGAGCTCGTGGAAGGCGTCGTGGGTGAGCGGGATCTGCCCGCAAGCGAGCCGCTGCAGAAGGTCGACGCGTTGCCCGGGTGGTTGGGCCGCATCGCCAGCCAGGCCAGCCCGCTGACGGGCCGTTCCATCGCCACGAGCAAGTCGAACAAGGGGGTCAGCTCCGGGCGGATGCGGCCGGTGCCGTCGTCCAGGAACGCGGTGGCGGGGTCGGCCAGCGTCGGGCCGCCGGTGAGCGGCAGGACCCTGGCCATCGTCACGGGGATCCCAAGTTCTCGGCGTTGCGGAGGATGAACTCCGCGTCCGCCAGCGCGTTCATCGCCGCGACGGTCAGTGGCGCCTGCGCATACAGCGCGGCCTCCAGGCGGTGGTGGGCGAGTTCGCCCGCGGCGCGCTGCCGGTCGGGGGTGGGGCCTGGTGCGGGTTCGGGGACCACCGGGCTCCTATGTGACACGGAATGGTCTCTTCCCTGTCACATCAGCCTGGCGTGCGACGGACGCTCAGTCGGCCTCGCGTTGCTCATCCTCCTCCCGATCCTCGTTCATGCCCGCGGCCGATTGGGCCCGGCGATCGCGGATGGGAGCGCGCCGGTTGGCCAGGTCAAGGTCCTGGACGTTGAGGCGGGGACCATCGCGGCGAGTGAGCCTCACCCGAGCCGAGCGTCCTCCCCGATCGGCGTGCACCTCCCTCAAGCGTGGGTGACCTTTACTCGAGCGGCAGGGCGTGCTGTCCGGCAACCTGGCGGATCTCCTCCAGCGGGTACGGCGTCTTCCTGCTCTCACTCTGCAGATCGTGGTAGAAGTCGTTCAGCACGGTGGCCAGCGGGCTATGCCGCGACAACAGGGCCGCGACCCCGCCGGGCACGCCGGCTGGCCGCTCTCCCGCCGCCCATCCCCGCACCAGTTCGCGACGCCGCGGCCAGTCGGCGCCGTGGAAGGCGCCGGCCAGCCAGTTCACCAAGAACGTCAGCGTGTAAGTGCGGTCAAAGGTGAGGTGCCGGCCATAAAAGACCTGTTCCTCCTCTGACAGGTCGAACCGGGTCGACACGGCCAGCCCGAAGTCGGTCAGGTAGAAGCGGCGCCCGTCGGTGAGGATGTTCTCGAAATGCGCGTCGAAGTGCAGTAGGCCGCCCGCGTTCATGAAGGACACGGCCTCGCGCAGCCCCTGGTCCGCCAGGGCGCAAGCGCGGTCGGCGTCGCCCGCGCGCACCCGCTCGTCCAGCCACTGGTGCAGGTTGTGTGGAAAATACTCCAGGAAGAGCGTCAGGCTCGCCGGAGCCCCTGCCAGCGCCTCGAGGCGGCGGCGCACGCCGGGCGCACCCTCCCAGAAAGTGACCGCACGATCGATGTCGGCCAGCTCTGCGTACAGCGGCGCGGGCTCGGCGTTGGGTAGCACCCGCCAGTGATACAGCAGCGGGAAGCCGGGGAATTGGCCGGTCAGCACCCACTCGGTGGTCATCGTGTGCGCGGCCAGCTCGCGCCAGGCGCCGAAGCCGGGCGAGCCGATGCCGTACTGGCAGAAAGGCGGCAGCCCGAACAGGTCGGCCGTAGAGTGCGGGTGGCGCAGTTCGAGCTCGGTGAGGGGCACGCGTTTGACGAAGACCGAGGTGCCGCCGACCTCGAGCCGCGCGGACGCCCCGCCGATGCCGGTGCCGAGGGGCACGGCCTCGCGCTCCAGCAGCTCGGCCAGTTCCCGGTCGTCGTAGCGGGCCATGGCCGTGGAAACGTCACAGTGGGTGGTCAGCCGCGTGTCCATCATCGTGATCACTTTACTGGCCGATGACGGCCACTCTTGCCTGGCGGCCACCCTGCCGCACTGCTTGCCGATGTGCTGCGGAAAGCGGTGGCGATGGTGATCACGCGGCGACTACAGTGCCTCGGTGCGAGCGGTGATGTTGGGCGGCGCTCCTGGCGTCGGCAAGACGACTGTGGCCAGGAGACTCCTGGACCTGGTACAGGCCGGGCAGCAACTGGTCCAGTGGCTCGACGTCGACAGCCTGTGGCAGCACCAGCCCTGGCGCGTCAATGAGCGGATGACGACCATGGTGCGCGCGAATCCGCGTGCCGTGGCCGAGCACGCCGCAACGGCCGAAGTGGACATCCTCGTGATCAACTGGGTGTTCCAGTCCACAGAGATGCACCGACTGGTCGCCGGGCTGCTTCCATCCGGTACCCCGGCCATTTCCGTTCAACTGCACGCCAGCCGTGAGACGTGGCACCAACGCTTCGAGTCGGACCCTGAGCGTCCGGGCCTGACCGACTTCTACAGGAGCAGGTACATACAGGCCCAAACAACCGTGGTTGATCACGTAGTTGACACCGACGGCCTCACCCCCTTCGAGGTGGCTCGGCGCGTGACCGAAGTGACCGGAGTCCTCCAACCCGGACCTTCTTAACTCAAGGTCTCGGCCGGATCGGCATGACGAGAGGATTCGACACTCCCGCGTAGACAAACGCTCTCGACAGATCACGCGGACCCTACACCTCGGCCGCCGGCTCGGCGGTGGTGAAGGACCTCTTCAGCAGCCCGATGGCCACCAGCGCCGCCGCCAGTCCCGCCGGATCGGCCATCGTGCCCAGGCCCTCGCGCGGCGCACCCATCGGCCTCACTCCTCCTCATCAGGGCCAGCGTTCGGATCACGCAGCGCGCAACCCGCCGCCCAACTCCGGGCGATTGAAGGGGTAGAACCCGTGGAAGTTGATGTGCTCGAACAGCAGAGGTGAGAGCCGGGCACGGATCTCCGGGCCGACGCCCAGCCCACCGGCCTCCAGACGCTTCACCGCCGCGTCGATATACAGTGAATTCCACCAGGTGATGGCGTTGAGGCCCAAGCCGAGCGCGCCCACCTGGTCCTCCATACCACCTTCATAACTGCGCACCAACCGGCCCAGGTTGCCGAAGAACACCGCCGGGCCAGCGTGTGCCGGGACTCGCCGGCGTTCAACTGCGCCCCGATCATCCTGCGGCAGTCCTCCACATGCAGAACCTGCAGCAGATGGAGCGACTTGAAGATGCGGCCACCCGGGCCATATCGTCCCAGTGCTGGACGATCGCGGGAATCGACACCCGGGGCAGCCCCAGGCTGTTGAAGGCGGCCCACCCGGTGGTAGCGCGCGTCCCGGTGGTCAGGCCGCCCTCCAGCATCGCCGTGTCGATCCACCACAGCTGGGTGTCGGAGATGTCGGCGTGCCGGGGCGCGAGCTGGTAGCCGCACATGGCGAACATGCCATAGACCAGGTCGCTGTAGCTGCCCGTGTCGGTCACGACCCCGAACTGCCGAAAGGTGCGGTGGACCGCGACGCGTATGTGGTCTGTGTCCTGGAAAGTCTGTTTCTGGCGCTGCAGGTGCGGGACGTGTTCGCCACGCCGTCGCTGCGGTGGGCCGACCCGCGCGCCTGACCTGCTGAGACTTCTTGAGAAACACGATCACTGGATGGCGAGCCAAGATCTATCCATGCACTCAGACCTATATCCGTTGGACTTTCCGCGATAACTACCGGGACCCCTCATAGGGAGCTGCCACATTCCGAGGGGTGCCGGACATTTACCAGGTGTCCGGCACCTTTCGGCAAGGAGACTTTGTGACATACCGAGATCGCTTCGAAGCGGTCTATGACGCGTACTACCCGGCGATCCATCAGTACGCCGCCCGCCGTACCGGTTCCCCCGACGACACGGCCGATGTCATCTCCGAGACGTTCCTCACTGCCTGGCGGCGCATCGGCGATGTGCCCGAGGGTGAGGAGGCGCTGCTGTGGCTGTACGGGGTGGCCCGCCGCGTGCTGGCCAACCAGCAGCGCGGCGATTTGCGCAGGGCCGTGCTCACCGAACGGCTGCGTGCGGAGTTGGCCGCCGACCGGCCGGTCAGACCGGTCGATCTGGACCATGTTCGCGCCGCCTTCGACAAGTTGCCCGAACGTGACCGCGAGGTCTTGGCGCTGGCCTGCTGGGAGGGCCTGACCAGCCAGCGGATCGCCAAAGTTTTGGGATGTACGGCTATTGCCGCCCGGACCCGGCTGCATCGGGCGCGCAAACGGATGGCGGCGGCGCTGGAGCGGCAGGCGTCCTTGACAAACGCGATGGGGGAAGCATGAGCGACATCGACAACCTGGTAAGGGCCATCGACCCGGCACCACACGCGCCGGATCAGGGGCCCGGCGCGCGCGAACTGCGTGAGGCGATCATGGCGACCCAGGCGCGTCCGCACCGGACGGTCCGGCGTCTGCCGTGGCAGGCCGGAGCCATCGGCCTCGCAGCGGCCGCGGCCGCGACGGCGGTCTTCCTCGGCCAGGTCACCCCCACCGCATCGCCCTCGCCCACGGTCACACCCGGCAACACCTCCCTGTCGGGCACCTCGATCTTGCTGGCCGCCGCCGCCAAGGCCCAAGCCGCCCCAGAAGGCGCCTACTGGCATCTCAAGGAGCTGTACGTGGGCTCGGCGGGACCGTACGGCCAGAACGGCAACACCTACCGTCTGGGAATCTCATACCTCTCGGAGACGTGGGTGGCCAAGGATGGCCGAGGCTGGATCGGCCGCAGGCAGCTGGCCGCACGCCCCCTGGACCTGGAGGCATGGCGCCGGGACGGCTCGCCGACCGAATGGGAGATGGGGAAGGACGGCGGCGTCTACTCCACCTCGCCCGGCGAGGGCACGCTCACCCGGCTCAAAGGGGAGCAGAAGCTCTACTGGAGTGCCATGCCCATGACCCTGAAGGAGATCGAGGCGCTGCCCGCCGCCCCCGAAGCGCTGAAGAAGCGGGCCGCTGAGGCGATCCGTAGCGATCAGGACTTCGCCGGTTCGGTGGAAGACGGCCTGGCGCCCACCTTGGCATCACTCCTGTACGAGCTACCCACCTCCCCACAGGTGCGCAGCGCCGCCTACCAGGCGCTGGCGACGCTGCCCGCAGTGCGGGTCGAAGGCCGGACCACCGATCCGCAGGGGCGGCCGGGCGTCGCCCTGACCTTCCCGATCCAGCAGGGCCAACCCACCCAGGGCAGACTGATCATTGACCCCGACACCTCCAAGGTGCTGACCTTCGAAGTCACCGGCGGCATGCCGCAGGTGAAAGACCGGGTCAACATGGTGCTGGAGTCCGGCTGGACCGACACCCGCCCATCCCCGCCCTCCGCCGAGTGAAGGCCGCCGGGCTGGCCCGGCGCGGCGCGAGCCCGCCGGCCAGCCCCGGTTGGAGCGCATTGTGGCCGTCCTGGGGTGAGGCCGTGATGTGAGCGCTGGCCTGACGGCGACGCCCAGTGCGGCACGGGGCGGTCAGGGTTGTCCGCTCCGACAACATCACTTGGAAGGGACACAACCGCTGCCAGGCAGGTCAAAAGCGATGGCGGGGTAAGGTCGGCTATCGCGTTGAGCCCGACCCTGACGATGATGAGGTGCTGCTGGTGGGGGAGGCTGTCTGATTCGCATCCGTGCCAGCGCGCGGGGTGGAGGTCAGCGGGGACGGCGGCGCTGGGCGGGTCGGCTTCGGCGGTGATGCGCGCGGAGGTCTCCTCCCCCAGGCGTACGTAGCGGCCGAGGCTGGCCAGGTGCTGGTGGCGGCTCTTGTCCTGCAGTTCGGCCGCGGTGCGACCAGCTTGGGCCAGATGCTGTAGCGCCGAATGACGGAGTTGATGCAAGGTCCATCCCTGGCCGTGCGGGTCGAGCTCGGCGGATGCGGTCTTGAACAGGTATTCGGCGCGAGGGTAGGACAGCCGGGCCCGCTTGGTGCTGGGGTCAATATCGGCTGCCGCCGGTGATCGGCGTCCGGACGTGGCGGCGCGCCGATCGGCCAGGAACACCGGCCCGGACGTCCGGCCGGCCAGCAGCCGGGGCAGCAGCCTGGCGGTGGGGGTGGCCCAGTGCACGTACTCGATGGCGCCGCCCTTGGAGACGACGCGGGCAACGTCTCCAGCCGGGTGCGCGGGATGGAGCGGTCGCCGCGGCGGGCGGATTTGCGGCGCTCCAGCCACCGGGCGGGGTTGGTGGCCAAGATCTCCTGGCGCTGGGCCCAGGTGGTGAAGGAGGCGAGCGCGGATAGGTGCCGGTTCCAGGTGGCGGCCGCCGCGGTGTGCCAGCGGTCGATGACGGCGGCGTAGTGCTCGGGGGTCAGGGCGGCGGCCGGATGGTTGGGGCCGGTGACGGCGGTCAGGCGGGTGAGGGTCTCGGTGTAACCGGCGCGGGTGGTAGCCGCGGTCAAGGAGTCGAGGCAGCGCTCGACGGCGGCCGCGGTCGTCGGACCGGCCGTGCCTGGGGTGGTGCCGAGTCGGGCCGGCCGTGCCTGGGGTGGTGGCCGAGTTCGGGCTGGCTGGGGAAGGCCACGACGGACACGGACGGCCTCTTTCGTCGATGTGACACATAACGTTGCCGAGTCGCTCCGACGGCCTCGAGCGGTGAGCTGGGCGTCCGCGGCCCCGGCAGGGTCACAGATAATTCAAGTTCTGTGTGACAGATGTGGGCTAGGTGGTTGTTCGCGACCGGGCCTCGGCGGCCCAGTGGGGTGCGTTCCACCGGTCGGCGATGGTGGCGGCCTGGGTGAAGTGGGCGGCGGCCTCGGTGCGGCCTAGGAGGACGGCCAGTTCACCGAGGGTGTGGGCGACCGGGCGCAGCGCCACCGACAGGCTCGCGGCGCCCGCTGGGGGGCCGTTGCGGTGCGGAAGCAGCGTCGCGTAGATCTCCTCGGCGGCGTCGCGGTCGTTCAAGGCGATGATGGCCATCGCGCGCAACGTGGTGAGGAAGGTGAAGAAGAAGTCCGGGCGGATCGGGCTGGGTGACGCGCGGACCTCGCGGGCTTCGGCGTCCAGGCCGTTGGCGTGGAGGGCGAGCGCGAGCAGGTCGGAGGTCATGGGGCCGAGCGCGGCGTGGAGGGCGCGCACGTCGTCCAGGTGCGCACCGAGCGTGCCGTCGTTCAGCCAGATCGTAGCCAGGGCGAGTTGGAGAAAGCCCGTGGCGTGCACCGATCCGATGCGCCGCATGCCCTCGTCGGCCTTGATGTAGAGGAGTTCGGCGTCGGCGAATCGGCCTTCGATGAGCGCCAGGCTCGCCAGCGTGATCTCGGTGACGGCGATCGCCTCGCGCATTCGGTAGGTGCGCGCGAGTTCCAGGGCCTCGGTGGTCACCTGGTGCATGGTCACCGGGTCGTTGGCGGCGGCGGCGACGGCGGCATGGTTGAGCAGCCCGGTGACGCGGTAGACCGGCAGGTCGTGCTCGGTCCCGATCTCCACGAGCTCCCGGCAGAGCTCGGCGTCGCCGTGGACTCCGGCCAGGATCTCGAGTGCCGCGGCCCGCAACCGGGGTCCGGTGGCGAGGTCGAGTGCCTCCTGCGCTGCCTCTACAACCGTCGGGTCGTCTTCGCCGACCAGTTCGTGCGCGTACGCCGTCAGAAGCCGGGACCGCACCGAAGGGGTCAGTTCGCGCTTCAGCAGGCGGCTCAGGCGGTCGACGATGGGCCGGTCCACTGTGCCGTACGTACGGGCCTGCCAGGGGGTCGGCTCTGTCCACGCGGTGAATGCGGCGATCATCAGGTCGTCGCGGCCCAGGGACTCTGCGTACTCCACGGCTTCACGGCGTGTCTCGCGGGCGGCTGCGACGGCCCCCGCCCGGATCTGCGCGCGCAGCAGCCTGCCGAGCAATTCGACGCGTTCGTCCGGTCCGGTCGAGTTGGTGACGGCATCGGCGAGGAGGTCGGCCGCCACGTCGTGGGCGTAGCGGGCCTCGGCAAGCTCGGCGGCCTGGACGCAGTAGCCGACGGCCTTCGGTGAGCCGGCGCGCGCGTAGTGGTGGGCCAGCGCCGCGATGTCGTCGGTGCCTTCAAGAGCGGCGGCGATCCGGGCGTGCATCCGGGTAGCACGCAATCTGCTGACGTCGGCGATGAGCGTGTCCCTGACGAGGGCGTGGACGAAGCGGATGAGGCCTGGGCCGGGCTCGTCGAGGAGCCCGGCGATGACGCCCGCGTCCAAGGCGTCCATCACGCCGTCCTCGTCGGTGTCGGCGGCCTTGACGAGGACGTCCACCGAGCTTTCCCGGCCTGCGACCGCGGCGAGCCGGAGGACGGACACGCCTCCCTCAGGCAGGCGCGCGAGCCGACGGCGCAGGACGTCCCGTACGCCTTCGGGGACCTCGGAGAGGGCGACCAGCGCGCCTTCGCCGTTCAGCAGCCGGGCGCTTTCGCGCACGTAGAACGGGTTGCCGCCGGTGCGCTCGGCGATCCCTGCGATGGTCTCCTCGTCGGCCTCGCATTCGGCCCGTACGAGCTCCGCGACGGCCTCGTCGTTCAGCCCTGGCAGCGCTAGGCGAAGGGGCGTGGCGCGCGCGAGGGAGGCCAGGGTTTCGGTGAGGTGCCCGCTCTCGTCCGCGCGGTACGCGGCGACGACCAGGATCGGGGCCCGCATGCCGAGGCCGCCGCCGAGCAGTTCCAGCGTGGTGGCGTCCGCCCAGTGCAGGTCGTCCAGCACGACGGCGACCGGGCGTTCCGTGGCGACCGCCGCGAGCCACTTCCACACGGCTTGGCGCAGGCGGAACCGTCCAGCGGTGGCGTCGGCGTTCACCGGCCCGGTGTCGGTGAGCAGCGGCGCGAGGTCGTCCGCGAACTCGCCCGGGGACGTGGTCGCGGCGACGGCTCTCAGCGCCTCCGTCCAGGCCCACGCGGGCGGCGCACTGTCGACCTCGGGGCAGCGGCCGACGGCGACCAGCCACCCGTCACGTTCGAGCCGCCTGCCGAGGTGTTCCAGCAGCGTCGACTTGCCGAGCCCGGCCTCGCCGGTGACAAGGGCGATACGGGCTCCGTCGGCGGCGGCCCCGGTGGCGGCCGTGACCAGGGCCGACAGCTGTGCCTCGCGTCCGACGAACGGCGCCTCGACGATCGGAGCCGTCCCCGGGAGAGGGGCCACCTGCGGCAGCGGGGCAGTCAGCGGGGGCGGGGGCGGGGGCACGGTCGCGCGCAGGACGTCCGTGCGCTGGGTGAGGATCGCCTCCTCCAACGCCGTCAGGTCCGGGCCAGGGTCGAGCCCGAGCTCCTCGGCGAGGATGCCGCGGGCGCGGCGGAGCGTCGCCAGCGCGTCCGCTTGGCGGCCGCTGCTCCATAGTGCCAAGGCGTGCAGCCGCCAGCCTTCCTCGCGCAGGGGCTCGTCGCGGGTGAGCCGCTCGGCCTCGGGAACCACCGCGGCGGGGTCGCCGATGCGCAGACCCGCCGCGATGTGCAGCTCGGTGGCGACCAGGCGTAGCTCGTTCAGCCGGGCCGTCTCGGCGGCGGCCCACGGCTCGTCGGCGACCTCGGCGAACGCCGGTCCCTGCCACAGCCCCAGCGCCTCGGCGAGCCGAGCCTGCGCGGCGCGTAGGTCGGTGTCCGTACGCGCTTGGCCCAGCAGGCCCTCGAACCGCCACGCGTCCACCGCCTCCGGTGGGAGCCGCAGCGCATAACCCGGCGCCGCGCTCACCAGCAGCCGGGCCGGCGTGCGCGGCGGACGTCCGGGCTCCAGCAACCGACGCAGGTTGGACACATACGCCTGCAGGGACATCAGCGCCCGCGCGGGCGGCTCCCCGCGCCACAGATCCTCGATCATCCGGTCGACCGGCACGACCTGCCCACGCGCCGCCACCAGCAACGCCAGCACGCCCCGCTGCCGCGGCCCGCCGAGGTGAACGGCCGCACCGTCTACCTCCGCTGCGAACGCGCCCAGCACCCGGATGAAGACCATGATCTGCACATCGTATGTGGGCGTTCCAAATCGGCTCCAAGCCCCCTCCAAATACCTGGGAGCAGCCTGAACACATCGCAACCGACCGAGGGCAGGACAGATGAGCGTCAACACCCAGGACATGGAGATCGTCCACCGCGTGCTCCGCCGTGAGTCACGGCTGCTGATGGAGCTCGTCGCGGCCGTCACCCCGGGTGACACCGCTCGCGCCAAGGTGATCGCCGACCACTTCCGCGTCTACCGGCTGGGCCTGCACAACCATCACGAGGGCGAGGACGAGCTGCTGTGGCCGCCGCTGCTTTCCCGGGTGGACCTGGAGGCCGACATCGTCCTGCGCATGCAGGCCCAGCACGAACGCATCGCGGCCACCCTGACCAGGCTGGACGCCACGGTCCCCGCCTGGGAGGCCACCGCGGGCGCCGACGAACGCGACACCCTCGTGGCCGCCCTCTCCGAGCACCGCGCGGTCCTGCTGGAACACCTCGACGACGAGGAGGCCACCCGCCTCCCGCTCGCGGCCAAGCACATCACACAACAGGAGTGGGCCTCCCTGGGCGACCACCTGGTGAACAACACTCCCAAGCTCACCCTGCTCACGCTCTTCGGCGCCGTCCTGGAAGACGCGAACCCGGCCGAGCGCGCCATCGTCCTCAACGGCCTCGCCACCCCGGTCCGCGTCATCTGGCACGTCATCGGCCGCCCCCGCTACGCCCGCCACATCCGCCGTGTCCGCGGCTGAACCCTGCCCGGTCTGAACATCAAAGGAGAACAACCATGTCGCTGAAGAAGCTCAACACCGTCCTGGCCACCGCCGTCGTCCTGTTCACCCTCTACCTCGGGTTGTCCTTCGTCCTGCCCCTCGAGGCATCCTTCCCGGGCCTGCCGAACTGGCCCTCTGGCGACAGCGGCTTCCCTGTCGTGAAGGGCAGCCGCGAAATCGCGATGGGCCTGGCCATGGGCGCCCTGCTGATGACGGGTCACCGCCTCGCTCTGGGCTGGGTCCTGCTGATGGTGGCCGTCGCCCCGTTCGGCGACATGGTCAACGTCCTGGCCCACGACGGCTCCATGGCCGCCGCGTTCGGCATCCACGGCCTGACCTCGGCACTGATCGCGGCCACCGGCCTGCTGATCCTCCGCGAGACCAGCAAGGCCCGCAAGGCCACCGCCCCAGCACCCACCGCGCAGCCCGCCTGACGTCTGCACGCCCCGAAGGGGTGCACGGGGTATTCCTTCGCATTTTCTGAGAACTCGAAAAAGGGAGACGACAATGACGATCAACGATCTGCGCGGTGTCCTCAAGGGGCGCGTGCTCCTGCCCGATGACGACGGCTTTGAACAGGCGGCCACCGCGTGGAATCTGACCGTCAGGCAGCCGGCGGCGGCCGTGGCGGAGGCCGCGGATGCCGATGACGTGGCGGCGCTCGTGCGTTACGCGGGGCGGGCGGGTATGACGGTGACCGCGCAGCCGAGCGGGCATGGCGCCTCCGGTGATGTGGAGGGCCTGATCCTGTTGCGTACCGGCCTGCTGAACGAGGTGGAGGTACGCGCGGATGAGCGCGTGGTCCGGGTGGGCGCGGGTGTGAAGTGGGGGCAGGTGCTGGCGGCGGCCGGTCCGCTGGGTCTGACTGGCCTGTCCGGCAGCGCGCCGGGGGTCAGCGTGACCGGCTACACCCTGGGCGGTGGGGTCGGCTGGTTCAGCCGCAAGTATGGCTTCGCCTCCGACAGCGTGCGGGCTATCGACATCGTGGACGCCGATGGCGAGCCGGGCCGGGTGACCGCCGAGTCCGATCCCGAGCTGTTCTGGGCGCTGCGCGGTGGTGGCGGGGACTTCGCGGTGGTGACCGCCCTCGAACTCGAGCTGTATCCCGCGCCAGTCCTGTACGGCGGGCGCGTGATCTGGCCGGAGCACCGGACCAGGGAGGTGTACGACGCGTTCCTGGAGATCACCGCCGAGGCGCCGCGTGAACTCAGTGTCTGGATCAACCGGCTCCAGCCCCCCGGCGCGCCGCCGATGGTGACGCTGGATCTGGCCTACCTGGGTGAGGCGGCTCAGGGGGAGGACCTGCTGGCGCGCATCGACAAGATCGAGGGCGCGATCTCCGACAGCCGCGGCGTCGTCCCGGTTGCCGACCTGGGTAGCATCGCCGCCGAGCCCACCGATCCGGCCCCGTCCATCGCTCGTGCGGAGCTGCTCACCGGTCTGGACGCGGACGCGGTGGAGCTCCTGCTGGCCAAGCCGGTCGAACCGCTCATCAACGTGCAGATCAGGCACCTGGGCGGGGCGCTCGCCGAGCCGGGCGGCGGGGCCGGTGCGAGCGGCGCGGTGGCTGAGCCTTACCTGCTCGGCCTGCTGGGTCTCGGCCTGCCGCACGCGGCCGATGCGACGCGCGCCAAGCAGGCCGAGGTCGTGGCCGACCTGGAGGCCTACATCAGCGGCCGCAAGCCGTACACCCTGCTGTCCCCCGGTGACACGGCGGCGAAGTCCTTCTCCGGCAGCGTGCTCGCGCGGCTGCGGGGGATCAAGCGGGCCCGTGACCCGCACAACGTGTTCCGCGCGAACTACCCGGTGCTCGGATAGATCGGTTCCCAGCAGGTCACGGCCCCTCCGCCCACCGGGGCGGCGGGGCCGCACCGAACCCGCGTGACAGATGCCGCCGCGAGCACGGTGAAGGGCACACCCACACAGGAAGGCCTCGCACAATGAGGGGTTTCCGGTGCTTCGTGGCGATCAGCAGATCCGCCAGCGCATCGGTGACCTCCCAGGGTGTGGGCGTCCATGCTGCGCAGGTAGGTGAGTTTGTCGATGGAGGTCTTCACCGAGGTCGAGCCGGCGTCGGTGGCCGCCTTGATCAGCCAGGCCAGCCGGGTCATCTTCAGCCCGGCGTCAGACACCAGCAACCGGTCCAGATCCGAGCGCAGCTGGCCGGTCAGCAGGTGCGCCACCTTCTCCCAGGCCAGCGCGGTGGCGCTGGTCCGGGCGGTGGCCACCATCTTGGCCAGCGTGGTCACGCCCGGCCGGATCGTCTTGGCCGCCATCAGGTACTCGGTGGCCAGGTTGAACAGCAGCGTCGGCGAGTCGTGTTCCATCGCCCGGTCCAACAGGAACTGCTCCAGCTCCTTCATCGCCGTGCTCTCAGCCGGGGCGCTCTTCCAACCAGATAGCCGGACACAACCGCAGATGATCGCTGCGTGTCTGCTCCCGCTGGCCGTACTCCGCGAGAACGGTCGGATCCAGGCCCAGGCGCTCGGCCAGCCGCCGCACCGCCACCGGTGGCGCCGAGCTCACCTTATCCGGCACGAACCCCAGCAAGGGCAAAGTGGCGAGCTGGACGGCAAGCCCGGGGCGATCCCCAGCGCCTCGGCCACGGCACGGATCGATGAAGGCGACGTCGGCGGGCGTCAGGGTGAAGTACCTGATCAGATCGTCCCGGCCGGTGTCCGGGAACGAGCGCAACCGCTCCAGCTGATCGTCGGAGAACATCCGGGTCGACATCGACCACCCCGACACCGCACCGGTCAGGACCGTACGAACCGTAGCGGAAGTGATCAACAATCGGAACAGGCCCGCATCAGTGCAGGTAGGCAAATCCGTTGGAAATTTCCCCAGGTCTACAGTGAGGCCGTGACGACGCGGCTCAGGCAAGCAGGTTCTTCGCGAAGATCCAGTCCGGGCCGTCCTCGCCGGCGGTGTCGAGGTGTTCAGCCCGTACCAGGCCGGCGCGCACCGCCACGCGCTGAGAGGCGGTGTTGGCCGGGCGCACGCGGGCGATGACGGGCAGATCGGGAACGCGTTCCGTCACCCACTCGACCACCGCGGTCGCGGCCTCGCTGGCCACTCCTTGGCCCCAGGATGAGGCCTCGAAGCGGTAGAAGAGATTGAGCACGCTCATGCCGTTGAGGTCCATGACCTTGGTCCCGCAGAAGCCCAGCGTCCGGTCCGAGCCGCGGCGTCGCACCACCCAGTAGCCGTAGCCGAAGCGCCGCCAGTGATCATCCCAACGCTGGAAGAGCTCCACCGTCTCCTCACGCTTGGACAGGGCGTCGGAGGGGTTGTGCAGGCAAGTCGTGGGATCACTGTGGATGGCGAAGATCGCGTCGATGTCATCCGGCACCGGGCGCCGCAGCGACAGTCGTGCGGTCAGCAGTGCTTCGCTGCGATGGCTTCGGTCAAGCATGCGGCGATCGTAAGGGCATTGCTCTGGGACCCGTTCAGCGGGGCCAATGCCTGGCGGTTCATCGCCGTGCTCTTCCTCGACGCTGTGTCGAGCACGGAGCACATCAATGCTCCCACCGCAAGCCCTCGGGCGCTGTTGCTTCTCGGCGACATCACCTTCGGGCGGGAACGATCGCTGTCGCAGCAGACCGGCAAACGCTGTCACGTATCACCGACAAAACCAGACCCCCTTCTTCGTGTGGCCCCGCAGCCCGACATCCAACCACCGCCGCCAGGTCCGCGGCGTCAGCCAGTGCACGTTGCTCGGCCGTGCGTGCTTCGCCCGGGCCTCAGCGACCGTCAGCACCTCGCCGTAGCGACCCGTCACCTGCTTGGTCGCCACCGGGTTCCGCGTCATGACCCCGGTTTTGACGGCCCAGCGGTAGAGGCTCGTGAAGGCTGCCAGTTCCCGATCCACTTCGAGACGAACTGGCCCGAGCGGCCTTCTTCCCTGCCGATGAGGCAGGCCGTTGGACGGACGCGGACGTCGAGCGGGGGGCGTAGGCGGCAGGAGACACTGCTCGCTGCCGCCCGTCGCGTCACTCCGCCTGCCTACGTGAAATCGTGGGCCGACGCCGAGCTGCACGAGGTCGCGCCGGGGCTGCTGCCCCTCGCGGGACCGAGAACCACCGGCAGCCTGACCGGTCCCTCGGTGATGATCGACGAGTTGTAGACGATCTCGTCCGCCCTGACCGCTAGGCGCAACTCGGGGAACCTGCCGAACAATGAGGCCAGCGCGATGCGTGTTTCCAGCCTGGCCAGCGGCGCACCGAGGCAGAAGTGCGGACCGCGGCCGAGCGCCAGGTGCATGTCCGGCTCCCGTGTGATGTCGAACCGCTCGGCTTCCCGGCCGAACCTGGCCGGATCCGTGCCCGCTCCGGCGAGGCCGACCATGATGGCCTCCCCGGCCGGGATCCTCACTCCGGCGAGCTGCACATCATGCCGCGGGTAGCGCAACATGATGCCCACCACCGAGGTGCGGCTGCGCAGCGTCTCCTCGACCACCTGCTCCCAGGCGATCTCCGTACGCGCCAGCGCGAGCTGCTTCGGGTCCGAGCACAGGGCGATGACGGCGTTGCCGATCAGGTGCACGGTGGTCTCGTGACCGGCGATCAGCATATGCCACATGATCCACAACATCTCGTCCTCGGACAGGCGGTCGCCGTCGTCCTCTTGTGCGCGGATGAGCCCGGTGGTGAGGTCGTCGCCGGGTTCGTGGCGCTTGCGCTCGATGAAGGCGGCCAGGTAGCCGAGCACCCCGTTGTTCGCGGCGAGGGACTCCTCCGGAGTGGCGGTGTGCGACACCAGCACGTTGCCCCACTCGCGGATCTGGGGCCGCTCGTCCTCGGGAACGCCGAACAGTTCGCAGATCACCGTGAGGGGCAGCGGCGCGTTGAAGGAGGACACGAGGTCGACCACGCCGCCTTCGGCGGCCATCCGGTCGAGCAACGCGTCCGTCATCTTCTGGATGCGTGAGGTCAGCCCCTGCACGCGGCCGGGCGTGAAGGCGTGGTTGATTAGACCTCTCAGCCGATGGTGGTCCGCACCGTCCTTGGTCAGGAGATGTTTGCCTTCGATGATCTGGCGCAGCGGCCAGTCGGGGGGGATGCTGCCATCGTGCAAGGCCGTGAAGTTCCTGGGGTCCTTGCTGTAGAGGGTGCCGTCGTTCGCGAGGACCTCGTTGATCATGTCGTACGAGGTCACCAACCAGACGGGCACCTTGCCCGGCAGTTCGACCCGCAGGACGGGGCCGATCTCGTCGCGATAGCGGCGGATCGTTTGGGATGTCCGCTCGTTCGGAGCCGGCAGTTGGAGGGGGATGTGCATCGGCAACAACTCCTTTGACCGAATGTCATATTTACTGTGCGTGTCACTGTTAACCACGCCAAGTAGCGGACGGTCTTACCGCCGAGCAGCTTCCACCTGCCGACCAGGCCACATTCCGTGCCGGTCGTGTGTTTTGGGAATCAGCACCGGCGCCTGGTTGCCGCCGGCACCACGCCGGCGCGCGTTCTTGAGCGCGTTCGCGGCAGATGCCGCCGCATCGCCTAAGCTCTGCCTTTAACGTCTGAAACAGGCGTTCAGCCTGCTTGAGGTCGTTATGGACTGTCTGGTGGACGTCGCGGGCATCTATGGCGCGTTTCGGAATGTCTACCGCATTTCGTGGCTACTGACCGTTATAGCCGCAGGTCGCCGCCGCACACGGGCGCCCAGTTGAAGGGGCATGGCCATCACAGACGTCATCTTGCACGGCAAGTCGAGGGCCACCGTCTCACCGTGGATCTGACGAATCTCGGAAAGGCGGTGGCCTGATGCTGCTCAGGATGGCACGGTGACCTGATCGACCGCAGGAGTTGACGCCTTTACCTGCTCTGCCCGGCGTGGCGGCACTCGTCTCACCGCGCCCGGCGAACGAGGATTGCTTTCGCACCTCGATTCGGCGGGCCCTGGCTCTGGGTCGGCTGGCTGAGTTTCGCCGGCGGCTGCACGGATTGCTGACAGGCCGGGCCGATGTGCTGTCCGAGCTGATCGACGCCATCATGGGTGCCGATCACCCGGTGACCTCGCTCGTGCAACTGTCGCTGGAGCCGGAGTTCCGCCGCGGCCACGGCGCGTTGTATGACGCTCTGGCCGCCTGGGAGTATCGACGCCGACGCCCTGGCTGATCTGCTGGTGGAATTCCTGCCGGCGGCCGGCCCGCCCCGAAGACCGCAGCGCCGCCACGACGAGGCCGCCGATCAGGAGCGCGAACTGCAAGCGTTGACCCAAGCACTGGCGTTGCTGCCGCCCGACCAGGCCAGAGCGACGGCCTAGGCGTGCCTGCCGCGCGGGATCCGGCCGCGGACCAAAGCGGGCCAACGAGTGCGCCGGCGCAGAGTACGCCGACGCCGTCAGAAACGGTTTGTCGGCTGTCTCGGCGCGCAAGCTCATAGGTCACCGACCACCGTCCCTCCGCAGGGGGACGGGCATCGTGCTCGGTGAGCTTGTCCATCAGATCATCCAGCCTGGGCGCCATGTAGAGCTCGGTGGTACTCAAATGCGCATGCCGGCTCGTGGAGACCGTCCATGAGATTGACGCTGGAGCCCTCACCTTCGGGTGTCCCCCGGTTGCGTCGTGAACGCGAGGGTCAGCTTCTTAGATCACTTTCGGGGCTCCGCGGATGGCATGCATGTCCTGATCAATAGGTCCTGGGGAAGACGGCGTACTGGCCTCCGGGGAGGATCGGACCGGATTTTGGCGCTAGTAAGTCGATCTTGACGACGGTTCGGTGACGACGGCTGTTTGCCCTGGCTGAGCGCCCTAGCGTGCCTGCTCATGCCTCAGGTGAGGCATACGGAGGGCAGGGCCGGAGTGTGCCGATGGGCCACGCCTGTCTCCTGAATCGTGGTCCAGCGGTCGGCCCGCTGAGGTGGCGTTCAGAGCGGGATTGCCCAGTCCGGCGCCCAGGTCCCGGCGGCGCCGTGGCCGGCCGCTGTGGCGGCGAGGTGGGCGCGGAGGGTGGCCAGCGCGGGGTGGGGGTTGTCGCGGTGCCACAGGAGCGAGTGCGGGTAGACCGGCGTGGGGCCGATGACCGGGATGCGGCGCAGGCCGTGGCCGGCGGGCCAGACGAGGCGGGTCTGCGCGCCCATGAAGGTGGCCAGGGCCGGGGTGTCGGCGATGGTGTCGAGGAGCGCGTCGGAGCCGAAGTTGGGGCCGGTCGCCTCGATGGTCAGGCCGAACTCGGCGACGAGGTCGTCGTAGTAGGCGGCCCATTCGGTTCCGGGGACGAGGCCGGGCATCCAGATCCGGTGCCCGGCGAGCTGGGTCAGGGTCACCGAACGGGCGGACGCCAGCGCGTGAGCGGGGCCGGTGAGGAGCTGGAGAGGCTCGTCGAGCACCCGGACTGACTCGATGTCCTCGGGAAGGGGCCGGCCGGGCATGGCGACGGCGCGGAAGGACGCGTCGATCGCACCGGACCGAATGGCGGCGAGGGCCGTCTCGATGTCGAACAGCATCACCACGTCGAGGTCGATCTCGGGGTACGCGCGGTGGAAGCCGCGCATCAGGCCCGACGCCGCGCTGCGCGAGGTGATCATGTCGACGCGCAGCGGACGGCGGCCGGTGCGCACGGACGCGACCGCGCGCTCGGCGACGCGCAGCAACTCGCGGGCGTGGGGCAGGAACGCCTGCCCGTCGATGGTGAGCTCGGCGCCGCGCGGCGTGCGAGTGAACAGCCGCACGCCGAGGGTGCGCTCCAGCGCGGCGATGCGCTTGGAGACGGCCTGCTGGGTAACCGCCAGCTCGGCGGCGGCCTCCTGGAACTGCCCCGCGTCGGCGGCGGCGACGAAGGTCCGTATGGTGTCGAGGTCCATGCGGACACACCCTATGGATACAACCGTTCGTTGTGGCTAACGGCCCCGCAGTTGTTTGATCCGCTGGTACGGCGCGCGCTTTGATGCTTGCGATCGCGGATCGGTTGTGCGAGTGAGGGGCGAGGAGCGTTGGGCATGCGGAGCGGGCACCGGTTGGGGCGGCAGTTCGGGTGGCTCTGGGCAGCGTACGGGACCAGCGCGCTCGGCACGTGGCTCGCCTTCGGCGCGTTCCCGCTGATCGCGATTCAGGTGTTGCACGCCGGGCCGGCGCAGGTCGCGGCGTTGTCCTCCGTGGGGGCTCTGGCGGGCGCGGCCGTGGCGGTGCCGCTGGGCCCGTGGGTGGAGTTCCGCCGCAAGCGGCCGGTGCTGATCGGGATGGACCTGGTGCGGTTCGCGGCGCTGCTGACGATCCCCGCCGCGTTCGCGCTCGGCGTGTTGTCCTTCGCCCAGCTCCTGCTGGTCTCGGTCGTCGTGGCGGCCGCCGACATCACCTTCCGCGCCGCCTCGGGTGCGTACCTGAAGACGCTGCTGCCGGCCGAGCACCTGCTCGTCGCCAACGCCCGATTCGAGTCCACCACCTGGACCATCACCATCATCGGACCGCCGCTGGGCGGCGCCGCAATCGGGCTCCTCGGTCCGGTGGCCACGGTGGTGGCCGACGCGGTCAGCTACCTGCTCTCGGCCCTGGGCATCCGCGTGGCAGGCGGCCAGGAGCCGCGGCCCGAACGCCGGCCGGCCGCGCGCATGCGGGCCGGGGACCTGCTCGACGGCTGGCGGTACATCCTCGCCGACGCGACGCTGCGTCCGCTGTTCTTCAACACCGCCTTGTTCAACGGCCTGGTGATGGCCACCGACGCGCTGCTGGCCGTCCTGATGCTCGGCCAGCTCGGGTTCACACCGTGGCAGTACGGCCTCGCCTTCGCCGCGCCGGCGATCGGCGGGCTGTTCGGTGCGCGGCTGGCCCGACCGCTCGTCACCCGGTTCGGGCAGCACCGGGTCCTGGTCGTGGCCGGGACGCTGCGCGCGATCTGGCTCGTCGGGCTGACCCTCGTGGGGCCGCGGACCGGAGGGCTGCTGCTGGTGATGGGCGTCCAGCTCGGGCTGATCTTCTGCTGCGGGCTCTTCAACCCCGTCTGCGCCACCTACCGTCTCGAGCGCACCGCGCCCGACCGGGTCGCCCGCACGCTGTCCGCCTGGTCGGTGACGACCAAGGCCTCGACCGCGCTCCTGACGGCCGTCTGGGGCGTGCTCGGCGGCCTGCTCGGCCCGCGAACGGCCATCGGCCTGGCCGGCGTGCTCCTGCTGACGACTCCGCTGCTGCTCCCCCGACGCGCCGCAGCGCCCCTCGCCGAGCCGGAGCCGACACCGAACCACGCCTGACGGGCCGCCACAGCCGTCACCGCGATCGGCCGCGGCCCCTTCGGAGCGGTTCGCCCCTCCACGTACAGCTCGGAGATGAGCATGACGGCCTTCGCGCCGTGGCCGATGGGGTCGCGGCGCTGCACATCGTGGCTCATGTGCCCAACGTGCAGTCGGCCCCGGCGCGCGATCTCGCGTGTCAGGGCGCCCCTCATCACCCAAGGAGAGAAAAATGACCGTCACGCCCCCGGCACTGGCCCCCCGGACGGCCGCACTGCTCGTCATGGATTACCAGCAGGGAATCCTGGCCTCGCTCCCCGGTCTGGCCAACCCGGAAGCGCTGCTGTCACGGGTGGCCGGTGCCATCGCCGACATGCGAGCGCACGGCGCCGCCATCGCCTAATTGCGGGTCGGATTGGCCTGCCAGTAGGAGCGGAACGGTGAACCGGGTTTAGTGTCACATCTGTTGACACTGTAGGTCTGACCAGGCCAGTCTTACCCGATGGCGGAGGGTGTGGCGTGATCAGGAATGAGGTCCTGACCCATGGACAAGCCTGGGGTCATCCGGATCTGCCGGTACGCGGATCCGCCTCACGTGCCGATGAGCCGCGGTTCGCGCCCTGACGCCGGCCTGGCAGCACCTTCCGGGCTGCGTCGCGGTCGGGCTGCCCGGCGGCCATGACCATGACCATCTATGAGCAGGCCGAAGGTGTCACACGAGCGCATGATCAGCCGGTGCGGCTGAGTGTGGCGGTGCGGATGCCGCGGCGCAGGAGAGCGGGAAGACACAAGATGGTGCCGAGGGCGCCGGTCCACATCGCTGCTTGCAACCCGCCTAGGGCGGTGGTGGCGGCGGCGAGCAGGGATCCCAGGGCGACCGCGCCCCAGAGCAGGAACCGCTGCACGGCGGCCACCCGGCCGAGGAGTTCGGGCGGGGTCTGCGTCTGGCGCAGCGTCAGCGAGGTGGGGCTGAACACTCCCTCGCCCACACAATGCACGACACTGCCGACGATCAGGCCGAGGGCTCCCAGAGCGCCGGGGGCTCCCAGCATGGGCATGGCCACGATGCCCAGCACCGAGACGGTGGCCGCGAGCATGAGCGCGCGCGGACTGCCCAGACGCCTGATGAGGACGGCAGAGGCGAGGTTCCCGATCGGGTAGCCGGCCGCGGCCGAGCCCACCACGATCCCGATCCACAGCGGGGACAGCCCGAGGACGTTGCGGCAATACAGGACCAGGCTCGTTTCCACCATGGACAGGAACAGGACGTAAACGGTGCCGCAGGCCAGGACCGGCTCCAGAACCGGGTGCCTGAGCACGAATCTGAGCCCGGTGGCGACGTCTCGCCGTATCCAGCCGCGCTCCGGCGCGGGCATGGCGGGTGGCACCTCCCGATGCCGGATCATGATCAGTGTCACGAACGATGCGGCGAAGCTGAGGGTGTTGGCGACGAGTGCGCCGGCCACGCCGAGCACTGCGATGACCGGCCCCGCGACCATCGGCCCGACCGCTTTGGCGGCCGATTCCGACAGCGCCAGGCGGGTGTTGCCGCTGTGCAGTTCGCCCGGGTCGCGGAAGAGGCCGGGCAGATATGAGGTGTAGGCGACCTGGAAGAACACCACCCCGCAACCGCTCAGCAGGACCAGCGCGAACAGCAGGGCGAAGCTGAGAACGCCGGTGACCGCCGAGATCCAGATCGCGCCGAAGGCGATCATCTGCACGCCGTTGCCGACCAGCATGACCGTGCGGCGAGGTAATCGGTCCACGATGGCCCCTGCCGGTAAGCCGAGCGGCAGGAAGGGCAGGAACAGGGCGAACGGCAGCAGCGCGGCCTGGGCCGGGCTCCCGCCCAGCACCGTCACCGCGAGCAAGGGCAGCGCCAGCGTCATGAAGTGGTCTGCGAACAATGACATCGACTGCCCCGCCCACAGCAGTCCGAAGTCACGTCGTGCCGTCGGTCGCGCACCTCCGGCAGCCTCCGGCGCGGACGTCATGCCTGCTGCCAGAAGTCACGCAGCAGCGAGTGGACGGTTTCCGTCTCCTCGACATGACTGAACGAGCCGCTGCGCTCCAACATGTGGAAGCGGGCCTGGGGCGCGAAGCGCTCGAAGTCGCGCTGCAGCGCCGGATGCAACGCCCTGTCGTAACGGCCGGCCAAGACCATCAAGGGAACGCCGATCTCCTTGAGCCGGGGCCGGAAGTCCGGGATCCTGGCCGCCTCGCCCCCATCACGAAGTCGACGTCGTCGCCGCAGAAGATCGGATAGAGCTCGTGGTTGCTGGAGCCGGGCTCGTCGGCCAGCAGGGCCGCGTTACCGGGATCATAGAACCTGACCAGGGCCGCCGCTCTGGCGAACTCCTGCCTGAGCGGCTCGTCGGTGGAGCGCAGTCCATCCAGCCGCAGCGCCTGGATCCGCTCCCACACCTCGGGAAACTGCGTGGCCAGCTCCCGATTGATGTTGGCATGGTTGAGCTGCCACATCTCCGGGCCGTGCAGAGTGTTGGCCAGGGTAACGGTGCGTGCCATGGCGGGATGGTCCAGGGCGATCGCCTGCGCGATCAGCCCGCCGTACGAGAAGCCGTACAGGTGTGCCGGGCCCAGTTGTCCGAGCAGCGCCACCACGTCGGCGACGTCGTCGGCGAAGGTGATCTCGGCGAGGTCTTGTGGCCGATCGGAGCGGCCGCGGCCGAACAGATCCACGTAGATCACCCGGTGATCCACCGCTCGGGCGTCGAAGTGCGGGTGGAAGATCACATGCGAGCCTGCTGGGCCCAGCCCCGAGAGCAGCAGTACGGCGTCGCCCTCTCCGTGCTGCTCCACCCAGATGCGGCGGTCGCGGATCTCGTGCGGATGGCCGTGCGGATGTTCGATCATGGTGTTCAGTTTTTCCGAGGCCGGAGACAACCGACGGCGGCTATCGGACCTCACGACGCGACGCTGTGTCCGAAGGGGATGACCATCGTCCAGTCCTCGACCAGGTCATTCATGATCTCACCGAACTTCTGCGCAGGTGCGTTGTTGATGTGGGACTCGAAGGCGGCATCGTCCGTGCCGACCTCGTAGACGTACACCACGTCAGGTTCGGTCTCGACCTCCCATACGTCGAGTCGCAGGGCGCCCGGTTCGGGGGCCAGGGGACGGCCGGCAGGTACTTGCATCATGGCGAACTCCTTGGAAAGGATCAGGCGGACAGGCGGCGAGCGATGGCCGGGACCACGATCGCGGCGGCGACCACGTGCGCCAGCATCAGCAGCACCCTCGTGGCTGCGGGCGCGTCCACGAGCGCATCCGGCACCAGTGACAACACGGTGAGCACCACGGTGGTTCGGACGAATACCGTGCGCGGACGGCGAGCCGAGCGAGCCAGCACCAGCGCCAGCACCAGCCCCACCGCGGAGAAGACGACGGTCAGCACGGCGAACCCGGGCACCGGGATCGGCGCGCCGCCGACAACCAGGCTGATCCCGGCGAACTCACCCACCGCGGCGATGGCCGCGGTCGCCGCGCCGGCTACCGCGGCGGCGATCAAGCCCCCGATGACCAGCGGCTGCGCGGAAGAGGTGGCGGTGGTGGTGACGTCGTTGTGGATGTTCTGCGTCATTTTGATGCCTTTCGGAGGAGAACTATGCGGACTGTCAGGCCCGGATCGCTTTGGAGCCGTAGCCCTTGTCGCCGATGACGTGGTCGGGTCTGATGCGCGGCATTCCCGGACCGGGCGGCGCACCCGTATCGCGTCCATCACGGCGGTGAAATGGTGCGGTCCTTGGTGTTCCCGGCCCGTGAGGGTGGAAGCGAGCGGTCGCCCCAGGGCATCGCAGGCCAGGTGAATCTTGCTGGTCAGCCCGCCTCGGGAGCGTCCGAGTGCGAGACTGCGGAGCCTTTTCGGGCCGCCGCAGCATGTTGGTGGGCGCGGGCGACGGTGGGGTCGACCGACATGAGCCAGTCGATGTCCCCGGCCTCGTCCGCCCTCGGCTGGGCAGCCTGGAGCATCCGCTCGGACGTGCCGTCCAGAGCCCACCGGCGAAAGCGGGTGTGCGGCGTGGCCCATGGGCCGTACCGCTTGGGCACGTCACGGCATGCGGTCCCGGTACGGAGCTTCCACACGATCCCGTTGAAACCGCGCGCTCGTCCAATCGCTTCCTGCCCCGCAACGACTCGGGCAGCAGCGGGCGGACGAACTCCGACTCGGCAGCCGACAGTTCGTGGCGACGCGGCACCCGGCCGTGATCCACCAGTCGAGATCATGTGAAAGACGCCGCCTGGACGGATAAACCTGAACGGCCCGGTCAGGGGCCGCCGCGGTCCCTAGGCGTCTGCAACGGGGTGATAGCGCACATCGACCTCGGCAAAGGGTTGTGAGCCGTGGGCGTGTCGCAGCCGGATCGGCTTGCCGCCGGGGTTGTCGAAGAGTCGGATGCCGTCACCGAGCAGGATGGGTGCAATGTGCAGGTCGATTTCATCGATCAGGCCGCGTTCGAGCAGTTGGCGGCCGATCGTCGGGGAGAGGACTTCGAGGTTCTTGCCGCCGGCGGCCTCCAGGCCGATGCGTACGGCCTCGGCCACGTCGCAGTTCAGGAACGTGACGCCGTCGGCGGGTGTGGCGTCTTCGGGGTGGTGGGTGAGCACGAAGATCGGGCCGTTCCAGTCCTCACTGTAGGGTCGGGCGCTCGGGTCGCGGTCCCAGCCGTTCCGCCCGCCCAGGACCGCGCCGGTGGTCTTGACGTACTCCTCTTCCACGCCGTCGCGGCCGGTGACCCCGGTCAGCCAGTCCATGGCGTGGTTCGGGCCGGCCACGAACCCGTCCAGCGACATGCTGAAGTGAAGGAGTACTTTCCCGTCTGCGGTCTGCGGTCTGCGGCTTGGGGTCGTTCATTTTGGTGGCCTCCTGCGTTCTGCTTGCGTTCTGTGACTTTGTCGGACAGAGATGGATCGCGCCTGTCGCTTGGCCAGAGCTGCGCATCGGTGACGTCGCCCCAAGCGTCTGCCCGTGAGGCGAGACGCCGGCTTAGGGGCGGCGGCAGCACAGGGCGACGGCGCCTGTCGTGGCGACTGTGGTGGCGTGGGAAGGCGGCCGTTTCGCCGAGGCCGTCGGGCAGGAGGCGCACTGCTCCGCAGCGGGCACCTCCGCTGACCAGCCCGACCACTCTGGAGGACGTCGTGCCGCCGCCTCAGATCCCGACCGGCGACCCGCGCGTACTGGCGATGTCGCACACCGATCGTCGGCGGGGCGTCCCGTCGCGCTCGCTTCATTGGGCGAGGCGCCGGAGTTGCCCTACGTGGATGTCGCTCACCCACTCCCAGCCGGGCTTGGCCGATGGGCCGACCCGTGGGTCGGCGGGGACTTGGCCGTTCCGCAACGCGAGTACGTACGCCCGATCCTGGTCGATTCGTGCCTGCATCTGGTCGGATCCGCCGACGGAACCGTGGCCCGGGACGACGACGTCGACGTCTCCCGCCACGCCCTCCAGCAGTTGCAGCGCGGTGAGGTACTCCTCGATCGCGGTGGCGAGGTCTCCGACGTCGAGCATCGGAACCAGGACGTCAGAAAGCATGTCGCCGGCGACGAGAACCCCGCGTTCCTCGATGAACAGTGCCGCGTGGCCCGGTGCATGCGCCTGATGCTCGATGATCCGGACGTGCGGGCCATCCCAAGGAATCTGCGCAGTTCCGCCGGGCAGGCCGGTGATGAGGCCGAGCAGGTCCAGCGGGACCTACCCGGCGATCTCCGTCTCGAGCAGGTCGGCGGCGATGCGGGCCTTCGCACCTGGGTCCGACAGCACATCTCGCATATGAGCCGCGCAGCGGGCTGTACCGTAACGGGGCGCCTCGCCGAGCTTGGCGTGCCAGAGCACGTGATCCCAATCAGGATGCGTCGAGAAGCCCGCCACAACGGGCTGGCCCACCTGACGAAGGTCGTCCGCGATGGCGACCATTTCGTCGCCCGTTATCCCGGGGTCGATGAGCAACACACCGGCCCGGCCCTGAACCACAACGGTATTGGTCTGCACGAACTCGCTCTCGTGGACCAGCACACCCTCCGCGACCTGCCTCAGCACGAGCTCGCCTCCTTTGCGTCCTGGATGGCGTAGAGATGCATCGTGACGCCCTGCTCGAACGATCGATGCTCGAGCAGGGCGAGCTCGATCGGCACGGCGGCGTCGGCTGTGACCTTGCGCTGCTGTTCGGTGTTGTCAGGCATGGTGGGTCCGTTCTCACTGTTGACGGTCCAGTCCGCGTACTCCCAATCTGTCGGCGCCTCATGTGTGACGACGAAGACGTGATCACCCGCTGCCGGTACGCCATTCCAGCCGTTCGTCTGGTCGAAGAGGTTCCGCCCCATGATGACCGCGCCGATGTCGGTGTAGACGGATTGCATGAAGTCCTTGGACGCCTGCGTGCTCTGCATCGCATCCTCGTCGGATTCGGACAGTTTCCATTCGACTTTGCCCGCCGACATCCAGTCGAACAAGGACCCGACTTGGCCGTCGTCATAAGCGATATAGCCGTCGGCCGACACCGCCGCGCAACCCATGATTGCCTTGCCCATGATGATTCCTTTCGTCGCTGTGTAGTCCTGCAGGGCCAAGCGGTCACTCAGGCGAGCACTCAAGTGCCCCCTCCATCTGGGTAAACTCCGCTCGGGTGTACTTGGCGACAGCTTCCTCAACGACAGGCCGCGTTCTGCCATCAATGCCGTCCACGCGATCGAGCAGCGCACCGGGACGCCTGTCGCCGTCGAGCTCTAGGCTGGATGCCGCCAGGGAATCACAGGCGCGCGATGGTCGATGGCGAGGCCGTGCAGGGGGCACGGCTGCCGCGGCTCGCGGGGGCACAGCACGAACGCCTCGCTGATCGTCGCGCGATACAGGCGCCACGCGGCCGGTGCGGTGACGTCCTCGACCGACAGGGCGGCGCCACCCCGGCCGGGGTCTCCGGGGAAGATCTCGATACCGCGGTCCAGGTCGCGGCCGGTCAGCTCGGCAGCGGTGCCGGACAGGTACACCGCCCGGCCGTGGTAGGCCGGCACCGTCGAGTCGAAGATCACCATGCTCAGCCGGGGACGCGCGGCGAGGTTGCGGGAATGCTGCGTGTCGGGGCTGGACACCCAGAAGATCTCGGCGTAGTCAGCGGTCGCGAAGTAGACCGGCGACGTCCACGGGATGCCCTCGGCGTCGGCGGTGCCGAGAATCACGTACAGGTTGGCGTCCATCAGGCCACGGGCGTGGGCGTCCAGATCGATGTCGGTCATGACGCCGCCCCCCGCTGGACCCGGTGGATAAGGCTCATCAGGGCCTCCGCGCCGCGTTCGGTGGTATCGCGTCGAATACGGTAGGCAGATTGACGGCGGCGATCGGCTCCGTCGGGCCGGTCGGCCGGCCTGTCCGCGGGCGGGTGCCGCAGTTGAGCAGCAACGGTGTCCAGTGGATCGAGAGCTCGTCCATGACGGGCACCCCGCATCCGGGAACACGGTCGGGTGTGCATCGTGACCTCCTTGTTCGACGGTGTACACCCAGGCTGGCGGGCGGCACGCATCTGGACATCCGTGCTGAGCACTGAGCCGGTACGGATTGGTCACCGACGTACGCCATCCTGGTAGGCGTGGACCTGACGAAGATCTCGACCCGGGAGGCCGACGTGCTGGCCGCCGTGGGCCGGCACCTGTCGAACGCGCAGATCGCCAGTCGGCTGCACATCTCGGTCCGGACGGTCGAGAGCCACGTCGCGGCGCTGCTGCGCAAGCTTGACGCGTCCGATCGACAAGCCCTGGCCGCGTTGGCCGAGCAGGCCCGGACCGGACGGTTCGTCGGCCTGCCGGTCAGCCGGACGACCTTCGTGGGCCGCGCGGCGGAGGTGGCCACCGTCGAGTCGGCGCTGGACAAGTCCCGGCTGGTGACTGTGGTCGGCCCGGGCGGAGTGGGCAAGACCCGGCTGGCGGCCGCCGTCGCAGAGCGGGCGCAGTCGCGGTTTCCCGCCGGCGGCGCCTTCGTCGACCTAGTGCCGGTCCGGACCGCGGCCGTGGCCGGCTCGGTGGTGCAGGCCGTCGCCGACGCGTTGGACGTGACCGTGGGCCCGACGCAGTCCGTCGAGCGGGCAGTGTTCGAGCGGCTGCGCTCGGGCCGGCCGCTGCTGGTGCTGGACAACTGCGAGCACGTGATCGACGAGGTCAGCGTGCTGACCGAACAGGTGCTGGCCGCTTGCCCGCAGGCCACCGTGCTGGCCACCAGCCGGCAGCGACTCGGTGTCACCGGCGAGCGGCTCGTGCACGTGCGCCCACTCGCCGGCACCGAAGTTGAGCAGCTGTTCCGGGATCGAGCCAGCGCCGCGGATCCCGGGTTCGCCGCGCTACCGACAGTCGTGGCCGACGTCTGCGCCCGGCTGGACGGTCTGCCGCTCGCGGTCGAGCTGGCCGCCGCCCGGGTGGCCGCGCTCGGCGCCGACGGGCTGCTGACCGGCCTCGACGATCAGCTGCGGCTGCTGGCCGGCGGCAGGGGGGCACACGTCCGCCATCACTCGCTGCGCGAGCTGATCGGGTGGAGCTACGACCTGCTCGACGCCGACGAGCGAACCTTGTTCCGCCGGCTGTCGGCCTTCGTCGGGGTGTTCGACCTGGACGCCGCGGCGGCGCTGAGTCCGCAGGCGACCCCGGCCGAGGTGGCCGATCTGCTGGGCCGGCTGGTCGATCAGAACCTGGTCGTGCGCACCGGCCCCGGATGGCGGCTGCTCGACACGATCCGCGCGTTCGGCCTCTCGCAGGCGAGCGCCGTGGGAGAGCAGGACGCGATTCGTGAGCGGTACCTGCTCTGGGCGTTCGCGACCGCCGCCGACGTAGAGACCCGGCTCGACGCCGACTGGCGATCGGCGTTCGACGGTGTCGCCGATGACCTTCGGGCGGCGGCCATCGCGGTCGGATCGGACCCCGCGGCCCACGGCTTCCTGCGCACGCTCGCCCACCTGACCTTCGCCGCGGGCCGGTTCGTCGAAGCGCGAACGCTCTATCAAGCCGCAGCCCGGTGCGCTACCGGCATCAAGCAGGGCCAGGACCTGCGAGCCGGCGCCTACGCCGCGCTGGCCGTCGCCGACAACCGCACTGCCACCGAACTCATGCGGCAGGCCGTCGAGGCCGCGGGCACCGCCGACCTGCGTGCCGAGGCCGTGGTGGTCGGCGTGCGCTACAACTTCGGGCCGATCGAGTCTGCGACCGATGACCAGACGCGCCTGCTGGCTGAGGCGAGGAAGACAGCCGACGCGAACCCGATCGATCAGCGACTAGCCGCGCTGGTCGCCATAGCGACGGCCTGGCACGAGGGTCACGGCTGGATGCCCGACCTGGACCGGGCCCGCGAGGCCATGGAACTCGCCCAGGCGGCCGGCGATCCACTGGTATTACTCGCCGCAATGGACGCCCTGTGCAATGCACTCGACCGCGCGGGGGCCACCCGGGAAGCCCACCGGCTGGCCGGCGAACGACTGCGCATCGCGACCACCCTGCCGCGCCACGACCCAGCTGCGGCCGCCGAGATCGTTGACGCGTTCCACGTCGCGCCGAGGGCCGCGCTGGGCGCAGGCGACCTACCCGCCGCACTGGCGCTGGCCCGGCAGGCCCACGCCGACGATCCGATCGGCGGGCATCCGTACCTGCAGGCCCCGCGACTCGTGCGCGTGCTAGCCCTCACCGGCGACTTCGACGAGGCGATCAGCCGAGCCGAGACGTTGTGGGCGGCGTGGCGGCGCGACGGTAACCCGTCGATGCCGTGGATGAACTCGGCGCTCGCCCTCGCCGGGATGATCCAGGGCCTGCGCGGCGACCCGACGGGCCAGCAGCGATGGCGCGAACGGGCGCTGACGGTCGCGGCCGGCTCGCCCGTCGTGGCGGCCTGCAGGGCGTTCGCCGACGCCCGGGTCACCGTCCACTGCGGACAGTATGACGACGCGGCCGACCAGGTCGAACGGGCCTTCACGCCGTTCTCCGATCAGCGGTGGGTCGGCTACGCGCGCCTCGTCGGGGCCGAGCTCGCCGTCATGGCCGACCTTCCCGACGCCGGAGACCGGATCATCGCCGCCGAGCCGTACGCGGCCGAGAGCGACTGGGCGGCCGCGTGCCTGGCCCGGGTGCGCGGTCGGCTCGGCGACCACGCCGCCTTGGCGGACGCAGCGGAGCAGTGGTACCGGCTGGGTGCGCGCTTCGAGCGTGCAGCCACGCTGGCGCTGCTGCCCGACCGGGCCGATGAGGGGCACGCCGAGCTGGCCGCGCTCGGCTGCCGCTAGGGGAATTCATCGCGTGCCATGAGCTCCTTATGCCGTCCGAGGGCTTGTTGGGTATCGCCGAGGTGAGCCCAAAAGGTCGCGGGATGATCTAGAACCGCGCTGAGAGGCCCGCCCCGTCACCCATACGGCTCAGTGGTGTTGGTGGTGAGGGACTGTACAAAGAACGGCTCTGGCACACTTTCGGTGGTGAAAACGTGATAGTTCGTGTCGGTACACGGCTGTCTCGGGATGCTGTGTCAGCGTGACGCCGGTGTGACGTAGAGAATCTTGCGGGAGTGGTGTTCCCGTGGCTGGCCGGCCTGGTCATCGGCGTTCAGGAGCGTTCCTCCAGTGAGTTGTCCGGGGAAGCGCCTGGAAAGGTTCAACAGCTGCCGGTCAGTACCAGTGACTACGAGGCTCCGCCAGACTTGTCGTTGGCGGAGAGGTGGTCGTGCAGGGCCGCGTGGCGGAACTGGTGGACCGGGCCGACGGCACGCAGCAGCCCCAGGCGGTGGGCGTCGTCAAGGAAGTCCATGACCCGCCAGGGAAGCCGACGTTGGATGGCCAGCCGGGCCACCGCGATGGTGCAGACCAGCCACGCATGATGGTTGCCCATCACGAGCCCGGCCCCGAGCCCGAACACGAGCCCGATCGTGAGCCCGGGCACAAGCCCTTCCCAGGGCCCGAACACGAGCACGATCCCGATCCCGGGCCCGAACACGAGCCCGGTCACGAGCCCGGTCACGACCATCCGCAGAAGGGATAGCGCTCTGTCGGCTCGCCAACTGGAGCGGGGTGTGCTGGTCGATGCGAGCGTGGGTTGTTCCGCCCAGGTGATCAGCCCGGATGCCAGTGTGATCCCGAGCCAGAGGGCGATTCCGAATCCAAACCCGGCATCGAAATCGAACTCGGAATCGAGATAGACCCCGCGATCGAGATCGACCGTGAACATCGACACGAACGCGATCGTGAGCCCGGACACGAACGCGATCGTGAGCCCGGACACGAACCCGATCGTGAGCCCGAACGCGAGGGTGCCTTTTATAGAGCGGAAGAGAAAGGACGTTCGTCCGCGCAGGCGCAGGTCTGCGTAGCCGGGTTTTTCGTTAACCCAGGAGCTGGCGCGCACAAGCCAGCTCGCGATCCCGAACGTGATCACGAGCCCCATCGCGAGCCCGAACGCGATCGTGCGCGTGGCCCCGAACCAAATCCCGAACGCGATCCCGAACACGAGCAGGACTGTTGACCGGATGTGGGGTGTGGTGCGGGCGATGTGCCACCAGGTGGTGTCGCGGGTGGTGGCCGGGGGGAAGGCACGAGCCAGGTAGGTCAGGTGGCGGCGGGTGGCGTCGGGGTCGCGCACACGTCGAGGCCGGAAGTGGTGGGCGGGGTCGGTGCTGGGCGGGCGCGCCTGGATCAGCGCGGGGATGACGTGGTCCAGAAGGTGAGTGCGCAGCACGTCGGCGTCGGCGTCGGCGCCGAGCGGTCCGGTCAGGGGGATGGGGTCGGCTCCGGGGGCGATATAGACGGTGCGGATCAGCCATAGGGCGAGCGGGGTGGCGGTGAGCCGGGTCAGGCCGGGGGCGGTGCGGGAGCGCAGTGCGGCCAAGGTCTGCCTCCAGGCGTCGGTCGGGGATGAGGGGAGGCAGGCGGTCAGGTAGTCCGCGGCGGCCTGGGGTGTGATGGGCTTGGGGACGATGACCGCGGCGGCGGTCAGTGGCCGGCCGGTCTCGTGGATGGCGGTGGTGAACTCTTTGCGGCGGCTGGTGAGGATGAGCTGGTCGCGGGCGGTCAGCGAGGCGTTGAGCGCTGCAATCACCTGAGCGCGCGCAGGCGGAGGGATTTCGTCCAGGCCGTCCAGGACGGGCAGGACGTGGCCACCTTCGGCCAGCGCGGCGGCGGCACCCGAGCCGACATCTACGGCCACCTGCTGGAAAGCGACCGCCATGCCGCGACCGAGGACATTTCCAGCGCTCTCCTGGGGAAACTGGCCCTGGTGGCTCCCAAAGCACCGAAGACACCAGTTGAAAGCCGGAAAGCAGAAGGCCCGTGACGGCGTAATACCTGCTCAGAGGCCTTTCAGTTGGAGAGCCGACGAGGGGGAAACGAGCCCCTGCCCTTCTGTTACTTCCGTGCTGTACAGCAACGACGGGGGCCACGTACAACTGAATCCACCCCTTCGCGTGGCTGAGCTGGCCAGCGCGAGGGCCGCTCTTTCGGGCAGTGGGGCCTGCCCTCGTCGGCGCCCGGCGCGTCCTGGCCGCCTGTCCCGCCACGTGCTGGAGTGGGCAACGTAAGACCAGGGCACCGCGGCCACATTATCGGCACCCCGGGCCCCGACCCGACGCCGGACGGATGGTGGCACGCCATGAGGGAGCCCAAGGTCCCGGACAAGAGCCTCGGGCAGGCCGGTGCCGCGAGGTGGCACAACCCGCATGCGCAGGCGGCCCCCGCGCTGTCCGCGGAGCAGCGGCTCGCCGCGCTCCAGCGGGCGGCGGGCAACCGCGCCGTCGGCACCGTCCTGCGCCAGCACGCTCCGAAGAGCCCCGGCGTCGTGGCGTGGACCGGGGACCCAGTCTCGATGGCCAAGGCGCTACGCGACCAACTCATGGCCGGCCAGCACGAGGAGACGTTCGCGAGCATCGCGGCCTCGCTCAGCGGCATGTGGATCCGCGACATCGTCGACACCCTGCGCGCGTTGCGGATGGACGCGGGAGCCTGGGGGCCGATCAGCTCCTCCCGGCCGTTCACATCCAACCCTCGGCTGGCCAGCGCAGTTGCCGTCGCCAACGGGCAGGCTCCACAAGAGGCCGGGCTGCCTGCCGACTGGAAGCAGAAGGTCGAGCTTACCGCCATGGCCGACGTGGAGCGCTGGCCGCAGGTCATCGGCCCCGACTCGCCTCCGCTGGTGCTGGCGCCCACCCCCGAGGTTCCCGGCGCACCCCCTGACCCGCGCCGCGACCCGGAGTACCACGCCGCCCTCTACGACGCCATCCGCAGGAACCGGGCCCTGGCGAGCCGGCACCCGCTGCGGCCCAAGAACGCCGGTCACATCTACGTGGGCCCGTCCCATCCCGGTGAGCAGCCCAAGGGGATGGCCGCGGACGACCCCAAGCGCAAGGCCGTCAACGAGGCCGTCTGGCGCGAGCTGGGGATCGGCGAGGGCACCCAGTCGTCAATCAACACGTGGGACGACGCCAAGTTCAGCTTAGGGCCGGGATTCGCGGCCACGGGCCTCCTGCCCAAGGTGATGGACAAACTTGCCGGGCAGGGCGAGGAGATTCTGACGATCCTGCGGCGGGCGGGCTTCCACCGCGCCAAGTCCGGCTGGTACGTCGTCGACCCTGACGCGCGCACCGTCGCGACGGGACGGCCCGCCCTCGACGTCATCGCCAAGGACGTCGGCCTGCTCAACACCTTTCTCGACACCACCGACGACCCGAAGCTGCGCCAGCAGTGGATGAACGCCCAGTGGGAGGTGCTGACCGGACAGGGAGGCGCGGCGGCCGTCCCCGACAACGTGGTGCGGTCCTGGAATCTATCCATGATCGTCTTCGTGGCGCACTGCGTACACTGGCGCACCGCCAGGCCCTGGACGAAGTGGGCCGCCGAGCCCGAGCCTACCCCGATCGCGGCACTCCGCACGATGTTCCCCCTCCTCCAGAAGACCGACGACCCGCGGATGCTCACGGCCCAGGCCGCGCAGACCATCCTCGGCTTCTCCGACGGGCTCCTGCGCACCCATCTCGCCGGGCGGGGCGGCGAGATGGGTGGCGGCGGGCCCGGGCCGCTGCCCGACGACTGGGCCACCGGCCACCAGGGCGCCATCGCCCTGCCGCTCGACGCGAAACGCACCAGGTTCTTCGTCGTCGAAGCCGAAGAGCCGTGATCCCCTGCCGCGACGACCGCGATGGTCATCTTGGGTTGTTGGCCTATTCTCCCAGGTCAGAGCGCGACGATCTTGTCAGGTACGTAAGGCATGTGGACCGGCCTTGAAGGCATGTTGCATCGAAGGCGTGCCGGGGTGTTCGCCCGAGCTCGCGATGCCGGTGGGCCGCTATCAGGGGCTGGGGTTGGTCTGGTCGGCCGCTGCGATCACGGCCACCACGAAACCCTGGTCTTCTCCCAGATCTGTATGCGGCCGGGGAAACTGCCCGAGCTGCCCGCTCGGCTTCCCTGGTATTGATTCAGCGCGGGGGCCGGGAGGCGAGGTAGCGGGGGACATGATCGTCACAGCAGGCCCAGCGGGTGCCGGACTTGTCGGCAACGGTGTATTTGGGGTGGTTGGGGCAAGGGTTGTTGCGGTCCCCGCCGCCCCAGGTGCATCGGATGCGGCTGGCCTGGCCGAGTCGGGGATCGTCGGGGTCGTAGTCCTCGATCTTGGCGGCGGGTGGGCGCAGGCCGGTGCGGTCGCCAACCTCGACGACCTCGTCGGCCCCGAAGGCGCGGCTGGCGCCGGAGGGGCTGAGGTCGGCGGCCTGCCCCAGGGTTTCCAGGGTGTAGGGGCGTGGGGCGACGTAGGCGCGGCCGTAGGCGAGGAGGAGCCGAATCTGGGTGTCGGCGTCCTTTTTGACCGCGACCAGGTCCTCGATGGTCGTCAGCAGGGGATCGAAACCGGGGCCGCTGGCGTCCCATGCCGCGTCCAGGCTCTCCACGAACGCGGCGCGGGCTTCCTCGACGCCGGCGACCGCAGTGTCGAACGACTCGGGTGTGGTCTCGTCGTGCTCGGTGGCGACCGGCATCGGGTGGCGGATCGCCGCGAGATCAGCAAGCATCTCACGTGAAGTCATACGAGAACCATGCAACCTTTTTTGCGTGAGTACAAGAACATTGTACGAGATCGCAATATTGAAGGAGTATAAGGTCTCCAGTGGCGGGATGATCTTCGCGCCCGCGCCGACAACGGCATCTCGTGCGCCGCCGGGCGGCTGGTCCTGCCGCCCGCGACCGCCAGGACATCGACCAGGACGCCCAGAGCGTCCCGCAAGAAGCCGGGAACATTGACGTGTCCGCGCCGGAGATGCTCGGGGCTGCCCGATCGTCGGGTGGGTCACGACATAGGCGATGGCCGAGGGACGGGTCCGCCCTTCGAATCACGACGCCGAAGATCCCTAGACGACAATGCCACACTATGCGAATATGTGTTCGATTAGGGAAGATCGTCAGCGGAGCCGAGTCCCGCAGTCATGTCGGAGTGCTCGCTTCTCCCCTTCTCCTCCAGAACGGAGTGCCTGTGCGCCCATCAACCTCTGCCCGAGCTCCTCTGTCCTGCCGATTAGTCGCCTGGGCCGGGACCCTGCTCCTGACGGCGGCCCTGCTCGTCACTCAGGCGCCCACCGCCGCAACCGCCGCGGCCGCCGCGACCGTCACCGAACTCGGCGTCGCCGCCGACAGGGGCGGCGACGTGGTGGGGCACAGCGGCAAAATCTTCGTCGCCGCCGACGATCGGATCGTGGTCACCAAAGCGACGGCGCGCTCATCGACACGATCAGCGGCCTGTCCGGTGCCGTGGCCCTGTCCGTGGCGGACAACGGCAGGAAGGTGTACGCGGCGCTGCGCGATTCGCATGAAGTGATCGAGATCGACATCGCAACACTCGCCATCACCAAGCGGATCGACCTCACCGCCTACCCGTGCCCGTCCACGCTGGCCCAGTCGTACGAGCGGCTGTGGGTCGGATACGGGTGCGGCCAAGCGGGGGAAGGAGGCGTCGTCGCCCTCGAGCTGTGGAGGCCGACACCCACCCTCGTCCCGGTCGGGCCAGGCACGACGCAGCCTCCGCTGGTCGCCGTCGCGGGGAGCACTCTGGTGGCGGGAGAGCCGGGAGCGGGCCCCGCCTCGATCAGGGTGTATGACGTCAGCACCACCCCGGCCACCCCGCGCGGTGAGATCCGCGCTGACACGTCCCTGCGGGACCTCGCCCTCGCCGACTACGGGTCAGCGGCGCTGTCGGCGCTGGCCGACACCCACCGGTTCGACGCCTGGGACACGACGACCAACGCCAAGACCCGCGCCTACGACAGCGGCGAGCTGAGCGAGCACGGCCTCCCCACCGCCGTCGCGGCCAGCCCGAACGGCGCCTACGTCGTGGGCGGCTGGAACTCCTCCGCGGGCGACGCGGCGGAGCTCGTGGTGTACGACGCGACCAGCGCGGAGGTCATCTACACAGCCGCCCACCAGGGGAAGGTGGTCGTGGCGGGCAGCATCGAGTTCTACGGCACACTCACCTTCGCGGTTTTGAAAGAGCCCGGCACCGGGCGGATGCACCTCTGGCGGCTGCCTCCCTCGCCCTACCACTCCTCCACGCTGACCTTGACGGCTCCCTCCAAGGTGACCGCGCTCAAGCAGTCGACCCTCAGCGGACGACTCACGCTGAGCAGCGGACTGCCACCCGGCGTACAGACGCTTGAACTGTACCGCTGGCTCCCCGACGGCACCTCCAGGCCGTTCCAGGAGATCGCCACGGCGGCGGACGGGACCTATCAATTCACCGACGCCCCGCCGTCGACCGGGGCGTTCAAGTATCAGGTGTACTGGCCGGGCAACTCATGGTTCTGGGGTAGCGGCTCCTCGGTGACCGTCACGGTGGCCAGGTACCAGCCGACGATCACCGCGACCGGACCGGCGACGGGCAACGTCGGCGAGCGACTCGAATTCAGCGGAACCTTCGGTGCCGACGGCATCACCTTCCCGCGGACGATCATCACCGTATCGCGCAAGGTCGTCAGCCCGGACGGCACCGGCACCTCGACGGGCCTGGTGAAGTTGACCCCCGCCGCCGACGGATCGTTCAGCTTCTCCGATACGCCGACCACGGCCGGCGAACACACGTACACCGTCAACTTGCTCGGCAACTCGACCATCGAGCCAGCGAGCACCACCCACGTGGTCACCGTCCTCCAGCCGCCCGCTTAGCATCCCGACGCCCGGGTGACGGCGACCCGACTCGCCGTCACCCATGTCTCCCGCCCCATCGCGAAGGACTGACAGAGGCTCCCAACCGCGTGCCACCGGAATACGGCTGAAACGGGCCGCGGGACGGCGTAGCCGCTGTTCAGCTCCTTGATCGTCAGCTGCGCGGGCTTGACTTCGCAGGGTCTGCACGCTCGCGTGGCGGCTGCCTCATCCCGCGGTGAACAGGTAGTTGCGCCGACGGGCGACCACCTGGTCTGTACGCTGCCAGCGGCGGCGCTTCCAGACGTGCATCCGGTAGCCACGCTCGATCAGCGACCCGGCGACCTCGGTGGAGGTCCTGCCGTACTTGTCGAGGTGGCGCTGCTCGATCTCCAGCAGGAGCGCGGGCTGGTGCTGCTCGATTGTCCACTTGGCCCCTTCCAGCACCTTCGCCTCGAAGCCCTCCACGTCTACCTTGATGAAGTCCACGCGCGCGATCTCCCGCAGCTCGCACACGCGGTCCACGCTGTACACCGGCACCTCCAGCTTCTTGGCGGCGGCGAACCGCCCCGGGTGCTTCAGCCCTTCCTCCAGGTGCGCCCAGCCGTGGATCGGCAGCCCGAATCGGTAGGGCAGTCGCAGTGTGCGCCACCCGAGCGACGCGCCCAGCGCGGCGTTGGTGATCTGCACGTTGCGCGCGCCGGACGCGCGGCACCCGGCCTGCAGGATCCGGTACGGCACGGGCAGCGGCTCGAAGCTGTGTACCTGCCCGGTCCGGCCGACGAGGTGGGCCAGTGGATAGGTGTACATCCCGTACGCGGCACCAATGTCGAAGCAGACCGCTCCCGGCCGGACGAAGGTGGACAGGCCAAGCAGTTCGGGTTCGCTGAGGGAGACCGTGGCCCCAGCCCGCAGCAGCGCGGCCGCGACTGTCAATCTGATCATGCAGCCAACGGTAGGAAGGGGACGCGGGGCGGTGGATCCCCCTCAGGAGCGCAGTCGCGGGCTCCGCCGTGCCTCCGGAGAGGGATCGCCGGCCACCACCAGGCCGCTCTCATAGGCGAACACCACCGCCTGCGCCCGGTCGCGCAGCCCCAGCTTGGTGAAGATGCGCCCCATGTGCGACTTCACGGTCTCCTCTGCGATCGTCAGCTCGCCGGCGATCTCGGCGTTGGCCAGCCCGGCCGCCACCAGCCGCAGGACGTCCCGCTCGCGGCCGGTCAGCGTGTTGAGCCGCAGCGACTCGGCCTCGTCCAGGGGCCGGCGGGAGGTGAACTCCTCGATGAGCCTGCGGGTGACCGAGGGCGCCAGCAGCGCCTGGCCGGCGGCGACGACGCGGACGGCGGTGATGAGGTCCTCCGGCGGCGCGTCCTTCAGTAGGAACCCGCTGGCCCCGCCGCGCAGGGCCGCGTAGACGTAGTCGTCGACGTCGAAGGTGGTCAAGATCAGCACTTTGGTGTCGCGGCCGGTGCCGATGATGCGGCGGGTGGCCTCTAGGCCGTCGAGGTTGGGCATGCGTACGTCCATGAGCACGACGTCGGGCCGCAGTTCCCGGGCGGCCGCCACCGCCTCCAGGCCGTCGCGGGCCTCCCCGAGCACCTGGAGGTCGGGCTGGGCGGAGATCAGCGCCGCGAACCCGGCTCTGATCATCGCCTGGTCGTCGGCCACGAGCACCGTGATCATGCATCATCTCCCTTCGGCAGCCTTGCGCGTACGGTGAAGCCGCCCTCTTCCGTCGCGCCCGCGGTGAGCTTGCCGCCGAGCGCCGTTACCCGTTCGCGCATGCCGATCAGCCCGAGCCCCGGTCCGGTATGACTATCGGGGACCCGCGCCTCCACCGCTGGGGTGGTCCGGGGCGGGGGCGGCTCGTTATCCACCTCCACCGTCACCCCGTCGGCGTCGGCCTGGACCACGACGGTCGTGTCGGCGGCCGGCGCGTGGCGTACGACGTTGCTCAGCGCCTCCTGGGCGATCCGGTAGACGGTGACTGACTCCACCGGCGACAGCGACGGCTCGCCGGCGACCGTGAATCGGACGGGCACGCCCGCCCGGCGTACGGACTCCACGAGCTCGTTCAGGTCGGCCAGGCCGGGCTGCGGCGCGGTCCGGACCGGGCCGTCCGTACCGCGCAGGGCGCCGAGCAGGAGGCGCATGTCCCGCAGGGACGCGCGAGCGGCGGCGTTGATGGCGGCGAACTCCCGGGCTGCCGGCTCGCTCACCCCGCCCTCGACCCGGTAAGGGGCGCTGGCCGCCTGCACGGCGATCACCGACATGTGATGGGCCACCACGTCGTGCAGCTCCCTGGCGATGCGGGTCCGCTCCTCGAGAATCCGTGTCCGCCCGACCTCCTCAGCCGCGCGCAGGGTGTCGAGCCGCCGCGCCCGGCGGGCGTCGCCGACCAACACGGCGGCCAGCAGCACCAGGCTCCAACTCCCCACGCCGGTGAGCACGACGACCGGGCCCGCGACGTCGAACAGCAAGACCGTGGCCGTTCCCGCCGCGATGGTTACGACGCAGGCGATCGCCGTGATGCGGCGGGTGACCGACAGGGCCAGCACGTACATGACGGGTAACTGGGCGAACAGCAAGTTGAAATACCACGGCAGGGGCGTCATCGGGCTGGCCAGCGCAACCCCGACAGAGGTGATGAGTGGCCCGGCCACCGCCATGACCACCCACGCGGCCACGGGCCGGTACCACGCAAGGAGCACAGGGCCGGACGCCAGCACGGCCGCCGGGATGGCAAGCACACCGAAGTCCCCGGCCGCCGCGAAGAGCGTCGTATTGCCGACGAGCAGGATCCCGGCCAGGACCGCGAAAGGGCGGCACCGGAGCATCGGACGCTCCGTGCCGGGGGAGGTAGGCATCCGCACGTCGTACAAATCCCGAATTACCCCCATGCCGCTCACCCTATGGGTCCGCCTGCCCACCCGCGCCAACCGTCGAAAGTGGCAGCCGACTGTCGTACAGGTGGTCAGCCATTCCCGGCCTCCTCCGTGTGAGCCCTGGGCGCGGCGGCTCACGCCTCCTAGATCACCATTCGAAGGGACGATACCCGCACAGATCCCGAGCAGCGACCGGACCTGCTTCTGAGAGCCCATCGCCGGAGCCCGACCCGCCGCGGCACCGGCTTGGCCTTCACGTTGCGGCTGAAGGTCGAGCCGAAGAAGCCAGTCTGGCCCCAGCCGGGCAAGGCCGAAGTGGCCGTGCCGCAGCCGGGCAAGCTGGCCGACGCTGGGGCGCTGCCGGTGAAGGTGGGCCAGGTCCGAGGAGCCGGGCTGGATAAGGTCACGATCGAGACGCTCTCCCCCGAGGCCGCACAGAAGCTGGGCGGGGTAGGGATCGCCGCCCGGCTGGTACGAGCCGATGGCCAGACCGCCCCGGGCAAGGTACGGGCGGCATTTTCTTACGCCGGCTTCCGCGACGCCTACGGTGGCCAATTTGTGAGCCGGCTGCAGGTGCTGCGGTTACCCGCATGCGCGCTGCAGCAGCCGCGTCCGCGCTCGTGTGTGGTGCGGCCGACGGTGGTGCCTTCGGTCAACGATCTCAAGACGGGCACGCTGACCGCCGAGGTGGAGGCGGCTCCGGCCAACACCAGGCAGACCACCGCGCAGGCGCCCGGGTTGGGCAAGGACCGCAAGAAGGACGCGGCCAAGGCGTCCGACACCATGCTGACCGCGCAACTCGCGGAGGGCTCGGTGTACATGCTGGCGGCCAATGTGAAGGGGCCGGACGGCAACTGGGGCGCCACCGACCTCAAACCGTCCGGCACGTGGCAGGCGGGCACGTCCGGTGGCGGGTTCGACTATGAGGTGCCGCTTCCGGAGCCGCCGTCGCCGGCCGGTGAGGGCCCGGATCTGTCGTTGCAGTACGACGCCTCGTCGGTGGACGGTCAGGGGGCGTGGACCAACAACCAGTCCGGCGTGGTCGGGGCTGGCTGGGACCTGAGCGCGGGCTTCATCGAGCGGCGCTATCGCCGCTGCACGGTGTCGACCTACTACGACCCCGACACTGCCGAGCTGGTGTGGATCGCCCAGGAGAGCACGTCGGGCCGGGCGTTGTGCTGGGAGTCCCCGGATCAGACCGACGGCGATTCGACCACCAATGATCTGACGCAGTCGGAGCTGGTGCTGAGCGCGGGCGGCCGGTCGGCGCAGATCGTCAAGGACCGCACCTCAGGCGGCTGGAAGACGGTCCCGGACTTCGGCTGGAAGATCGAGCAGGTGGCCGGGGGCGCGGACGGCAACCCCTACTGGAAGATCACCGACCGGGAGGGGCAGGTCTGGCGGTTCGGCTCCACCAGGGACGCCCAGTGGCAGGTCCCCTACGTCGGAGATGACAACGGCGAGCCGTGTTTTGACCGGTACTGGAACAACGCCATCCCGCCGACCTGTACCGGGGTGTGGCGGTGGAACTTGGACCAGGAGGCCGACCGCAACGAGAACGTGATCGACTACTCCTACACCCGGGAGACGAACTACTTCTGCCTGCCCTCGTGCGTCGATGAGGTCTACCAGACGCTGCCGTATGATCGGGGCGGGTTCCTGGCGTCGGTGTCGTGGGGGCACAACACGCAGGTTGCCGGCAGTACGCCGACCGCGCGCACCACGTTCACCACTGCTGCCCGCGACGGCGGCGATGTGCCTACCGACCTGCGCTGCGACCAGGCGGCCGGGTGCGCCAACGACGCGATCGCGTTCTTCTCCACCCGTAAGCTCACCACTATCGGCACCGAGTCCCGCAACCCCACATCGGGTGTGTGGGATCCGGTGGATCGGCTGAACTTCACCCACGCCTGGATGTATCAGCGCACCGATCAAGGGCTGCCGTTCGACTCGGTGATGTGGCTGGAGACCGTGCAACAGGCTGGCCAGGCGGCCAGCCCGAACGTCACGCTGCCGCCGCTGGACTTCGACGCGGTGATGCTGGCCGGAAAGATGGACTACATCAACACCTCCGACTGGCCAAGCCAGGTGTCCTGGCGGATGGTGCCGCGCATCGCCGCGATCGGCAACGGGATGGGTGGCCGGATCGAGGTCACCTACGGCCAGGCGGATCCGTGTGGCGGGGGCAAGGGCCGCGATGGCTCCAACTACCTGGCCGACCAGGTGGGCGACTGCTACCAGATCGACATGGGCACCGACCCCACCTCGGGTTTTGAGGCCTGGACCCGCTACTACAAGCAGCTGGCCACCAAGGTGGTCGAGCGGGATATGGTCGCCGGCTCCCCGGACATGGTGCACAGTTATGAGTTCCTGGGTAGCCCGCGCTGGGCCAACCCGGTGCAGTTCGCCGAGCCCGCGTTGGCCCCCTCGGGCACGGACTGGCGCGGCTATGCCGAGGTCCGCACGCTGCAGGGATCGGGCACCGATCCGGCTGGCTACACCGTCACCACGCAGACGTTCCTGCGCGGCAGCGAGCTGCAGGTCACCCACTTCGACGGCACCGCTATCACCGACGCGCCGCTGTTGCAGGGTCAGGTGCTGCAGGAGCAGACGTGGCAGATGACCTCGTTCAGCCCGCGCGCCTACACAGAGGTCGATTCCACCCGCTGGGAGTACACGCTCCAGACCACCGGTAACGGCCCGGGGAGCATGGACCCCGCCCTTGTTCTGCAGACCCGGGAGCGCTCGCGGCAGAAAGTGACCGGTGGCACCTGGCGCTACACCGATGAACGGACCGCCTACAACAGCGACGGCCTGCCGACCAAGGTCAATGACTACGGCCAGGACGGCGTGAGGACCGATAACTCCTGTACCACCACCTCCTACGCCCGCAACGCTGACCCCGGCCATTGGCTGGTCGACTTCCCGTCGGTGGAGGAGAAACGCGCCGGCGACGACTGCACCGCCGGCACGCTGGTCGGCAAGACCGTCACCCTGTACGACGCGGGCACGGATCCGGCGACGAACAAGCCGAGCGACGGCAACCCCACCGAGGTCCGCTCCTTCGCTGCCGCCTCCACCATCTCAGTCAGCAAGGCCACCTTCGATGACTACGGGTGGACGCTGACCTCCACCGACCCGCTCAACAAGACCACCACGACCACCTACACTCCGGCCGTCGGCTGGCCCAAAGACGGCATCACCGTCACCAATCCGCGCGGCCACACCGTCACCACCCGCCTGTCGCACATCCTGGGCGAGCCGACCGCGGTGACCGACGCCAACGGCAAGACCGCCGAGATGGACTACGACGCCCTCGGCCGCACCACGGCGTTGTGGAAGCCGGGCCAGCCGCGCAGCGGCGGCACTCCCAGCGCAACGGTCGCATATGACATCCCGTTCAATGGTGGGCTGGGCCAGCCCACGGCGCCGATCAAGACCACGGTCAAGCAGCTGCTGACCGGCACCGGCACCGCAGCGACATGGACCACCACGCACAGCTACGACGACGGCCTCGGCCGCACCCGGGAGACGCAGACCGCCTCGCCGGGCGGCGGCCGGATCGTCATCGCCACCACCTACGACCCGCGCGGCCTGGCCGAAGCCATCTCCGAGCCGGTGCACAACAGCAACGACCCGGGCAGCGGGCTGCTCAACCCGGCGCTGACCAGCCCGCCGCAGTGGACCAAGACCCTCTATGACGGGCTGGAGCGGCCCACCGCTGCGATCGCCTACCACGAGGCCACCGAGCTGCGCCGCACCAGCACCACCTACCCGGGAACCGAGCGCAGCAAGGTCACCCCGCCGGTCGGCGGCAAGACCGCCACCGTCACCGACGCCTTCGACCGCGTCGTCAAGGTCGAGGAATGGTCCGACGCCACCAGCCACGCCGACACCAGCTACGGCTACGACCTGGGCGACAACCTCACCCGGATGACGGACGCCAACGGCAACGTCCGCAGCTACACCTACGACTGGCTGGACCGGCGCACCGCCGCCTCCGACCCGGACGCGGGCACCTCCAGCCACGGCTACGACGCAGCAGGCCGGCAGATCTGGAGCATCGACGGTAAGGGCCAGAAGATCTCCACCAGCTACGACGACCTCGGCCGCCGCACCGCTCAATGGGCCGGCGAGCCGATCACCGGCATCAAGCTCGCCGAGTGGAGCTACGACACCCTCGCCAAGGGCCAGCCGGACGCTGCCACCCGCTACACCGGCGGGCAGGCCTACACCCAGACGGTCACCGGCTACGACAGCGACTACCGGCCCACCACCACCAAGCTCACCGTGCCCGCGAGTGAGGGGGCGCTCGGCGGCGACTATGTCTTCACCACCGCCTACGACGCCGCCGGCAACCTGCGCCAAGAGGGTATGCCGGCGGCCGGGGGCCTGGCCTCCGAAACCCTCACGCACAGCTACACCGATCTCGGCTTCGCCAAGGGCCTGACCTCCGACCTGGCCGGGTCCACTTTTGTGAAGGACACCACCTTCACCCTCACCGGCAAGCTGGCCAGCCGCACGCTGGGCGCGAGCGGCCAGATCAAGCGCCTCCTCGAACGCGACCCCGCCACCGACTGGCTCTCCCGGGTCACCACCCAGACCAAGGTCGACACCGCCACCCCGGAAACCGTCCAAGACGACCGCTACAGCTACAACATTGCTGGCAGCATCGCCCGCGTCCTGGACGCCGCCTCGGCCATCCCTGGTATTACCGACGGCCAGTCAGAATGCTTCAGCTACGACGGCCTGCTCCGTCTGAAGACGGCCTACACCACCACCGGGAGTTCGTGTACCGGCACCGGCGACGCCCAGGGCATCGACCCCTACAGCCAGGCCTACAGCTACGACAACGTCGGCAACATCACCAGCCTGACCGACAACGGCCAGACGGCCACCTACACCTATCCCACCCCCGGCGCCACCGCCATCCGCCCGAACGCGGTCACCGCCATCACCCGCCCCGCCGGCACCGACACCTACGCCTACGACAATGCAGGCCAGCTTGCCGCCCGCACCGTCGCCGGGAAACAGGCCACGTTCGATTGGAACCCGCTCGGCCAGCTCGATCGAGCCACGATCGACGGCCAGCAGACGTCCATGGTCTACGACACTGACGGCGAACGCTTGATCCGGCGCGACCCTGACGGCAGCGCCACCCTCTACCTCGGCGCTATGGAACTGCGCCTGGCAGGCGGCCAGGTCACCGGCAAGCGCTACTACAGCACCGCCGACGCCACCTTGGTCGCCATGCGCGAGACCGGGGTCACCTGGCTACTCGCCGGGATGCACGGCAGCACCCAGCTGGCCGTCAACGACAGCACCGGCACCATCAGCCGCGAACGCTACCTGCCCTTCGGCCAGCGGCGCGGTGCGGATGATCTGCCCTTCACCGACCGCGGTTTCCTCGGCAAAGCTGAAGACGCCTCCACCGGCCTGACCTACCTCGGCGCCCGCTACTACGACCCCACTATCGCCAAGTTTATCTCCACCGACCCCGAACTCGACCTGCGCACCCCCGAATGGGCCAACGCCTACTCCTACGCCGCCAACAACCCCATCGACCTCGCCGACCCCGACGGCCGCCGCGTCGACACCGGCAACCGGAAATCCGATGCGACGTTCGCCAAAACCCACCACGCCAGCGGCAAAAAGAAGACCGCCCGCGAACGCAAAATCCACAAGAAGCGACACCAGCAGTACGAGCGGGACCGCAAGCGGGAAACCGAGAGGCGGCGTCAGGAGGAGCAGCGTAAGCAAGCCCGCGAGCGTTACCTGAAGAAGGATTACAACCAGCACAAAGCGGCGCAGGACAGATACAACAGGACACATTGCAGCGAAAAGCGCTGCTCTGACGGCAGAGGTGAGCGCGCAGGCCTCATCGGCGAGGGCGAAGGCGTCATTGAGCAATTTCTATTCCGCAGGGCTACCCGCGGACGCGGCGGTAACCACAAGCCCAAATACCGCCCATGTAGCAGCTTCACCCCGGGCACGAAGGTGCTCACGGCGGACGGCTCCAGCAAGCCCATCGACGAGATCAAAGTAGGCGACAAAGTCCTCGCTACTAACTTCACAACTGGAGAGACAGCACCGAAGACGGTGGTCGCTCTGATCACTAGCAAGGGCCCCAAGAACATGGTGAAGATCTCGGCGGGTGGCACAGGTAGCCGGGATAATATTGTGGCCACGGATACGCATCCTTTCTGGGTGCCCACCGCACGCCGATGGATGCAAGCTGGGGAGTTGCAGCCGACGCAATGGCTCCAGACGAGTGCTGGAACTTATGTACAGATTGCAGCTGTCGCCAAATGGTCCGCCAACGGTCAGCGCGTCCATAATCTCACGGTCGATGACTTCCATACGTTCTATGTGCTGGCGGGCGAGACGCCTGTCCTGGTCCACAACGCTAGCCCTTGCTTCTCCGGAGTTTCACGTCAAAAACAGGATCAACACGTCTATGGATCAAAGGGCTATAATGACCGTGTACGCAGAGGTGAGCCGACATCATATTTCAACAGCAGGGCCGAGGCGGATGCCTATGCGGAATACGCATGGAAGCACGGCAAGCCCGTGCCTGGGCGCCCGAACGTGCGTGATTATGATTTCGGAAAACCAGTCGGTCGAGGTCCAAGAGGAGGCTGGCAAACTCAAGTCCGCGTCCATATAGATGGCTCGGGCAAGGTGCACGCCCACCCCAAGGGAAGGGAATATAGATAGGTTGGGATCACGCAAAGGCAGAGACAGTAAATACGGCGATCTGGCCGACTATCTGGAGTTCCTGACCCGCTCCTATGGCGATCTGGACGATCCCAAGTGGTTTTTCGTAAGAGAAGCTATGGACCGGAATCCTTATTCGGAGCTGTTCAGAGAACTGTCTTCGCTCGGAGCTGTTATCGACGATACAGATATCAATTGCGACGTATGCTTTACGTTTACTATTCAAAGTGAGCAATATCTGACCGTTCGTCTTTCCATGGTCGGACCTTACGCGGTCGTCTTTGCCTCCGGTAGCGACGGCCACGGCCCACTTCGGTTGCTGGAAACAGCAAGTCAATACGGAACGACCTCGGAGGCTTTGATAATAGATATCGTTAGCAGACATAACCTTAAAATCCTCTCCGAAAGAGAACTGAGGCGCAGGATTCCAATTAGACTTCGAGAAGGTACACCAGATAGCTCGCTGTATGCGGCATTTTTCGAGCCGGACAGCGAGGCATTTTAGCCAGGAAAGTAACCATTCACCGTCGCTGCCGGGGCTTAGTACGGCGGACTGCGGGGTTGAGGGGTCTAGGTCGGGCTAAATTATTCCGAGTCCATTACGTGAGAATGAATCAGATCTTTGAAGATAATGAATATTACACTGGGCCGGCGGGAAATTGAAGAGACTCGGATACACCCGTGACGACGTGGCCAATGTCGACTATCGCCTGCCTAAGCAAGGACAGACCCTGAATGAACTAGAAGGAAAGACGTTCGACGAGTTCGGCGGCAAAAAGGACCTGCCGCACAACACTAACAATTCCCACGGCTATCGGAACAGGTGCTAACAAAGCTAGGATTGATGCCTGCGCGGAAAGTCTTCTGTAGAGATCACTTCTTCAGGCCATAGTGATGGGACGGTATGCCTGGCTCATGGCAATTCGACCAACCGTACTGTGGCGCGAGGGCCTCGAAGAGGAGGCGCGACAGGTCGCGTCTGGAGAGTTGAGGGCTGACTGGGCAGACAAGGCCGAAATGTTTCCAGAGACCATGCTCTCGCGGACCGACGAGGCTCTGGAAGCATTCGAGCGAGATATCGCTTGTCTCGACGTCCAGTCGGACGACACCGTGCTGGCGGCTGTTAAGCGCCTCATTCTTAAGCTCACCACGACCAATCGTGATCATGACGATGACACATATGCCACTGGCGAGCGTGATCAACTGTGTACGTATATCGACGAGGTGCTTGCGGAGGCAGGCGTCGATCTGGATGGGTTGGCCGCACGCCATGGAATACCGAGGCGCGATATTGCCGACGAGTGGCGAACTTGGTGAGAGAGCAGCGAGAGTCGGCGGTGATCTGCCAGCCCTCGGCGACCAGCTGCCGCACGATGTCGGAGATGTCCAGGGCGTTGTGGAAGACGACCAGGTTGGCCAGCAGGGTGTTGAATTTGATCAGTTTCTCTTGCTCTTCGGGGTCGTTGTCGGCCAGCACGCCGCCGAAGCCGAGCCACTTGGAGAACCCGTTGTAGGACTCGACCTTGTTGGTCGCCGCGGTGACCCGGGCCCGTAGCGCCGGGTCTGCCAGGTACCGCAGCAGGGCGACAGTGCGTACACTGCGGCCGACCTCGCGAAAGGCTTTGTAGATGCGGTTCTTGCGGGAGTTGGAGCGCAGGCGCCGCATCAGCGTGGCCGAGCTGAGGCGGCCCTCGCTGATGGAGATCGCCACCTGCATCAGGTCGATCCAGTGCTTGTCGATCAGCTTCCAGTCGATGACGTTGCGGCCGCTCTCGCCGAACAGCTGGTCGATGTGCGGGTAGGCGATCTTCTCCGAGGCGCGGAAGAAGATCAGGTCCTTGAAGTTGCGGATGCGCGGCATCAGGTCGAACCCGAACAAGGTCGCGAGGGCGAAGACCGGGAAGTTCTGGCCTTGGGTGTCGGCGTGCACGGTGGAGGGCTGGATGTCGGAGGTGTTGGCCAGTAGCCCCTCGATCAGGTGTACCGCCTCCCACACTCCGCACGGGATGAAGCGGGAGAAGAGCGCCACGTAGGTGTCGGAGATGTAGTGGTAGGCGATGCCGCCGAATCCTCCGTACCGGATGCTGGTCTCGGCGAGCAGATTATCGATGTAGGTGTCTACCTGGGTGCCGTCGGCGGCGACCGTGCTGCCGTCGCCCCAGGCCTTGACCACATCCAGCTCGGCGAAGGCGTTGACCACATCGGCGATCGCGGCGTTGAGCTTCTTCAGGGTGATGTGCCGGTTGCGGACCATGGACAACTCGCGGGCGGTGACGCCGGCGATGTGCTTGGCCGCCTCGTACGGGCCGATGTTGATGCCGCCGGTGAACACCGCCAACGAGTACCGCCCCAGCTTGTCCTTGATCTTGGGGTCGGAGCCGGAGGCGGGGCCGAAGTGGCGATACCAGCTCAGCCAGTGGGCGGTACGCGCCACGATCGACAGCAGTGAGCGTTCGGGCATGCGCCGCTCGATCGCGGCCGCCAGCCGTTCGGCCTCGGCATCGCTGCCCTTGCCGCGGCGGCGCTTGAGGGTGGGCACACCACTCTCGTCGATGACCAGGTCGGCATTGTCGAGGTAGCCGGCATCCAGATGCGCGGCCGCACTCAGATGGGCGTCCTTGAGATGGGCGACGAAACCGGCAGGCGTATCGGGCAGCCCGACCTTCTCGCAGAACGCCGCCAGCCGTGCCTGGCAGTCTTCCCAGGGAAGCAGGTGCGCGCTCCAGCCGGCGTACTCGTTCGAGCCGAGCACGGCCACGTCTCCGGTGCGCAGTTCCTCGGCCAGGTAGCAGAACACCATCGCCTCGAAAGGCCGCCGCGCCACCATGCCGGGGCGGCGCCGGTCGGTCACCGCGCGCCGCCAGTTGCCCGAGGCGAACGCGATGCCCGACTCCGGCTCATCCTCCTCCACCGCCGGGGGCAGCGGGATGAAGTCGCGCCGCTTGGGTGAATGCTCACGGGCGTGCGCCAGCGCGACCAGCACCGAATCGTCGCTGGAGGTGGCCTTCAGCCGCAGCTTGCCCGCCAGCTCGAACAGCGCCGGCCGGTCCTTCTTGAAGAACCGGTACACCAGCAGCTCGTGCGCGTCGCCGTGGAAGGCGGCAACCTCCTCGATATCGGCCAGCTGCGCGGCGAACCCGCCGGCCTGCTCCACCGCCGCCCGCACCGCCTGCACGCTGTGGGTCTGCACCACGAGCGCCGACAGCATCTCGCCCAGCGCCTGGACTTGCCCGGCGCCCGCCGCGCACGAGGTCACCGCCTCCATGGCCCGCGCCACCGCCTCGACCCCGGCGGCCGAGGTCTCGCTGCCGGGGTCGAGACGTTCCAGCACCTGACGATAGGTGCCGATCAGCCGCTCACTGGTCGCGCGCTGCCGGGCGCGGATCTCCTCCAGCTCCGCCTTAGCCCGCTTGACGTGGGAGGCCATCCGCTTGCACAACATCTCGGCCAGGTCATCGCGCGCCCGCATCCGGGCGGTATGCGTCAGACACGCCAGCAACGCCACCTGCTTGACCGCCTCGTAGCGCGACAAGGTGTCGGCGTCCTGGGCGTCGGCCTCCCCAGCGAAGTCGGCGATCTTCGACGGCGCGATGCCGTCCAGCCACGCGTCGGTGTCGCCGAGCGCGTCCACCTGATCCAGCCATCTCACCTGATCCCTGAACCGCGACCAGGTGGCCCGCTGGGCGGGCTTCTTGAGCCGGTTGAACGTCGATTTGCCGTCCGACCCGACGACGAGCAGACCCTCCATCCGGGCCCGGCCGGCCTCGCCCATCCGCTGCAGGATCGTGGCGAAGATGGTGGCGTTCACCTCAGCGCGGATGCTGGTGGCCAGGTCCTCCAGCGTCGTGTACCCCAGCAGCTCCAGCCGGAGCCGGAGCAACTCCTCGATCGCCACGTTGATCAGATCCGCCGGGTTGTTCTTGGCCTGAGCCGCCTCCCGAATCGCCACCGCGGCGATCGCCCGGGCCCGGCCCGCGCCGTACTTCACACCCTGACGCTGGCGCACCAGCTTGCGATGCGCCTTCGCGCTGCCGGAGGAGCCATGGTCCGGGCAGACGTCCTCGGCCAACTCCAGGCAGCGTCGGACGTGGTCGATCACCACCTCGGGAATCTCGTCCGGGGATGGGAAACGCGCCATCTTCTGAAAACACTTCAACGCCAGCACCAGCGCGAAGCACGACTCCGGGCTGCCGGTGCGCTTTTCGGCCCAGGCCACCTCTTCCGACGACGGCGTGAAGAACACGTGCAGCACCCGCGCCGACGTCAGCCGCTTGAACTGCGGATAGGCGGTCCGCTCGATCCACGTCATCCTAGGGCCGTCCCTCGCCTCGATCCCGGCGTCCAGACGCCGAAAACCGTAGCGATGATCAACCCTGCCGAATGGTCATGTTCATCAAACCGCAACCAAACCCAAGCGGAGGGTCACATCATCGGACAAACGAGCCCTCTGAGCAGCGCCTCTACACCCCACTGTCCCTTTCTCTCGTACTTGGTCTGCCCCCCCTGTAGTCAACGTCCAGGCTCCACCAGACAGCTGGGACTGGTGGCACGATGTCGTCTGGGGCGATTTCGGCGGTGCAGCATTCGGCGTCATGGGCGCGCTCGCCGCGGCCTGGTACGCGTCCCGGCTGATGGCGAGGACTGATCGTCGCGCGCGCGACGAAGAACACCGCCGCACTATCGCGCTTCAGTACGCAGACGCAGCTCGAAGGCTTTCGAAGGAAATCACCGGACTCGCGAGTCAGGTTCTCCTGCCTAATCCTGATCATCGGACGGTTGAGGATGCCCTTGAGCAGTTCAACGTGCTCACTGGTCGAATTGTTCGACTTTACTCGAACTATTCTGTACGGGGCCGCATCTACAAGACGTACAAGTGGATCATGGCTCACCTGCCGAAGCCTCTACGCCGCCACGTAGCTTCCCCTCATGAACGCTTCGCGGTGTGGGTGGCGCTCATCGGTCAAGCGGTCGACCTATTACTTGACGTGCACTTCATGAACAGCACAGACCCTCGACAGCTCATGAACAAGCTCCGCGCGACATCAGCTGACGTGAAGGACATCGAGCACACCACCCTGGAATGGCTCCGGGCACCTGGCGACTGGAAACCCGATAGATCAACGCGTCAGGTGCACGAGCGCATCCAGAGCCAACTCGCTGACTTGAATGCCAGACGCGCAGCGCCAGAGTGATGCGTCATTGGGCTATAGATCGTGCGCGCAGTGCTGGCACACGGTGATCTCCTCCGGGTCCGTCTTCGGTTCCAACGGGGCGGGAGGCTCGTCTGGGAACGGGTCGGCCAGCGGGTGAGCGTTGAGCCGCCGCCGGCGGCCTGGCCGGGCCGTTTCCATTCGAGAATGGTCGCCGGCCGCCAGACCGGCGTCCGGGCATGCCAGCCGCGAGTTGTTCTTCGCTCAGGGGCTCGCCGTCGCCGACTACTCCCACCGAAGAGCTTCCATTAACTAAGCGAGACAAAGAACCCCATTACTGCGGTCCCAATGAGGCTGGCGATCGCCAAGCCGAGGATCTGGGTGGCAGTCAGGTCGCCGAATGCCATGTATGCCAAGACAAACGGCCACCACCAGATGCAGACGATGATACGGGCGACACGATTGCTGACGTTCATAGTTTCTCCCGCTCCTTCACCTGCTCGTAGTGTGCGACGCCCGGATCGTCGCCGCGAGGTGTTCCCGCATGCCCAGACTTCGGTGAGGTTAGCGTGCCTCCTGAGGTAGACCTGAGGGCCGGAAGCGAGTCGGCGGAGAGAGGGCCCGCGGTCGCGTGCCCGACCCCGGACGCGGTCAGCCGAGGGCCCTTTCGCAGCGGGCAAGGCGCTTTTCCAAGCGCTGTCTGACGGTTGTTCCTTTGGGCGGCACGGCAAGAGTTTGCCGTAGGACGTGCGCGGCCTCCGCATATTCGCCCTGCTGGGTGAGCCATATGGTGAAGCGGTCGGCGACCATGGGATCTGTACTGCCGGCTGCAACGGCGACTCGCCAGTGGTGGACAGCGACGTCCTGCTCTCCTGCGGCTTCCGCGCGGCGGGCAGCGTCGGCGGCCAGGGCGGCGATGCTGGGTCGGTCCGCCTCTGCGTGGGCGGCCTCGGCAAGAGCGTCGCGGAGGCGCGGACCGTTGGCGGGGTCGAGGTTACCCATACGATCGTTGCCGTCCGAGATGGACAGGAATTGGCCTAGCAGGACGGGGCGCACGTCGGCGGGAGCCCGCCGGAAGAGCGCGGCGAGCATGGGAATGTGCGGTGCCGAGGCGGCATAGTCGATCAGCTCCCGCCACAGGTCCGCGTTGTGCCGGTCGTAGTAGAGAGCATCAATGTAGGCGGCGAGGGTGTCGTCCCGGCGGCCTGGCTGGTAGCGGATGGTTTTGGCCAGCAGGAGAAAGGCGTTGGCGACGGCTGGGTCGCGCGCTTTCGCGAGCCGGTCGATGATGGCGCGGAGGTTTGGTTCGGAGCTACGCCAGTTGTTGAGCTTTCGCTGAGCGTCAGGATCGCTACCGGTGAGCTCTGGTTCGGGTTGGTCCAAGCGCGGCAGAAGGCGGAAGACGGTGGCTGCGAAGGCAGGGGGGCGTTCGCGTCGTGGCTTGTTCCTGCCGGTCAGCCAGTCCCACAGCTTCATCGCTGCCTCGCCATGCCCATGAGTGGATCGCTGCTCTGTCGCGTAATCGCTGATGGCGAGTCTGGTGTTACTTCACACCTGTGCTGGCCGTTTCGTGACTACCGCTGCACCTCAAGGTTCGGGGAGATCGCGGCGGCCGTCAATCAGCCACTGAGTCGCCAGCGGGCCGACCAGCTGACCAAGCGCGACGATTTCCCTCAGCCGCTCGCAGATCTGGCCGCGGGCAAGATCTGGTCGGCCGCCGCGGTGCGGCGGTGGCTGGCCACCTGGGAGCGCAAGAGCGGCCGCCCGCGGGTGTCCGGATGACTGGCTCATCGACAACCAGCCGTTACTTAGGTAGTCAATCCAGCACAAGACGCAAACCGGGTCGATGTTGTCTACTCTCCCGCGTCAAGTCCTCATCGAGGACTAAACAGGAAAGGAGACGCCGATGAGCGCCGAGACCGAGAAGAAGCACGACCTGTGGGAAGCGGGCCGCCACATCGCGGCTCTGGTGAATCACCACCGGGAAGCCGCCGTCTTGGCGCAGCGATATCGAGAGGAGGGCCGGGAGGACTGGACCGAGGAGGAATGCCTGCTCCTGGCCCTCGGTGCGCTCGCCCTGCGCCAGGTACTGAAGCGCGATCCGGGCTACGGCTACACGGAATTCGCCTATGACCCCGGGCGCAGATAGCACACCCCATGCGCGACAAGGGCGCGGCTGCCTGACTTTCCGGCCTGCTCACCCCTACGCCGGTATCCGCGCTGACTCCTCATGACGTCATCGATCACGCTTTGTCGCTACCTCATCACGCCGTGCTCGACGTCGTCGCGCGGGGGATACGGCGGCGTGAGATGCGATCGTCGGGGGGAGGTAGCGACACACCAGAAGGCCCCCGCACGGTTCCGGCCTGTGCGGGGCCTTCGTCGATACTGGCCATCGTGGAACCCCCCAAGAATCGCAAGCCGAACACGATCTACTCGGCGCCGGTGGGATCGATCGATCTCGCCGCCTTCCAAGACGATGGCACCCCGTACGAGATCTGGCCCTGCCATGACTGCCTCGCCTGGCATGCCGAGGTGGTCACCGTTGACGGCCAGGTCCTCGTGCGCGAGTGGCACGCCATCGACTGCGAGCACTTCCAGGAGCTCCTCAGAGACTGACCGCGATCAGGCAACTACGCGGACAACGCGGCAAGCTCGGTCGGTACCTTTCGTCACGTGTCGCCCTCAGCGGGGGCTGCTCGGAGGGTTGCTCGGTGTCGCTCTCGACGGGAGGGTGCGCTTCAGGAGCAATTGTCAAATTCTGTGGATTGCGGGTGATTCACAGGGCTCGAAGCCATTGATCGAGGACTGCGAAGTCTTCGTCGGCGAGTCCCCTGTATGACTCCACGTGGTGGAGGAGAGCCCGGCCGCTATGGTGCGTGGAGACCCACTCCCTATCGGCGTCGGTGATCTCGTCGTCGACCCAGGCGAACGGGCGTCCGCCCGCCCAGTTCACCAGGGGCCGGGTCTTCCAACAGAGCCCGAACCATTGGTCCTCACGTTCGTGGTGTTCAGTTGCCTCCGGCCACCTCACGACGGGTAGCCGCGACAGGCCGATTCGGGGTGCTATCTCGGCATTCGCCTCCTCTTCCCAGGTCGTCGCCCAGACGAGTTCGCAGGGCAGCGCTGCCAGCCGACTCCCCACCTCGGAGGTGAGCCGCGCCAAGCGCGAGTCCGGTGTAGTACCCCGCGGTGCGCGTTGCGGGTCCTCGCCAAAAGGGAGAAGGGGCCCGTCGACGTCGAGGAAGAGCAGCGGGCGTTCGGTATGACCGGTCATGCTGCACTAGCCTCGTCACGTTCGATGAGTACGCCGCGTTCGAAGCGGGCTCCGGCACGCACGAGAGCCACCAGGTGAGGCGCGTTGACCGAGCGCCAGCGCGCCTGGGCCGACTCGATCAGTTTGAACGCCATGGCAAGCCCGGCCGCGCGTGATCCCGGCCCTTCGGTGACCTTGGTGCGGTGCCGGACCGTGGCGAACGTCGACTCGATGGGGTTGGTCGTGCGCAGGTGGATCCAGTGCTCGGCCGGGAAGTCGTAGAACGCCAGCAGCTCGTCGACATCGTCCGTGACCTTGGCCACGGCCTTGCCGTACTTGGCGCCGTAAGCGTCCTGGAACGCCGCCACCGCCGCCTCGGCGTGCTCTTTGTCCTCGGCGTTCCAGATCTCGGCCAGCGCCTTCTTCGCTCCCGGGTGCGCGGACTTCGGTAGCGCCCCGAGCACATTGGCGATCTTATGAAACCAGCACCTCTGGGCTCTGGTCTGCGGGAACACCTCGCCCAGCGCGCCCCAGAACCCCAGCGCCCCGTCGGCGACGGCCAGCATCGGAGCGCGCATCCCGCGCCGCTTGCAATCGCGCAGTAGATCGGCCCACGATTCGGTGGATTCGCGGTAGCCGTCGGCCAAGGCGACGAGCTCTTTGCGGCCGTCGGAGCGCACGCCGATCATCACCAGCAGGCACAGGCGCTCCTCCTCCAGGCGCACGTTGACGTGGATGCCGTCGGCCCACAGGTACACGTAGTCCACACCCGACAGGTCCCGGGTGGCGAAGGCGCGCTGCTCGGCCTTCCACTGCTCGGCCAGCTTCGTGATCACCGATGCCGACAGCCCCGAGGTCGAGCCGAGGAACTGCCCCAACGCCGGGACGAAGTCGCCCGAGGACAGGCCGTGCAGGTACAGCAGCGGCAACACCTCGCTGACCTTCGGAGTCTTGCGGCACCACGGCGGCAGGATGGACGAGGCGAACCGTCTACGCTCGCCGGTGACAAGGTCGGTGCGCTTGTCGTTGATACGGGGCGCGCGGACCACGATCGCGCCGGCCGCGGTGAGAACCTCGCGCGGGGCGTGGGAGCCGTTGCGCACCACCAGACGGCGGCCGTTGACGTCGCGCTCGTCGGCGAACTGAGCGATGTAGGCGTCCGCCTCGGCCTGCAGGGCGGCGGCCAGCATACGGCGGGCGCCTTCGCGGACGATCTGGTCGATCAGCGCGGCCGAATCGGAGGCCAGGCGGCTGTCGTCGGAGGGAGGATCAGGGACTACGGTAAGCGGCACGGGTGTGCCTTCCCGGCCGACGCTGCAACGTCGGCCTTATCTCGAAACCATCATCGGGTGATCCGGGAAGGTACACCCCTTCCCGGCGATCCACAGGCTTCGATCATTGCTCCGCTTCAGCTTCGGTTGGAGGGCGCCTCGGCGCGTGGCGCCTGTGGCGGATTCGGCCACCGTCGACTGGCGGCACTGTGGTGAAGAAGCTGACGCTCCAGATCTTGGCTCCGGGCTTGTCGACGTCCTCCAGGAACGCCAAGCCGCCATCGACAGCCAAAACTGGGGACCAGTGCGGACCCTCGGGATCCATGCCTGCCACCCAGCCGATCACCAGATGGCAGACGCTGGCGGCCAGGTATGTGCCGGGGGGCTCGCCCGCGTAATCCTCCTGTATGAGCCAGAGAGGATATCCCTGCGGGATCATCTGCTGCGGGGTCTTGGGCTCCGTCATGCGCGTCCCTCCTGTGTCAGTGGACACGGCAGAATCCCCAATGGCGGACATGAACGGCCCCCATCGACGGACATGAGTTCTCCCCGCTGACGGACACCGGATCTCCCCACGGGTTCGTCCTGGCCTACTCGGCAGAGTGGGCGCTCGTGAAGAGCGATGAGGAGATCATGGAGATTCTTGAGGCGTATGACCTCACGGGCAGTTACCGCGCAGCGGCTGAGCTGGCGGGTTGTGACCATCACACGGTGCGCCGGTATGTGCTGCTGCGGGGCACGGGAGTGGATCCGACGGTGCGGGCAGACCGGCCGAAGATGATCGACGAGTTCATGCCGAAGATCGAGGAGCTGGTCGAGCGGTCGGGCGGCCGGATCGGCGGCGATGTCGTCCATAAGAAGCTGCGGGCGATGGGGTTCACCGGCACCGACCGCACAACCCGGCGGGCGGTCGCGGCGGCGAAGAAGTCGTATCGGGCGGGCAACCGCCGGGTGCACCGGCCGTGGATCGTCGAGCCGGGGTTGTGGATGCAGTGGGACTGGGGGTTTGGTCCCAAGGTCGATGGACGTCAGACGCAGTTGTGGTGCGCGTGGCTGGCCTGGTCGCGGTTTCGGGTGGTGATCCCGACCTTCGACAAGACGCTGCCGACGATCGCGGCCTGCCTGGATACGACGTTTCGCCAGTTCGGCGGGGTGCCGACGTATTGCCTGACCGACAACGAGAAGACCGTGACGGTCGATCATGTGGCCCGGGTCGCGGTCCGTAACCCTGACATTCTCCCGATCGGGCGGCATTACGGGACGGTGATGCGCACCTGCATGCCGGCCGACCCGCAGTCCAAGGGCGGGACCGAGGCGACAGTACGGATCGCTAAGCGGGACCTGGTGCCGACCGAGGTGAACCTGCGGGTCGCCTACTCGGCCTTCGCCGATCTGGAGGTGGCGTGCGCTGAGTTCACGGCCGAGGTGAACGGCCGCCTGCATCGAGAGACCCGCCAAGTCCCGGCCCAGATGCTCGCCGAGGAGCGGCTCCGGCTGCATCTGGTGCCTGAGCAGCCCTATGTCGGCGTGTTCGGCGAGACTCGAAAGGTGGGCAAGGACTCGACCGTGTCGGTCGGGTCCGTCCGCTACTCCGTCCCGCACGCGCTGATCGACTCGAAGGTCTGGGTGCGCTTCCACGGCGACGAGCTCGTCGTGGCCGCCGTCATCGACGGGATGGTCACCGAGATCGCCCGGCATCAGCGCTCCACCCCGGGCAACCCCCGCATCCGCGACGAGCACTACCCCGACACCGCCCGCGGCCAGCGCACTCCCAAGCCGGTCAACGCCGCGGAAGCCGCCTTCCTGGCGATCGGGCCCGGCGCGGCTCAGTGGCTGATGGAGGCCGCCGCCCAGGGCGTGACGCGCATCCGATTCAAGATGGCCGAGGCCGTCACCCTGGCCAAACTCCGCGGCAACCAGGCCGTCGACCGGGCGCTGGGCACCGCAGCGCTCGCCGGCCGGTTCGCCGAACATGACCTGATGGCCATCCTGGACTACCAAAGCGCCCGCGAACCCGACATCCCCTCACGGGCGAGCGAGACCCACAGCCTGCAACCCGGCACCTCGGCCTGGGCCCAACTTGGCCGCTGACCTCAGCCCACCCCTCGGCACCGTCCCGCACGAGCATCCCGCCCGCATGACCTGACCTGCCGCGTTCGGGCTGCACGCTGCCCGAAACCACCGCCCAAGGAGAAGCACGTTGACGACCACCCCGATCCCGACCACGGCCCCGCCTCGCCTGGCAGCCCCAGCCGCGGCAGGCGCCGCCGTCTCGGGCGCCGCCTATGACGAGGCGATCGCACTCACCAGACGCCTCAAACTCCCGCACATCCGCCGGGCACTGGCCGAAATCGTCCCCACCGCCAAGGCCCAGCGCTGGGATCCCGCCGAAGTAGTGCGGGCCTTGCTCGCCGAGGAAGCCGCAGGCCGAGACGCCGCGAACCTGCGAACCCGCCGCAGCCGGGCGGCGTTCCCCACCGGCAAGACCTTCCACATCTGGAACGAAGACGCCTCTTCCATCCCCATCCCGACCCAGTCCGCCCTGCGCACCCTGGAATGGGTCGGCCGCCGGGAGAACCTATGCATCTGCGGCCCATCCGGGACCGGCAAAAGCCACTTCTGCGAAGCCCTCGGCCAAGCCGCCGTCGACGCAGGCCTCACCGTCGCCTGGTTCACCATCGAAGACCTCGGCGCCCTGGTCCGCCGCCACCGCGTCGACGACTCCGTCAGCAAGGCGATGACCCGCATCACCCGCACCGACCTCATCATCGTCGACGACATCGGCCTGCTACCCGTCTCCGCCGACGCCGCCGAAGGCTTCTACCGCCTGGTCGATGCCGCCTACGAGCGGCGAAGTCTCGCCGTCAGCAGCAACCTGCATCCGTCCGGCTTCGACGAGATCATGCCCAAGACCCTCGCCACCGCGACCGTCGACCGACTCCTGCACCACGCCCACGTCGTCGTCACCCAAGGTGACAGCCACCGGCTCACCGAAGCCACCACCGGCAACGGCGTCGTCCCACTCAACTAACCCCAGCCCCGGGGAGAAACCGTGTCCATCCCGGGGAGAACCGCTGTCCACCAGCGGGGACATCTCAAGTCCGTCACCGGGGAAATCTCAGAGTCCATTGACACTCCTGTCAGCTGGCGTCGAGCAGGAACAGCCACATAGATCGTGGCCAGATGTGGCGGTGCCCTTCATCGTCTCTGTAGTCCGGCGTCGCGCACCAGACCCCAGATGAGACGTCACGCCGGCCCTGAGCGGCCCGGCAACTGGTTGGCGTTCCAGGGTGCCCAAATCGTGCGAGCAGTGCGGGCAGCGGGTGACCTTCTCCTGGTCGGTCTCTGCCACGTCCGGCTCTTCCGTTCTGGGCCCTATGGCGGCGACAACCGGGGGTATTCAGCTGCTCGACTGCGGGTCGCGTCGTCGTGTGCGGGCGTCTATCACGGATCGCTTGGGGGCCTTGAAGAAACGCGCAAGAGCCAAACCTTCATAGTGAACCGCTCATCGCCGGACCGTTCCATGGCTACTTGGTGCCATTTCCTGGCGACTTGGGATAGTCCCGACGGGTGAACTTAGGGTTACATGACGCTCACACGGGTTTCGACCAGATAATGGGCATTGACCCCATACGCTCATGTCAGCGCTGGTCGGGGAACTATCGTATTCCAACGGATCTTCGCACTGCCAGGCGAGTGCACGACATGCCCGCGCGGCACCGAAATGCCCGGAGCATCCCGCCCAGCTAGTCTTTGAAGAACCAACTCTCCGTGATCGCCTAATGCGGGCGAAATTGCACCACGTGGTCGCCCGGACGGCGGCCAGGCCGACGGACACACGATCTGTCCACGAGGTCCGGCAAGACCCCACAGCGGGGTGATCACGAGAGAAGGTGATGCTCAATGGCGGCAAACGACGCCGGGGGTCCAGAAGAGCAGAGCAAGGGGGAACGACCCCAGCGTCGCTGGGTTCCGATCGTCACGTGGGCCGCGGGCCGACTGGCGTGGGAGCTCGCGCGACTGCTCTGGGAGAAATACTTCGGGAACGGCGACGGCCCGGGCCCCCTCGCACTCTAGTGCGAGGAGGCCGCAGGACCGCCTGAGAGACTGAGGCTTCCCGCCGGTCGCTACCAACGACTATCCGGCGACGCCTCGCCAACCACGGTCTACCCGGCATCCGGCCGGGTAGACCTATGGGGTCTTGGGTTGCCTATGTTAGTAAGCACGCTCCCCAGCACAAGCAATGTTTCAGAAGCGATACATACTGCGCTACGTCACTTCTGCATCAATAGTGCTCGACACACTGTGGAGTCATGCTAGTCCAGTGGACGTAGTGACCTTGACGCCATCACTGTCTCTTACATACATAATGACGTCTTCGCTTGCTACTCGGTTCACGTGTTTCAAATGGTGAGACCAGCACTCCTACTGCGATCTAGCAGCAGGGCGTTTTCGGGATAGCTGAAGCTCATCTGCCCAGACATGCGGCGTGGGCGCCGCTGAGTGCGTTCTCCTTGTCCACAGCTCCGATCAGGTTCTCGGGTTGCATGGCGGATGCCGCGTGTACGAGTTGCCAGGCGACGCCACTCCATTCGCCCTGCATCTTCTGCACGCGTAGTGCGGCGGCCTCGAGCGCGGCCTGGTGCTTGGCCTTCCAGTGGTCTGATGGGCGCACGGGGTGGGCGAGCTCCGTCTGGAGGATTCGCTCGTTGTCGCGGGTGGCGCTTGCCATGGCGTCCTGGAAGGCGGGGATGAAGGCCCGGCACGCCTCGACGATCTCAGCGGGTGGCCGCGTGAGGACCAGCATCCCCGCCGCTGCGAGGATGCCGACGACGGCGGCCGCGGTGATGACGACGGTCAGGGCCGCGGTGATTGCGAGCTTCATCGGCGCCAATGTCCACCCCTACAGGTGTAGGTGCGACCGTTGGAGGCGATCCCGACCGCGACAGGGGTTCCGCAGAATCCGCCGGGGTGCGCCTTGGCAACCGGAGCCGGCTGTTCGCGTTTGGGCTGGACTGCGGGCTTGGGCGTCGTGGTGCGCTTGGGCTTGCGCTTGCCCTTGTTGGGATCCTCGTCGTCGCGGTCGTAGGTTCTCGTTACGCCGTCGCCGTCGGCATCGACGTCGTAGCGGTCTTCGATGCCGTCGTCGTCGAGGTCCGCGATGAGTTCGGGGCTCCACGTGATTGCGGGCGCGGTGGTGGGCGTGGCGGTCGCCACGACGGGGACAGGCGTGGGCGCATCGTCGCTGCCGAACAGGGCGTTGCAGCCGCCGACGACGAGCAGCATGGCCACGATCAGGCAGCCGCAGCCTTTGGCCTGGTCGCGTGCCGTTGCCTTCGCGCTCGGCATGGCGCCTCCTTGGGGGATGTGGACGCGAACAGTACGTATGACGCTGCGCTTCGTGATCGAGTTGTGGAGCGTTCCGGATTGGCTGGCGCTCCAGGGGTGATGCGTACGGTGCTACAGGTCGTGCGCGCAGTGCGGGCGGACCCAGATCGCGTTCGGGTCGATCTCTCTTCCGGGATGGGCTCGACCGGTCCGCCGGGCGGCTCGACTCCGGACGCGATGAGCCGGACCACAAGGGCGTTGTGGTCGGCCGGCAGCGCCTTGGGCGTGCCCGCACTCGCCGCACGCGCGGATCGCGCGCCGCCTCACTGTCTCGGCGTGGGGCTCATTGGAGGGCCTGCCGGTGCAGCCACGTTTAATCGGGCATTTGCGGATAATTTGTCAACCCCAGTTTTGGGCCAAGTGCCTGGACGGCCAGGAGAAGGACAGTCAACGATGGAAGATGTCATCGCACCCAAGGAGGAATTAGACATCTAGCGAGCCTGCCATACGCAAGGGAGTTTTCTCATGCGGCCAAGGCATACGATCAAGCACGTCATCATGACGCTGGTGGCCCCGGTAGCTCTGGTGACGGGAGCTGTGGCTCCGACCGCAAGCGCCTCAATCAGGCAAAACCCGTGGATCTACGTATCACCTGAGACCGGACCTCCGGGAACGGAAATAACCGTTGACGGGATCGGTTTCCTCCCGAACCTCCTGATTAGCATTTCCCATCCCGGGCTAAGCGGCCCTGATAGTATCAAAGCTCAAGAATTCGGCGGCATTCCTGCCGCGACATTCCGCGTCATGGAAAGCACCGAGCCCGGAACGATCACCATTCAATATCGGCAGGCCGAGAACATCATCGCCACTGCTGACTTCACCGTCCAGAGACGATAGTTCACGGTCCGCTGGCTGAGCCGCGGCCCACATGGGTCGCGGCGTCAGGCGCGCCGCCTGGATACGGGCGGCGCGTCTTTCGTTCTGGAGAGGAGGCGACTGGCGTACGGCCCGTGCGCGAGCTGGGCCGGGGAGCACAAGAGTGGCCGTCCGCGGGCGTCATCCGGCTGATCTACAGGTCGTGCGAGCAGTGCGGGCACGCGGTGATCGCCTCCGGGTCGGTCTTCGGTGCGAGCGGCGCGGCGTGGTCCGGCCCGAAGGGGTCGGGCAGAGGGTTGGCGTTGAGCCGCTCGATCAGCGCCGCATGGTCGGCAAGTAGCGCTTCGGGCGTCGGGAAGGCGTGTCCGCACTCGAAGCGCACAAGGAAGCCCCGACTGACTCACAGAAGGTTCACGAGTTCCTGTATGCCGACGCCAACGACGCCACCAAGGACAGCGCCGATCACCAGGAACGAGATTTGAGTCTTCCGGCTTTGGTGGGCGAAGAACTTCGCCAAGGTGTCGGTACGGTTCTTGAGCACTTCCTCAACGGCCTCGGCCGCCTTCTCCTGAGCTGCGGCGTATTCCTGGCTCTCTCTGGCGCGCCGAGCGTGCTCCTTCGCTTCGATCTGAAGCTTCTCCGCTTCCGCCGCTCTGGCGCGAACATCTGCTTCGACCTCGGCTAACCGCGCCGCCTGCCGCAGAAGCGTCTTTGCGATCGTCGCCAGTTCATCTTCCAGAGCAGGTTCAGGCTCGACAAGCTGCGCTGCGGCCTGCGGGAATAGCTCCTTACGACGAATGTAGCCCCCGAGCACCAGAAAGAGGGCTGCGAGGATGCTTGTGACGATGGATGCCGAGATCAGAGGTACCGCCGAGGCGACGAATCCGGCAATGAGGAGCACGACCGACGCGATGACAAGACCGGCAGATATCAAGATCATGGGCACCTCGGCGGGGCTTGGTCGCACAATCAGCAAACGTGACCATATCGGCGAGGTCGATCTGCCGTTACATCTTCGCTAAAGGTCGTGCACGCAGCGGCAGGGCCAGATCTTCGCCGGCTCGATGTCACTCCCGGCCACACCTCGAACACCTCGGCCACGGCCCCGTCCTCGCGCGCCTCGAAACGCCCCGCCGGGGCGAACCGGAGGACGGTCCCGCTGCTGTGGAGCATCGTCCCTTCGGCGGACCAGCCGTACCGGTCGAGCCACCAGCCATCGATACCCGGCGGCAGGGCGTCCGGTGGTACGCCCTCGGCCGGGCGGAGCACGATCCAGTCGGGCTCGCTCAGGCTGCAGAGGTCCTCGCGAATGACGTCCATGCCGCCCGGGTAGCGGATGACCTTGTACCGGTCGGTCCTAGGCAGGAACGGCGTCGGGGGGCCGTCGGCCTTGGTGAACTGGAGGCCGTCATCGATGACGGCAGGGTCCGCCTCACCGAGCGGGACGCCAGCGGCGAGCTCGTCGGCCGTGGGCGCCTCGGGGTCGCGGACCTGGGGCACCCAGACGATGCGGACCTTCTGATCTTCGCTCACGGCTTCCACCTCTCCTGGTAGTCCGGGTGGTCGGCGTACGGCAGGGCGAGCAGGCGTAGGACGGCGTACGCCTTGGCCCACGTCGCCATCCGTTCGGCGAACTTCTGTTGCTCGACTCCGCCGGAGAACTGGGCGACATCAGACGCGAGCGCGTCGAGGATGCACCTCTTGGCTTCTACCTCTCGGAGTACACGGGCAGGGTCATAGCGGGCGATGTGCAGGCGCAGCGGATCCGGGAGGTAGGCCGTCCATGGGCCGGTGGCCACGACACCCCCGCCGTCTGTTCGGACGTCGTCCGCGTAGGGTCCACCATCCGTCCAGGGCTCGTGCCTCTTCTGCCGCAGCGTTCGCCGCCTGCTCCTCCTCGTCGAGCCGCGCTCGCAGGAACGCGATCAGGTCATCCACGCTGCTCACCCTTCGCCGCACGCCGGTAGCCGCGCCGCTTGCTCATGACGTCGTCGATGGTGGCACGTCGCCAGCGCTTCACGCCGTCCTTCGTGTCGTCTCCTTGATGATCTCCAGGGCGACCGTGCGGCCGTCCGGGTCGGTGAGAAGGTGCCGGCCGGGCGGCAGTTCGCGGGCCACGGCGTGGTCGGGGATGCGGAAACCCAGGCGGAGGCTGCCGGTGGCGGGCCGGCGCTCGGAAGTCGGGTAGAGCTCGAAGAGCGTCGTGCCGAGCTCGGTGGCGTAGTGCTCGGGGCCGTTGCCGTGCTGCTCGATCTGCAGGGGCAGGCCGACGCTGGTGTAGAAGTCAGTGCACTCCTGCAGGCGGTCGGTGTAGATGACGATGAGCGTGGTGTGCATGGGTCTCCTTGTATCGCGTCGGTGGTTGTGGGGCGAGTGCCCGCCGGGGCTGGTTGCGCCTCGGTTGTCGTTGTGGCTCATGGTCCCCGGCATTCGCAGATCGCGTCGTACGCGGCGTGGATGTGGTCGTTCTCGTCCAGCCGGATCGTAAAGCGGGGTGTGGGCACCACGCAGCACAGCGGGCACCGGCCCCATTCCAGCAGCCGCTCTTCCTCGCCCTGCCCGTCCAGCTGCACCAGCTCGCGGACGCCCGCCGCGTCGAGCCGTGCCCGAAACGCGGCCTTCATCTCCTCGACGGGACTCATCGCGCTCTCCGCTCGATGCCGACAGCGCGCAAGATGGCCACCGCCAGCTTGTCCCCGGACGCGGTGGACTCGTTGTCGCAGCGCAGGAGCAGCGTCCCGATCGCGGCCGGACGCCCGGCCAGGCCGACGAGGTGACGCCATACTGCGAGTACGCCGGACTGTTGCTGGTAGGCGCGGAGCACCTCACCGGCGGCCACATAGCGATCGGTCGGGCGGGCGATGCTCATCGGCCCGCCTTCCTCGTTCCGGCGCGTACGGCGGCCACGCGCTCGTCTGCGCCGCTGCTGTCGATGCGGATGCTCGGCGACCACCAGCGGACCCAGATCTGAGGCGTGAAGATCTCGACGAGGACCTGGGCGGCGGCGCGCAGTTCGGCTCGGATACGGTTCACCGTCTCGCCCTCTTGCGCCTGCGCTGGTGGTATTGGCTCTTCATCGCGCGGCGCTGTAGCCGCTGGGCTTCGGCGAGGTCCTGCATGCCGGGCATGCGCATGAGCTCGTCGAACGCTTCGTAGATGACGGTAGCGCCTCGCGTCATTTGCTCTGCGGCCGACCGGAACGCCTCGACAACCACCTGCATATGCTCGCCCAGCCTGGCGAACGCGGCTTGGGCAGCCTCGCCGTCGATGTTGAGCGCCAACGTGGGAGGCTTGGGCGGTTCGGCGGTCCAGACCATGGCGTCTCGGCTGCCGTGCCAGGTGATGACGTCGTCGATCCGGTCGAGGATGTCGCAGCTCATGATTCCCCCAGGGCGATGTTCAGGGCGTCGCGGAGGTTGCGCGCGTTGGCCGGCGAGAGGACGGCGCACACGTCGAGCCCACCCGTCCGGATGCCGTCGTCGCGGATGCTCCACAACGCAACCCGGATGTGGTCGTGCACACTGGTTCTGGCTACGTCGAACTCGATCCGCGGCGTGCCCTCGGCGCGGTAGTTCGCCGCCTCCTCGTGGCCGTCGAGCGCCTCGATCACCTCGGCGCCGACGCTGGCTCAGATGCTCACGGTGTCCCCCGGTCGAAGACGACGCGCTGGGCGGTGAGATTGGGCCGGGCGATGTAGCCGACGTCGAGCCAGACGGCATGTGTGTGCTTGGGATCAGTGGCCCACCATGCGTTGTATCGGCCAGCGTTCGCGGGCAGGTCCTCGCCGACCACCCAGGCAACCTCGGCGAAGGTCATCTCGATCCGGTCGCGTCCATCGTCCCGGAGGTGTCGGGTGAGGCGCTCGTACTGCTCTCGGGCCACCATGTGGTCACGACTCCTCGACGCCCGGTTTTCTCTAATGCGCCTCTCAATATAGATCAAAGCGTCTTTCGGAATAGGCATGAAGAGTCCTCTCAGGGGAATAGGAATGCAGTCGTCGCAACATCCAGCGTTAGGTCAGCGCGCCGTGCAGCAGCAGCCAGCAGCCAACAACCGGGCCAATCATGGGTGAAGCACACGCTGGCCTGGATGCGCACCCATAAGCTTAAAACGCTATTTGCAGGTATCGGGGCGATCCTGATCGCGATTCTTGGAACGCTTGGTGCCGAGTGGGTCAAATATGGCCTCGACTTCATAAAGAGCCCACTTGACATAGACAGCGTAGAGGTTCTACACGACGACGCCAGCGGCAATTGGGCTTTCCCGAAACCCACTATCTTCTCTCAAGAAGAGATCACTGAAGTAAGAAACCTAGAAGAAGAAGATCAACCAGAATGGTTTCGCAGCAGAGGCGGTATAGACCCCGTTACCTTGATTATCAATGTCGAGTTCCGAGGAAACCATAGCCGGAATGTTCGAGTAGTCGACCTTAGGGCAGTCCCCTATTCGAGCGGTCCGATGTGCGTCAAACCACTAACGGGGACGTTCGTTTACGATCCCCCGGTGGAGGGGAGGAGGAAGTTAAAACCCTAGACATAGACCTGGACGGCCAAATCCCAGTTGCACTGCAAGCACAATCAAAGGAGGAATATTTCGACAAGCATAGAATACAGCTACAACCTGGCGAGGGTGCAACGTTTCGCATCCACGCTACGACCTTGCGACACTATTTCAAGTTCGCGCTACAATTCACCACTCGGGCACACGGCGACACAATCCAACAGACAATAGACAACAATGGCAAGCCCTTCGAGGTGACTGCCATCTATGACGATCTCGAACAAATGTGGAACTACTATAAAGTCATATATGGGATAGGCATGGTACGTTCGAAATAAACCGCGCGGTAAGTCACATGCTCCTCCGCCCGTTCTATTTGAGCGATACAGCTCACAGGTTATTGGACATATCTTTGAGCATGCGTGGCGCGATTTCCAAGGGGTGTCAACATCACGATGTGTCATATCGCCCCGGTAGTAATAGGTAGAGCGCCCATCCGCCCACACCAACATGGCGGACCCGTCCAGCCGATTCTTGTCGATGCGGCCGCGGGGCCGCTCGGCGTTTCCGTCCTCACACCGGACGTTGACGCAGACCACGCGCCCGGACTGTTGGGCGAGCCGGATCGAGTAGGTGTTGCAGTACGGGCAGGCTGGCGGCAGGCCCTTGGACACCCTGATCGGAATCCACTTCTCGCTCTCGCCGATGTCGCGGATCTGGCGCGCCTGCTCGATCCACCTGTTCAGTCGGTGGCAGGCGTCGCGGGCCATCTCGTCGTCGACGCCGTGCACGAGTCGCACGATCGTGTCGAGGGCCGCCACGGTGTTGCCGTCGCTGCCGCCCCGGCCTTCTCCCGTGTGGCCGGTGACGTGGTAGCGCAGGTCGTCCTCGAGCTCGCGCACGCCGGCGCGGATGGTCATGAGCACGCCGCCGGCCTCCGGGTGCCAGGGCGCCGGCGACCCGGAGATCTTGTGGTGCGACATGGTGCCCTTGGTCGGGTCGGCGACGGGTTCGGGCAGCAGCTCCTGCAGACGGGGCAGCAGGGCCTTGAGCTCAGTGACGAGCGTGGGGGTCTCTTCAGCTGGGGTCATCGGGCTCCCTTGGGTGGCCGGTGCCGTGCGGTCCGCGCGAGGCGTGGCCAGGGATGGCTAGGCGCGTCGGCCCGGGAAGGCAGGGCGCGGGTCGGCAACGCGCGGTCTGGCAGGGCACGTCGGCGGGGACTGGGCTTGTCGAGGCCTTGGGTGGTCACGGGCCGGGCGGGTATGTCGGGCGGGCGCGGCAGGCGTAGGCATGTCGTACGGGCATGGGTTGGGCAGGGTGGTCGGTCCGGCACGGGACGGCGTGCTGTGGCTGGTGGCGGCACGTCGGCGGGGCTGGGGCCGGCGTGAAGTGGCCGGGGATGGTTGGGGGAGAGCAGTCGGTCGGCACGGGTGAGGCAAGGCTCCTCGGCGGGGCAGGAAAGAGGTGGCATGAGCTGTCGGGCAGGCCGCGGAACGATGAGGGTGAGCGGAGGGCAATTCGGGCGGGTTCGGCAGGTCCTCGGCACGGGTGGGCAAGTCGGCATGGCGAAGACGCGGCCAGGCATCGGCGTGTCGGCTCGGCTCGTGATGGCCAGGGTCGAGCGGGATAGTCGGCATGGGACGGCGCGGCCAGGTATGGCATGTCGCATTGGCATGGGCAGACGTGACAAAGGCAAGTGGGGGCGGCAAGTACGGAGGCGTGGTGGGACGTCGCGGTGGGTTGGCGTGTTCGGGGTGGTAGGGGCTGGTCGGGCCGCACGCTCCTCATTTACGACGAGACCTGGATCGATGTCCCGCAGCGCCGCGAGGAATACGGCGCGATCCCTGGCGGAGATCGGCTCGGATTCATCCCAGGGCCCGGGGACACTCGGCACATCGGACGCAACCGGCGTTCGCGCCGTCGTCGAGCGAAAACTCCAACCCGTCACCAGCGCGACGGTCAGGGACAGCACGAGCGTGCTGGCAGTTGCGCATACGCCCGCCACCATCCTGGCGCGGGGCCTGGACAGCGATGACATCAGCACATCGTTTCTCGATCGTCACGTCTCGCGCCACCCCATCCCCTTCATCACCTCACCTGCACACGGCAGGGAGCCTTCATAGATCACGGGATTGCCGTCGTCCGGGCTCTCCGACTCTCCTGAAGAATCCCAGCCTCCTGCCACCTCACAGGCCACCAAGAACAAGATCTTCAGTGAGCTTCTAGGGGTTCTCCGCGGGAACGAACGGCGGACGCGTTCCGGGTCGGACAAGTGTTTCGAACACATGCGTCATGCGGCCGTAAAAATCATGATAGGACGTACGCAGCAAAATTTTCGGGGTTGGACGGCTGGGGCGCAGGCTGGACCACGTCGGCCGCGCTCACCGCCGCTGCCGCCGGCTTCCAAGCCGCCGCGGCCGTCGACCAGGGGATGGTCACAGGTCGGTCGCATGCTGCGCGCGTGGGCCGGGCCAACCAATGATTGGAGCACTGTGCGAACACGATCTTCTCTGCTCGCCGCCGCCTTCGTGGCGATGGCGACGTTGTTACCTGTTTCGGCCGCCGTGGCGGAGGCCCCTGGCGGAGCCACCGCGACCCCGACGGCGTCGGGCACTCCGAAGGCCTCGAGCACTCCCAATGCCTCGGGAACCTCGACGGCGTCGCCGAGCCCGACGGCCTCCAAGACCCCGGCTCCGGGGAAGAGCAGTATCACCTGGGCGCCTTGCGAGGAGGAGCCCTCCGCCGAGTGCGGCAAGCTGGCGGTGCCGATAGACTGGTCCCGCCCGAACGGCGCCAAGGTCGAGCTGGCCGTCGCGCGCCGCAAGGCCACCGACCCGGCAGCCCGGGTCGGGTCTCTAGTGCTCGGCGCGGGTGGCCCGGGCGGATCCGGTGTGGAGTTCGCCTACAGCTCCCCCGGCTTCTTCACCCCGGAGATCCAGAAGCGGTTCGACATCGTCGGTTTCGACCCGCGGGGCGTGGGTCGCAGTCACCCGATCACCTGCTCGGCGTCGGTGTACAACCAGGCGCCGTACGCCGTCATGAAGAGCCAGGCCGACTACGTCAAATGGGTCGCTTTCGCCAAGAAGCTGCGTGCGGACTGCCGGGCCCGTACCGGCCCGCTGTACGATCACGTTGATTCGGTCAACGTCGCGCGTGACCTGGACGCCCTGCGCGCCGCGCTCGGCGAGGAGAAGCTGACCTTCTACGGGGTCTCGTACGGCACGCTGCTCGGCCAGATGTACGCCGAGCTGTTCCCCACCAAGATCCGGGCCATGACCCTGGACAGCAACATGGACCACAGCCTCGGCGTCAAGGCGTTCCTCGACAGCGAGGCCGCCGCCGTCGAGGACGCCTTCGACCAGTTCGTCGGCTGGTGCGACCAGGAGCCCAGTTGCGTGCTGCACGGGAAAGACGTCCGCGCGGTGTGGGAGAGGATCCTGGCCAAGGCGCGTGACGGCAAGTTGTACTGGCCGGGCGTCCCCGGCAAGCCGGTGACCGAGCTCCAGGTCCTGTGGAACGGCGTGCTGGGCACCGAAGGTCCCGCCTGGGCGCTGCTGGCCGAGGTGCTTCGCGCGCTGGACGGCGGCGAGCCGCCGTCGTGGGTGCCTCCGCTGCCCGGCCGCCAGCCCGTGTCCGGGGAGACGGCCCAGCTGGCCACCACAATCCTGTGCGAGGACTACAAGCTGAAGGTGCGCAGCTACAAGGAATACGCCTTCCTGCTGCGCAGCTCCAAGCGCCGCGCTCCTGACATGCGCTTCAACCCGATGCCGATCGAGGATTTGCCGGTCTGCCTCAACCACCCCACCAACAACCCGCAGCACCGGCTGCGTTACACGGGCAGCGCTCCGATCCTGCTGGGCAACTCGCTGCACGATCCCTCCACCCCGTACAGCTGGTCCGCCAACGTGGCCAAGCAACTCGGCCCGAAGGCCGTGCTGCTCACCTACGAAGGCTGGGGCCACCGCATCTACGGCAAGGACGAGTGCAGCACGGTGCCGATCGACAACTACCTGATCTCGCTGACCGTGCCTCCGCACGGCTTCCGCTGCCCCGTGGGCGGCAGGGTCGAGACCAAGCTCAAGAAGGACCAGCGTGAGCTGTGGCGGACGGACGGCCTGAAGTGGGCAGGTCCGTTGGCGGGCCTGCCCCGCTTCCAGGCCCCGGCTTTCACCGGCACGTCCAGGACGTCCGGCTGAGCCTGAACGGGCTTTAGCCGGCGTCTGACTACGCCCCCGTCCCGGCACCTCTCCGGGGCGGGGGCGTAGTCATTTTCGCTGGCGGGCCGAACTCACACATCCGTAACAGCCTTGAAGAGCGTCTGCACCCGCCGCCTGAGTAGGCCCCGGGGGGGTGCTTTTGGCCTGGTCCTTGAGGAAGTTCTCGATCGTGGTCAGCAGCAGCCGCTCCAGGGACGGCCCATCTGTAGCCCGGAGGTAGCAGTTGAGGAGAAACTTGTGCCCCTGTCCGGGATTGTTGCGGTCTTCCCGCTCAAACATGTCGGCGAGCAGGTGATCGACGGCATCGTTGCTCCAACTTGTGTAGCCCTCAGGTGGCGGGAAGTTGGTACGTGCAGATCGTGTACATTGCCGCCCCAGCTGCTGCAGAAGCGCCACGGTCGCGGGACCCGGCTGGCCTTCACCCAGCTCGATCAGAGCAGTCTCTGCAATCGTACCGGTGGCGAGCTCGCCAGGCGCCATAGTCCCCTCGCCAATCGTCGTAGATGTAGCGAGTCCCGCAGCTCGCAGGACGCATAACGGCAGGCGAGGAACACGAAACTTGGAAGGGGTAGCGTCCAGGCATGCCAACCACAACTTGTGGAGGGCCGCGCTGGCGGCCCTGCTACATGTTGTGGTTCAAAGCTAGGAGTGCCGCCGTTGGCACGCAATCACAGGCGGTGGTAATCCGAGAAATGCCAGCACATCGCTCGCAATGCGCAAACCTCGGGCGTGTCGTGTTGTCTCGGATCCGATCTCCAGCTGGCGCCGTCGAAGTCACTCCTGCTGTCGTCACCGCGCTGGCGCAGAGTCTTCCGCCGATGCAGCCTGGCCAGGGGGATCGGGCCGTGCAGCGGCACGCTGCTCGCGCAGCACCGCCTGCGCAACGGCGGCGGCGGTGACGGCCTCTTCGCGCCGCTGGTGAGCGATCTTCAGCGCCCTTCTGAGGTCGGCGAGCTCGCCCCGCAGCCGGTCGGCCTCTCCGACGGCAGCGGCTCTGGCTCGGTCCGCGACGGTGAGGGCCTGCTCGGCCACGGCCGCTGTGGTGACCGCCTGCTCGCGCCGCTGTTGTTCGGCTGCCAGCGCCTGGCGGAGCCGCTCGAGCTCCTGGGCGTGCGCGGCAGCGGTGCCACGGGCCTGGTCGCGTTCGCGTTCGGCTTCGCGCACCCGTTCCTCCTGAACTTGCCCCTGATAGCGCAGGTCGGCAAGCTCGCGCTGCAGGTCCGCGCCCTCCTGCTCCAGCTCGGTGATACGGGCGGTCGCCGCGGTATGCAGCTCGGTGAGCTGGGCGGTTTGCCGCCGGGCGGCGTCGCGGTCGCGCTCGGCCTGCTGCTTCCGGTCGGCGGCCTCGCTGGCCGCCTGCTCGGCCTGTGTGCGGGCGGCCTGGTGCTCGCCGACCTGCCGCCAGGCGTCCTGTTCGCGATCCTCGGCGCGGTCGCGTGCGACCTCGGCTTGCTTTTGGGCCTGCTCGGCGGCGGCGATCCGGGCGGCGGCGATGTTGGCCGCGGCGGTGGCGCGTTGCTCGGCGGCCGCTGCGGCGGCGCGGGCCTCCTCGGCGGCCTGTTCGGCGGCCTCGACCTGGGCGAGCGCGCCTGAGCTCAGCTCGGCCAGCTGGGCGCGCAGCGCGTCCTGGGCGGCCTGCCACTGCTCGCCCGCGGCCAGCAGCGGGGCGAGCAGGTCCTGGGCGCGCAGCAGCGCGTTCGCCACGGGAGCGGCATGCGCGGTGGTGCGCGCCCGGTAGGCCGCGGCGCGGCAGGCATCGCTGCAGTACCTGGCGCGGCTGCTGCGCCCGGGCAGCGCCTTGGCGCAGCCGGGCCCCGCGCATCGCGGCTCCGTTTCCTGCCGACCCGCCCCGTTCCCGACCGTTTGACCGGTCTCGGCCGGAATGCTCGCCACCACAGTTTCCTGATCGTCTGCCACAGGTCGCAGGCTATCGTTCGCAACGTTCGAACGAATCCGTTCCGAACGTTCGCAAACGCATCTCACATCAATCCTGACCCGTGATAACCTTCCTTATCGCGGGCCAGAGGCGATCGCGCGGACGCTCCCGGAAGGGGGACAAAGCGGACATGGGTGAGGGCGGGCGGCTGCCAGCGGCGGGAGACCAGCCGCTGATTTCCGGGACGCCAGAAAATGGCGGCGCGCACACCGCCGCCGACCACGCACTCAGCGCCGACACCCGGCGCCTCATCGCCGATGGCGTGCCCGCCAACACCCGCCGCGCCTACGCCCGCCAATGGGCCGCCTTCACCACCTGGTGCGCCACGCAGAACCGCCTCGCGCTGCCCGCCACCGCCGCCACCCTGGCCGAATACACCGCCCAGCTGTGCGCCGCCGGGCAGGCCCCGGCCAGCATCGAGCAGGCCCTGGCCGCGGTGCGCACCATGCACCGGCTGGCCGGCCATGCCGGCCAGCCGTCTACCGAGGCCGCCCGGCTGGCGCTGCGCGCCTACAAGCGCCGGCGCGCCGAAGACGGCGGGCGCGGCCAGCGTGAGGCCCCGCCCATCACCATCGACGCGCTGCGCGCCATGGTCGCCGCCTGCGACCTGACCACCCCGATCGGGCTGCGTGACCGGCTGCTGCTCGTGCTCGGCCTGGCGCTGATGGGCCGCCGCAGCGAGCTTGTCGCCCTGACCAGAGAGGACGTGCGGGAGGTCAGCGATGGCCTGGAGGTGGTCATCCGCACCTCCAAGACCGACAAGGACTCGGCCGGCGAGACCATCGCCATTCCCCGCGGCAGCCACCCGCTCACTGACCCGGTCGCCGCCTGGCGCGACTGGCTGCACGTCCTCGACCAGGCCGGACACACCGCCGGGCGGCTGCTGCGCCGGGTCAACCGGCACGGCGGTATGGGCCCTTCGCTCGGCGCCGACGCCGTCAACGTCATCGTCCGCGACCTCGCCGTGCGCGCCGGCGTGCCTTTCGCTGAGACGGTCACGGCGCACAGCCTGCGCGCCGGGGGCGCCACCGTCGCCTACGCCGCCGGCGTCCCGGTCGCCGTCATCGCCAAGCACGGCCGCTGGGCCCCTGCCTCACCCGTCGTGCTGCGGTACATCAGGGCCGTCGACCGCTGGCGGGACAACGCCATGCGTAATGTCGGCCTCTGACACGCTCCAGGCTTATCCAGGCAAGCAGAAAGGGCCCTTACCACATCACCTGGAAAAGCTCGCTCACCAGGGAGGCGGTGACAACGCAAAGGCCCCGCCCGGAGGCAGGGCCCGCACCTACCCACCGAAGCAGGTAGGGGAATCAATACGAACGCTACCAGCGGGCTGGTAAGGCTCGTCAAGCCACTTGGCGTTGCATGATGAATACTTTTCGCACGGTTTGGAGCTGCCGGTGGCCAGGGAAGGGCCTCGTGCATCCAGGCCCACAAGGGCGCCCCGGGACGCGTGGAAGCATTGGCGCATGTCCTGGCCCTCCAAGACCAGGTGAGATGGGTGAACATCAAGCGCCGATTCACAGACAACAGCACTGCGGTCCACCTACTGACAATTCGACGGCACACGCCACTGACAGAACATGGCAAAACTGCAGGTCGCAGGCCCAATTGCGGCTGTCAGCAAGTGGCAACATTGCCAGGTTTGTCAGCCGGGGCCCAGTAGAACGGCACTAACTCCAGGCCGCGAGCAACGGCCGAGCCGCACGGAAGCCCGGATGTCTTCGGTTTCGGTTGAAGATGGCGAGTGCGACCGAGCGGGTGAGGTCACTCTCCCAGGCAGTGCACTGGTGACCAGGCAAAATACCTGTCGACTAACCGCGACCGTCGTCTCGACGGCGTCCTGCGCGCAGCGGCGCTGATGATCTTGCTGGCACCTCGTGGCACTCCCACTGACACCAAGTGGCACAACCCCAGGACAACTTCGTGGCAATCCGCACTATCAGATGCCGCGAGGGCGGCCCCCGTTGTGGGCTTACACAAAAGATCTTGCTGACATCTCGTGGCAAAAGCCCAGGACAACTTCGTGGCAATCCGCACAGCAGGACAGTTAGATGACAAGTCTCCGGTGACGCGAGATCGCTGATTACTTGCGGGAACCTACCTTCTCGCAAGTTGTTAGACGGCTACTACGACGCAACAGACCAGCTTTTCTGATTTCTATTTTCTAGAAAATCTAAAATGATATGGTCCTGCTGTGACTGCGGAGACCACTGTCGTGACGCCGTGCAAGCATTGCGGCGCTCCCATCGAGCAACGGCGCGGCCGGGGGCGGCCCAAGGCGTACTGCCCGGAGAAGGACTGTCAGGCGGCCGCCAAGCGGGAGCGGGAGCTGCGCCGGGCCACGCCGGGCCTGGAGGGGGCGCTGGCCAGGGCCGAGCAGCTGTATGACCGCATGGAGAGCGGGCTGGCGGCGGCCATCGAGCCGTTGGCTCGGGCGCTGGCCGACGAGCTGAGTCCCGCGGGTGTGGAGGCCAAGCTCAGCGCCGTGCAGGCGGAGGCGCATACGCGGGTGGCGATCGCGCGTACCGAGCGGGAGCAGGCGTTCGAGCAGGTACGGCTGGCGCGCGAGGCCGCCGAGCACGCCCGCAGGCAGACCACCGAGATGCGGGCCCGCCTCGAGGAGGCGGAGAACGAGAAGGAGACGGCGCTCCAGGACGCGGAGCGGGCGCGTGAGCAGGCACTGGCCGCACTGCGGGAGGCCGCCAGCACCGAACGGCAGGCTTTGCAGACGGCGGAGGAGGCGCAGCGGCGCGCCGATGCGGCCGAGCAGCGGGCCAAGGAGGCGGCTCACCAGGTCGAGCTGACCGAACGGGCCAGGGATCAGGCCGTACAGGAACTGGCCGAACGGGTGGAGGCGGCAGACCGGCGTGTCGCGGAAGCGCGGGCGCAGGCCGTACAGGCTCGCGAGGAGGCCGACCGGGCACGGGAGGAAACCGACGCGGCCCGGGAAGAGATGGCGTCGTCCGCGCGGGCCCGTGAGCAGGCCGAGCGTGACCTGATCGCGGCCAGAGCCCGGGAGGAGGCGGCGGCGCAGGAACGGGAACGCGCCGTGGAGCGAGCGGCCACGGCCGAACGCACCGCTGCCGAGGCCGGGCGCGACCGGGCAGTGGCGCTGCAGGAGGCCGAAAGGGCGGCGGCCGAGGTCGAGCGGTTGACGGGCCGGCTGACGGCGGTCGAGGAGGAGGCCGCGGCCGCGCTCGCCCGGGAGCGGAAGCTAGTGACGCGGGAGAAGACCCGCGCCGAGGCCGCGGTCAGGGAACGTGATCAGGCGCGGGCGGAGCTGCGGCTGGAGCGGATACGTCTTGAAGACCTGCGGGCCGAACTGGAGGCGGCCCGAGCGGAGGCGGCCCAGCTACGGGAACGGGCGGTCGCGGCGGAGTTGCGTGCGGGCTGACCCCAATGAGGAACGGGCGCCGACTTCGCGCTCACGGCCGGGAAACGCCGTGATAGTGCGGCAGGTCCAGCGGCGGCACGGGGAAGCCACCGGCCGTCGGCTCGTTGGACAGTTCCTCGAACTCGGCGTCGACCTGGGCTTTCTTCTCTTCCTTGCGTCGCTGGTCGACGGTGTCGAAGCGCATCCAGATGGCCAGAGCGGCGACCACGATGAGCAGGCCGAGGGCGACGTTGAGCACCCTGTTGTCCTGGTTGAGCATCACGTTGCGCACCCCGGCCACCAGCAGGATCCACGCCAGGTTGACCGGGATCAGCACCTTCCAGCCCAGCGACATCAGCTGGTCGTAGCGCACGCGCGGCAGCGAGGCCCGCACCCAGATGATGAAGCTGAAGGTCAGCACGAACTTGATGAGGAACCACAGGACCGGCCACCAGCCCGTGTTGGCGCCCTCCCAGAGCGAGATCGGGAACGGCGCCCGCCACCCGCCGAGGAACAGCGTCACCGCGATGCCGGAGGCGGTGAACGTGTGCAGGTATTCGCCCATCATGATCAGGGCGAACTTCAGCGACGAGGAGTATTCGGTCTGGAAGCCGCCGACCAGCTCGCCCTCGCCCTCCGGCAGGTCGAACGGGATACGGGCGGCCTCGCCGAACATGCAGACCACGTAGATCAGGAACGACGGGATCAGCAGCACCACGAACCAGGTGTCCTGCTGCGCCGCGACGATCTCCGAGGTGGACAGCGTCCCGGCGAAGATGAACACCGCCACGAACGACAGACCCATCGCGATCTCGTACGACACCACCTGGGCCGCCGACCGCAGGCCACCGAGCAGCGCGTACGGCGAGCGCGACGACCACCCGGCCAGCACCACACCGTAGACGGACACCGCGCCCATGGCCAGCATGAACAGCACCGCCACCGGCAGGTCGACCAGCTGCAGCGGCGTCTGCTCGCCGAACAGGCTGACGACCGGCCCGAACGGCACGATGGAGAAGGCCAGGAACGCCGGCACCACCATGATGACCGGCGCCAGCAGGTAGAGCACCCGATCCACCGTGCGCGGGAAGAGGTCCTCCTTCAAACCCATCTTGATCGCGTCGGCGACCGACTGCAGCAGGCCGAACTTGCCGGCCCGGTTGGGGCCGTAGCGGTTCTGCATCCGAGAGATCAGCTTGCGCTCGAACCAGACCCCGAAGACGACCCCGAGCGCCAGAAAGAGGAACAACATCACGGCCTTGACGATGGTGATCCACACCGGGTCGTCGCCGAAGTCGGTGAGGGTGGGATCGACCGCGAGAACGCCTGCCATGACGTGTTGCCCCTTCCTCTCCCCCGGCACTCGTTCGGTCCGGAGCGGAAGGTCACGCTAGCCGGTGAGCCGATCGGTGTATTGAACGAATGCGAACAGCTGCTTCGGTGTCATCTGCGCCATCGCCCGGATCTCTCGGGTGAGGTGAGGCTGGTCGGCGTAACCGCAGGCGACGGCCTCGTTCAGCGTGGCCGAGGGCCGTCTCCACGTGTCCACGGTCCGCTGGAACCGGGCGATCCGGGCTACCGTCTTGGGCGACAAGCCCACCACCCGGCGGAATCCGAGCTCGACATAACGACGGCTGACGCCCAGCTCACCGGCGAGGGACCCGATGGTGGACGGGCCGGCGGGCTCCTGCAGCCGCCACCAGGCGTGCATGATCAGGTCGTTGGGGGCGGCGTCGGGGCGCAGCCACGCCGTCAGTCGCTCCTCCAGCAGGCTGAAGCGGTCCGCCCAGCTCGCCGACGCGATCAGCCGGTCGGTCAGCTCCGCGGCACGGGTGCCGAGGAGGTTTTCCAGATGCGCGGTCGTGCCGGCCACCTCGCGTATGGGCGTCCCCATCAGCGCCGACATCCCGGCGGGGGTGAGCCCGACCGCCACCCCGTGACGCCACGGCGTATGGGCCGAGAACGTCGCGGTGGCGCGGGGACCGGTGACGATGGGGCTCATGCCGGTGAAGTCGATGATCAGGGTGGCCGCGTTGAGCGGCAGCATCCGGCTGGGGTGGGCGGGCTCTCCCGCCCGGGTGCGAAAGCCGGCCCACCCCAGCACGTACGGCCGCAGGTGCGGCGGTGAGAGGCGGCCGATCATCTGGTACGGCTCCGCCTGCGGCTGCGTGGGCAGCGAATGAATCGCCATCACGCCAGCAAGCCTGCCCTAGTCTCACCGGTCCCGTGGTATCGATTTTCCATGGAGGGAGCCGCACCACACGGGAGATGAGCAGGCGCAATCCCCCTTCACCTTACTGATCCACATCCCGGACGACGTGTTTACTATATTTAGAACATGGTGAATCTGCCGTCCATGCTCTCTCTCCGCAACTGCGGCCTGCGCTACGCCGACAGCGGCGGCAACGGTGTGCCGCTGGTGTTCTCGCACGGGGCCGGGGCCGACCACGTGATGTTCGACGCCCAACGGGAGTACCTGCATGCCCGGGGGTATCGCACCGTCACCTGGGACATGCGCGGCCACGGCCTCTCGCGCCCGGCCGGTGTCCGGTTCACCGCCGAGCAGGCGATCGCGGACCTATGCGCGCTGATCGAGCACCTGGCGCTGGACCGGCCGGTGCTCGTCGGACAGTCCCTCGGTGGCAACCTCAGCCAGGCCGTCGTCCAGCGGCATCCCGACCTCGCCCGCGCCCTGATCGTCATCGACGCGACGCCGAACACCGCACCGTTGTCCCGGAAGGAACGCCTGCTGGTGAAGGCGGTTGCGCTGATCCTGTTGACGATCCCGGCCAAGGAGCTCCCGCGGCTGATGGCCGAAGCCTCCGCGATCACCCAGGACGCGCAGGCGGATGCGCGGCGGGCCTTTGGTCAGTTATCGAAGAAGGAGTTCGTCCAGGTGTGGCGGGCAACCGTCGAGTTCCTCTCCCCGGACCCCGGCTATCGCACGCCCGTGCCACTGTGCCTGATCCGCGGCGAGCAGGACCGCACCGGCAACATCGCCTCGGCCATGCCCCGGTGGGCCGAGACCGAAGACATCGATGAGGTCGTCATCCCCGACGCGGGCCATATCGCCAACCAGGACAACCGGCAGGCGGTCAATGAAGCGATCGACGCGTTCCTGCGCACGATCCCGGCATCGAAGGAGGCACAGCGATGAGCACGCGCCATGCGTTCATCACCTCGGTGGGTGACCTGCTGGCCTCATGGAACCTCCCACACGCGACCGGGCGCGCCTACGGGCTGCTGCTCCTCAGCGAGGAGCCGGTCTCTCTCGATACGATCGCCGCCGAGCTCGAGCTGAGCAAGGGGGCGGTGAGCACCGCGGTACGGCAGCTGGATTCCTGGGGACTGGCCAAGGTGATCCCGCAGCCCGGCAGCCGCCGGCTCCTGGTTGAAGCCACGGGAGGAATCGAGTCGCTGCTGGAGGCCAGCCAGGCGCGGGCCAGGACCCTGATCGCCGCCCTGCGCGAGGGCGAGGCCCTGGTGAATCCCGGCCCGGCACAAGAGCGGCTCCACGATGTGATCGGATTGTTCGCCGGCTATGTCGACGTCGGAAGCCAGATGCTCACCAGATACCGCCGCCAGCGGACCGGGTCCGCCCGCACCTGACGACGCAGCGCCCGGGCAGCTGGCGCGACATCGCCGCCCAGCTCGTCATCACCAAGGGCAAGAAGTATGGGCGGCCCCTCTTACCCACCACCGTCCTGGCGCATGCTGCGTGACCACGACGAGGCCTTCACGGCGCTGGCTCAGCTGGTGAGCTGATCAGATCGTTCGCCGTCCTGCGGTTTACACCGTCTCCGCTTGGTTGCCTATCGGGACGTTCCTCAACCTGCTCGGCCCGGCGCCCGCGCATGTGGACCGGCGGCCGAGCTCAGCGAGCTCGGCCTGGCCCAGTTCGCGCTCTACCTGATGCACGACCGGAAGGAGTCCACGGTGCTCAGCGCTGTCTACTGAGCCGGCTCGGCCTGCCCGTTGCAGAACACCTCGTTGACGAGCCTCTGCGTCGCCTTCTGGAACGCCTCTGCCAGGGACATTGCGGCGTCGTCCACATAGGTCAGCGAGGCGGTCAGGGTCTTACCGCCGTCGGGCGTGCTGTACATCAGCGCCGCGTAGCCCGCGATGCCGCCGTTGTGGGTGATGACGGTGCCGCCGTTCGGGCCCGCGTCCTGCACGAACACTCCCAGGCCGTAGCCGACCTTGGGATGCGGCTTGCACATCTCGGCCAGCAGCGGGGCCGGCAGGAGCTTGCCGCCCATCAGCGCGGAGATGAACGTGTGGAGGTCCTGGGTGGTCGAGATCATGTCACCGCCGCTGGAGATCCAGGAGGGATTCTGGCGGGTGACGTCGACCGTCTTCTGCTGGCCGGCGTCCTCGTACCGGTAGTAGGCGTGGGCGTGCGGCCCGGGGATGTCCGTCTGGGTGTCCGGCACCACGGTGCCCGACAGGCCGAGCGGCCCCAGGATCAGCCGCTGCATCTCCTCGGCGAGCGAGCGGCCGGTGACCTTCTCGATCAGCAGCCTGGCCAGCACGTAGTTGGTGTTGGAATAGCTCCAGTCCGTCCCCGGCGCGAACCGCACCGGCTTGGACAACGCCAGCCGTACCAGCTCCTCCGGCCGGTAGGTCTTGAACCGGTTGTCCACCCACTCCTGGCCCGACCAGGGGATCCCCGGCACGACCGTCCCGTCGTCGTAGTACTCGCCGGTGAAGTTGAACACTCCACTGGTGTGCTGCAGCAGCATCCGCACCGTGATCCGCCGGTCCAGCCCGAACTCGGGCAGGTAGTCGGCCACCGGGTCGTCCAGCCCGATCGTGCCCTCGGCCACCAATTGCAGCACCAGGGTCGCGACGAAGGTCTTGGTGGAGCTGCCTATCCGGAACCGCCCGTTCGTCAGCGGCTTCGCGGCCTCGCCCAGCCTGCGCACCCCGGCGCTGCCGACCCACTCCCCCCGCTCATCGTGCACGCGCAACTGCACCCCGGCGAAACCGGAATCGACGATCTCCTGGATGGCCTTCTGCAGCTCCAGGCGATCCTGCCCGGCAGGGGCGTTCGGCAGGGCCCCACTGTCCGCGGCGGCCACCCCGGGCATGACCGAAGCGGCGTCGAGGGCTGCGGTGATCTTGCGGGCCATCTCGGCCATGGTGGGGCTGGGCTGGCCTTTCTGGGTTCGGGTGGCTGCTCTCATGGCGATGATGACGGTGCTGCGGAAGTTGTCGGCCTCTGCCGGAGCCTGCTGGTTGAGCAGGCTCATGGCTGCCGTCAGGGCCGGCAGCACGTGGTCGGCGAGGGCGGCTACGGACGTGCCGTTCAGGTTCATGCCTTTTGACTTCTCGGAGAGTACGTGCCCGACCAGGCCGGTCGCGGAGGCCAGGGCGATGGAGCCCTCGGTGGCGACCTTGTGGGGCGAGCCGGCGGCACCAGTGGCGGCCAGCAGCGTGACGGCGCCGTAGGCGGCGGTCCGCAGGGTGAGCTTGTCCTGGTCGGTAAGGGTGACGGACATGGTTGTGTGCTCCTTCAAAACTGTTACGAAGTTCAACTGAACGGACAGACGCTGAACCGTTCATGGCATCCACCATCGCCGCCAGCCCTGACACCGGGCCGTTGCCGTCCTGACGCGGCCGCTGACGCGACATCGCATGGTCGACGGCGAGCACGAGGGCTGGTCAGGTGGGTTGAGAACGTCCGTGAGGGTTCAGTGGCGGACTGGAGGAGCGGCAGGAGTGGATGCCGCCGCTGGGGCTGGAGCCCGTCCCGCGTCACCCAGAGGGCGAGCGACGGGCGGCAGGATCGGCTCCGGCGGCGATGCGGGCGGAGGTCTCCTCCCCGAGTCGGACGTAGCGGCCGAAGCTCCCGAGGTGCGGGTGGCGGGATTTGGCCTGGTGCTCGGGAGCGGTTCGTCCGTCAGCGGCCAGGTGCTGCAGAGCGGAGTGGCGCGGCCGGTGGAAAGCGGGCGGGCCAGGTGCCGGACGGTGCCGGTGGCCCCTCACCTGCGCAGCAGGGAGGCGATGTCGCCGAACAGCCGGTCGTGGGCAGCGGCCGCCTCCGGGGAGGTCAGGTCCATGTTCTGGACGAAGCCGTGCATCAGGCCAGGTTCTTGCCAGTACGTCACCCGTACACCCGCCTGTGCCAGGCGACGGGCGGAGGCGTTGCCCTCGTCGCGCAGCGCGTCGTGCTCGGCTGTCACGATCAGGATGTCGGCCATGCCGTGCAGGCGTGCTGGGCGTGCTGGGCGTGGTCGGCGTGGAGGCGGAGGCCGAGCTGCGCTCGGCGTCAGATCGGAGAATCACAGCCAGCCACGCAGCGCCCCGCTGGGGTGCCCTCCCAATTGCCTTTGGAGGGCACCCGGTCAGGTCACAAGAGTTCAGCCGCAGTGCACGTTGTTGAGCTCGCGGGTCACCCAGTCCGGTACCGTTCCGGCAACGTCAATACACGCGCCAGGGGCCGAGACGTACACCGGGCCGGCGTAGTACGTGTAGTAGTTGGCATCGGTGTCTTCCTGGCTGCCGTCGGCTCTCGAAATCGTGACTCTCTTCCAGCTCCTGGTGTTGGCGTAGGCGCCGTAGCCGTAGGTCAGGGCGCAGTTCTTTCGGGCGCTGGAGCTGTAGTACACCTCCAGCGTGCCCGTGCGGGTCCCGTCTCCTCTGGAGATGGCGTAGACGCCGACCCGGGAGTAGCTGCTGCCGCAGGGTCCAGCTGCGCTGGCCGGAGCAGCGCCCGCCACCAGTGTGGTAGAGGCGGCCAGGGTCGCGCCGGCGAGGAGGGTCGCCAGTTTACGTGTACGCACGAATGTCCTTTCGATGGCCATTGGTGTGATCATGATTACCACTGGCTCACGACCGCCGCTCATGAGTCGTGCTCAATGTGACGGTTCGCACATGCGTCAGGTCGGCAGAGGTCCCATCGGGCCGCAGAATTCCCGGGCGTAGGTTTCTGGACGGTGTCCTCGCAGGTGGGAAATGGTGTCCAGGAATGTATGCATTTCCGGACACCATGCTTGCGCCGCGTGCAAAGCCACAGCTCAGAGAGATGGCGGCCCGAATCTGCCGTCTTCCGGTGGCACCCGAAGTGTGCTCCTCACTCGCGGCGCTCGGGGCGCTCAGGACGTCGGCGAGGTCGTCCACCGCCAGCCCCGGCCAGGCGTCGCCTCGGGCGCTTTGATCGTCATCGGCTTGTCCCAGTTCCGGTACTGCGTGGCCAGCCACGCCTGCGGGATCCGGTCGTCTCCGTGCCCGTGGACCTCGGGCCGCAGGTGCGCGTGGAAGCCCCAGAAGATCCGGTACGGCCATCCGCGGTCGTCGTACATGTACGTCCACGTCACTTCCGACGTCCCGACGGCGCCTGTTCCCGCGGCCTCGCGGAAGCTGGGAGAGACGCGATAGAGCTCCTTGAGCGCGCCGGCGCCGCGGGCGAGTAGCGAACGCACGCCCGCCACGGGGTCGGGTTGGTTGGCCCAGGACTCCTGAAGCTACGGCGAGCCGCAAGGTAGAGCTTTGGTGCTCGTCAGCGGGCTGGCTCTATCTCGTTGGTCTCGGCCGCTGTGGCGTGTTCGTCGTGGTCGCGGAGCATTCGCATGACGGTGGCGGGTGAGGGTCGTTTGCCCTTCTTCTTGCCTTGGGTGATGAGGAGTTGGGCGGCGATGTCGCGCAGGCTCTGTCCTTGGTCGCGTAGGTGCAGGGCCATGGACAGCATGGCGGGGTCGGTGACGGTGGCGCCGCCGATGTTCTTGCCGCGGACTCGGGCGGACTCGTGGCCGTCGAGGGTCTTGTCGCGGATGTACTCGCGTTCCATGCCGGACAGGGCGGCCAGGACGGTGAACACGATACCGCCGGGGTCGTGGTGGCCTTGGAGTTCGCCGGTGAGGAATTCCAGGCCGATGTCGCCGGCGCGCAGCCGTTCGGCGAGCTCTGCGAGTTCCAGGCCGCGGCCGAGCCGCTTGTGCTCGTGCACGACGAGGGTGACGGCGACGCCGGAGGCGCGCAGGTCCGCAGCGTGCGCGATGGCGCGTTCGAGTTCGGGGCGGGTCGTGATGCGGGTGGAGACCTTCTCGGAGAAGGGGGTCAGAGAGATTTGGAACGGAATCCGGCGTTAACGGGGTTCTCCCAGGTCAGCAACCCCCTGCCGCTGCGGTCTTCCGGACGTGGTTGACGCCGGATTCCGTTCCATCGCACAGACGGTTGGCGCTGATAATGATCACGTGTGGGAGGCAGCCCTGGGTCTCTATGTGGTGAAGGTGCAGCGGGCGGCTGGTGGGGGTCTGGGACGATCTGAGGCATGGCGCGTGGTGATGGTGGCGGCAGGGACGGCCGGGGCGAACCCGAGTGGCGCCCGGTTGGCCGACGTGGACATGATGACCGCGGTCGTCCTGGAGCAGCTGGGCGCCAACCGCGATCAGGTGCGGACCCTGGAGCCGGCGCGGCGCGCCCCGCATCTGCTGGACGACCACACCGTGGAGCGGATCAAGCAGGTAATCAGGCAGCAGCGCGATCACATGTGGCTGTGGGTCGAGACCGGTGAGCGCTGGCAGGCTCAGGACCTGACCGCGGCCGAGGCGGCGAAGGTCGATCAGTACGTGGCGGCGGTGGAGGCGTCCGCGGCGAGCAACACGGTTATCCTGGCGCTGGCCGATGAGTTGGCCGCGGGCACGATCGAGGCGGCGCTGGCCAAGTCGGACCTGGAGCTGGGCGTGGAGGCATTGGCGGGAGCGCTGGCCCGGCAGGCGAACCCGTTCCCGGACGCGTCTCCGGTGCGGGTCCGCTACCCGTTGACGGCCGGCGACACCGATGAGACGTGGTGGCCGTGGCTGATGGGCCTGGTGGTGGGCAGGGTCGCCCCGGGCGAGTGGGACGTCGTGGTGATCGATGACCGTCTGGTGGAGGGGCTGGACGCCGGCGGGAACCCGGTCTACCCGGTCTGCCGCCGCGCGGCCGAGGCGATCCGCCTGCAATAGCTCTTGTCGGCATCCGTAACGACCGGCTGCTGTATCGTGATCCGCCGCCGCGCGAGCCGGAAACGGCGGCTGCGCCGGACGTCCCCGGCCGCCACGGCGAGCCGTTTTCCTGCGCCCGCCCCGACACCTGGGGCGAGCCCGACCAGCAGCTGACCCTCCACGATGGGCACTACGGCCAGGTCAGCGTCACCGCCTGGCACGGCCTGCACCCCAAGCTGGACAAGAAAGACCACTTCGCCCACCGGGCCGAAGCGCCGATCCTGTCCGGCACGGTCATCTGCGTCCAGGTGGAGCGGCTGCCCGGCGGACGACGTGCCGCCCTCAAGCCGGCCTGCCAGTAGGAGTGGAACGGCGAACCGGGCTTGGTGTCACATTCGTTGACGCTGTAGATCCGACCAGGCCAGTCTTGCCCGCAGCACGATGTGGGCAAGGCCACCAAGCGCGTCGAGACGGTCACCGGACCAGGAAAGGTAAACGTCAAACTAAGCGGGGAAGGACCCCCGCCAGCCCCTCGCGGAACGCGATGGCCGCCGCCTCGGTGCGGGTGGCCGCGCCCAGTTTCGTCAGGATGTGGGAGACATGCACCCCCGCCGTACTCGGTGAGATGTGCAGCCGGGCGGCGATCTGCCGGTTGCTCAGGCCCTCGGCGATCAACCTGAGCACGTCACGCTCGCGCTCCGTGAGCCCACCCTGAGCCGGTCGGGGTCGCCCGAGCAGGGCGATCTCGCGGGTGAGCGGCGCGGCGCCCAGGTCTTCGGCCAGCCACGCGGCTTCCCTGAGGCGGGCCGTTGACCCGGGCCGGTCGCCCGCCGCCAGCGCGGCTCGCGCGCCGTGGAACAGACTCAGCGCCAGCTCGTACGGCTGCCGCAGCTCCCGCCAGGCACCCGCGGCGTGGTCCCAGCCGTCGTCCTTGATAAGCGCGCGCAGCATGATCTGCCAAGCTCGGTCGAGCGGCCCGTCCACGCCGAGCGCCGTATCGGCCGCGGAGAGCTCGGCCTGTCGTTTCGCGACCCGCTGCCGTAGGTCCCTGCCGTCGCCGTGCGCGAGCCGGGCCCGCTGCGCCAATGCGCCGGCGACCAGGACCGGCCGGGCGTCGCTGCTGTAGATCCGGGTGAGCGCCGGGTCGGCCAGCGCCCGGTCCAGGAGCAGGTCTGCCCTCTCGTGGTTGCCCTGGGCGACGGCGAGCAGGCAGAGCAGCTGATAGCGGGGGAACAGGCCCCCGTTGCCGGTGTGCTCCACGGCCGCCGCGGCGTCGGCCGCCCTGGCCAAGTCTCCGCGCAGCAGCGACAGGTAGCCGGCGAGCACGCGCAGGGCCTGCCGCGGCAGCGGTGGCGGGTCCTCCTGGAGGCTCTCCTCCAGCACGGCGGCGGCCTCGTCCCACCGCCCGGCCAGGATCAGGCTGTGTCCGGCGAAGCGCGCGAGCTCGGCGCCCCGGCTGCGGCCCAGCCCGTACCGGCGGGCGTGGCGGATGCCGTCGCGGGCCGCCTCGATGCCGCGGTCGTGGTCACCGGCCTTGGTGTGCAGCGTCGCCTCGTACATCGGGACGGTCATGAGCAGATCGTGGCCGTCGAGCCGATCGGCCAGCGTGCGGGCCTGCGCCAGCATCCCGAGGTCGCCCGTCATGGACCCGACGCCCAGCAGCCCACGGACCGTGACCGTGGCATCGCCGGTACGCCGACCGATGGCGAGCGCCTCCTCGAACGGCTCGCGAGCCCGGTCCACCTCCGGCAGCAGGCCCATGGCCAGCACGCCGAGCAGCCGCCCTCGCTGAACGCCGCCGGGGGTGGCGGGCACCAGTTCCAGGGCTCGTTCCCAGTCGGAGACGCCGGTCGCCTCCAGCCGGTGCCGCAGCCTGCCTCGATGTTCCAGCAGCTGAGCGGCCCGCTCGGGCTCGCGCCGCTCGTCCACGGTGGCCAGCCCGGCGCTGGCGTACTCGACCCCGCGAGCGTAGTCGCCGCTGAGCATGCATGCCTCGGCCGCGCCGGTCAGTACGTCGATCCTGTCGACGCCCAGCCGCGCCTGCGGGTCCCAGAGTTCGAGGACCTGGTCGAGCATGCGGACCTGCTCCTCGTAGGCGTAGGACCTGCGCGCCTGGCCCGCGGCCAGGTAAGCGGCGGACAAGGCCAGCCCGCGATCACCGGCGGCGTGGGCGTGTGCGGCCAGCTCCGCGTGGGCGCCGGAATCGCGCAGGGCCTCGGCGTAGCGCGCGTGCAGGCGCGCCCGCTCGCCGGGCAGCAGGTCCTCGTACACCGCCTGCCGGATCAGGGCATGGCGGAAGTCGTAGCCGTCCCCTGCGGTGACGAGCAGGCTGCGGTCGACGAGCTCGCGCAGCAGGGCATCCAGCCCGGTCCCGTCCTGCCCGGCCACCTGCGCCAGCAGCCGGTGGCCGACCCGGCCGCCCGCTGCCGAAGCGATGCGCAGCAGCTCGCGCGCCGGGCCGGGAAGCGACCGCGGGCCGTGCAGCAGCAGGTCGCGCAGGCTGTCCGGGGTCCGTTCACCGGCGCGGGCGAGCGCCTCGACGAACAGCGGGGTGCCGTCGCTGCGTTCGTGTACGCGGCGTACGGCGGCCGCGTCCGGCTCGGTGCCGAGGATCGCGGCCAGCTGCCGGCCCACGCCCTGCCGGTCCAGGCGATGCAGCCGCAGCGTGGTGGTGCGCGGGCGGCGGGCCAGCTCGGACAGCAGCGGCCCGAGCAGTCCGTCGCCAGTTTCCGGCGGCCGGTAGGTGATCACCAGGAGCACGCCGGCCTGGGTCAGGTTCCTGGCCAGGAAGCCGAGCAGCTCGCGGGTGGCGGCGTCGGCCCAGTGCAGGTCCTCGATCGAGACGACGAGCGGCTGGTTCGCGGCCACCCGCTCGACCAGCGTCAGGACCTCCTCGTACAGCAGATGCTTGCCGCCTTCCGCGTCGCCCGCCTCGCCGAGCTCGGGGAACCAGCGGGCCAGCTGGCGGTAGGGCCCCGGCAGCACCCCTTCGACCCGGATCAGCCTGCGCAGCACCGTCACGAACGGCGCGTACGGCAGGCCGTCGGTGCCCAGCTCCGCGCAGGCGCCCTCGACCACCCGCACGCCCCGGCCCAGCGACCGCGCGAACTCGGCGAGCAGCCGCGACTTGCCGATCCCGGCCTCCCCGGCCACCAGCACCACCGCCGGCCCCTGCTCGACAGCCGTGTCCAGGGCCGCCACCAGCGCCGACAACTCCTCGCCCCGGCCGACGAACACCGGGCTGACCACGCGCTCCGCCACCACGACGCCAGCATATAAATACACAGATCACCCGATGTGCGGTGCCTGTTTACCCGGCCATTCTCGAAGCATGACGGCGACCTACCCCCTGCGGACGATCCGCGCCGACGAGCTCGACGCGTGGGCTCGCATGATCACCACGACCTACGGCCAGGACTGGTACGAGGGCGGCCTGCGGAACGCCGCCGACTCCATCGAGCCCGGACGCACGATCGCCGCCTACGACGGCGAGGAGATCGTCGGCGGTGCGTCGATCTACGGCCGCGTCATGACGGTCCCCGGCGCGGTGACGCCCGTCGCCGGCATCACGCTCGTCGCGGTCCTGCCCACCCACCGGCGCCGCGGCATCCTCACCGCGATGATGCGCAAGCAGCTCACCGACCTGCACGAATCAGGCGGCGAGCCGATCGCCGCGCTCAACGCCGCCGAGGCCACGATCTATGGCCGCTTCGGGTACGGCGTCGCCAGCTGCGTGGCCGAGATCCAGGCGGACAAGAAGCTCCTGGCCCTGAGGCCCGGCACCGACCTCGGCGACGGGACGATCCGCCTGCTCGACCGCCGGCAGGCCCGGCCGCTGCTAGAGAAGGTCTACGACACCGCCCGCCGTACCGGGGTCGGCTGGGTGGACCGTACGGAGAAGTTCTGGGAGGCCCGGCTGGCCGACGGCGAACGCGCGCGCGACGGCGGGACGGCCCTGCGCTTCGCCGTCCACACCGAGCCCGGCGGCGAGGTCAGCGGCTACGTCTTCTACCGCTCCAAGCCGCGGCTGGTGCAGGTCATCGAGGTCGCGGCCACCACTAGGCAGTCCTACGCCGCCCTGTGGCGTTACCTCATCGACCTCGACGCTCACGCCGGCCTCACCTATGACGGCGCCGTCGACGAACCGCTGAAGCACCTGCTGACCGACCCGCGCGCGGCTCGCACCAGCGTGATCGACAACCTCTGGGTCCGCCTGGTGGACGTCGACCGCGCGCTGGCGGCACGCCGCTACTCGACTCCGCTGGACCTGGTCCTGGAGGTTCAGGACACGTTCTGCCCATGGAACGCGGGGCGCTACCACCTGTGGGCCGACGGCGACTCCGTCACCTGCGAACGCACCCAGGCCCGGCCGGGCCTGCGGCTGACCTCCGCCGAGCTGGGTGCGGCCTATCTGGGCGGCACCACCCTGGCGGCCCTGGCGGCCGCGGGCCGCGTCGAGGAACTGCGCCCCGGGGCGGTCACCGCCGCCTCGCTCGCCTTCCGTGGCGAGCGCGAGCCCTTCCACCCCTCGGGCTGGGCCTTCCCCGCCTTCTGACGGGCGCTTTGGAGACCAAGGACGTCGCCTGGCGGACTCCACTGGAGAGCCGGCGCTTCAGCGGCGCAGGACGCGGCGACGATCGCACCCACCGCGACCCTGGATGGAGCAGTGCTTCCGGGAAGGCGAGGGGCGTTGGACGTGCCGCGGCTTCGCCGCATCTGGAGCCGACTGCGGCAACCGTCGCGCAACGGCGCCGAGGTGGTGAGCCACGACGACCTGGTCCCCGGAACGTGCTGGTTCGGACGGCCGTCTCACCGGAGTCCTCATCACACCGGGCGCCGAAGCGGATCAGATCGGCATGAACATCATAATGTCCGGCCGGAAGCCGGAACCGCACACGAGGGAGACAAGTCACATGCGCACTCATCGCCTCGGTCGCAGCACGGTGGAGGTCACCGAACTGGGCTTCGGGGGCGGGCCGCTGGGCGGCCTGTTCGAACCGGTGGACGACGACACCGCGGCGCAGGCACTGGCGGCCGCCTGGGACTCGGGAATCCGCTACTTCGACACCTCGCCGCACTACGGCATCGGGCACTCTGAGCGCCGCATCGGCGAGCTGCTGCGCAGCAAGCCGCGGGCAGAGTTCACGCTGTCGACGAAGGTCGGCCGGCTGCTGGTCCCGCAGGATCCGAACGGCCGGATGGACGAGGGCTTCGCCGTGCCGGCCACGCACCGCCGGGTTTGGGACTTCTCCCGCGACGGCATCCTGCGCAGCGTCGAGGACTCGCTGACCCGCATGGGCGTCGACCGGATCGACGTGCTGTATCTGCACGATGCCGAGGAGCACTTCGAGACTGCCCTGCGCGACGGCTACCCGGCACTGGCCGAGCTGCGCTCCCAGGGCGTGGTCGGCGCCGTCGGCGCGGGCATGTACCACCCCGGCAAGCTGACCCGCCTGGTGCGGGAGACCGACGCGGACGTGGTCATGCTGTCGGGCCGCTACACGCTGCTGGACCACACCGCCCTGGACGAACTGCTGCCCGCCTGCGCCGAACGCGGAGTCTCGGTCCTGGCCGCCTCCGTCTTCAACTCCGGTCTGCTGGCAACCGACCGGCCCGCCGAGGGGGCGCGGTTCGACTATGCACCCGCCGCCCCGGAGCTGCTGGAACGGGTCAACCGCATCGCGGATGTCTGCGAGGCGTACGGCGTGACCGTTCCCCAGGCCGCCATGGCCTTCCCGCTGCGCCACCCCGCGGTCGCGGGCATCGTGGTCGGTATGCGCTCGGCGCAGGAGGTGCGGCGCAATGCCACCGCGTTCTCAGCGCGCATCCCGGCCCGGTTGTGGTCTGATCTGCGCGACCGGCTCAAGACCTGGGCCGACTGGCAGGACCTCTCGGCGCAGGCTCACGGCACGCTCGATCAAGAAGATCGGTGACCCTCTGCTGGACCGCACCCTTCAACGTCACCAGAGTTTCCCTGCGCGGTGCGTCTGCAGGGCCGGCCTCCATCTGGAGGCGCAATCTGGCCCGGTCGGTGCTGCTCAGCGGTCGGCGAGGGGCCGGCCGGTGCGGTGGTGTCCTTCGCCGTCACGAACCTTCCGGCCGAATACGCGCGGCCGGTCGCGGGAGGCGCCGCCGTTTCCCGCCCGCTGCGCACCGAGTCGTGGGGCGAACTGGTGGTGCAGCTCACCGACCCCGCCGGCGCGCTCGTCCAGCTCACGCAATGGCTTCCGCCCAGCGGGCGGTGACGCCCGCCGTACACCGACAAGACGCGAGAAACCGTGCCGCCTGGTCGCCGTGAGTAACCCCGTCAACCGCATCAATCGCCACCATCAAGCAGCCCACGGGCTGAGGAGTAAGCAAGCAATGGCACACGGGACTGACAACCCCGCGCGAGTTTCGCATCACATGCATCGGCGGGAGTCCAAGGACTCCGCCGGACTCTTCCGCGTGGTCGGCGCATGAAGGGCCTGCAGGTACGGCTGGCGCACGTTGTGGGCAAGCGGCCACTCAGCCGTACCGACCATTGGTCGTTCCTGTTCGGCCAGATCGCGATCTACAGCCTGGTGGTCCTGGTCCTCACCGGAGCATTCCTGACCTTCTTCTACGACCCGGACACGACCCAGGTCATCTACCAGGGCGCCTACACTCCGCTGCGCGGCGTGCTGGTCAGCCAGGCTTTCGCCTCCACCTTGGAGGTCAGCCTGGAGGTACGCGGCGGTCTGCTGATGCGGCAGGTCCACCACTGGGCCACGCTGATCTTCATCGGCGCCGTGTGCGTGCACCTGCTGCGCCTGTTCTTCACCGGCGCCTTCCGGCGGCCACGCGGCCTGAACTGGCTGATCTGGGTCGCCCTGTTCGTCCTGGGCATCGCCGCGGGCGTCACCGGCGGCATTCTGCCCGACGACATGCTCTCCGGTGGCAGCCTGAGCCTGATCCAGGGTGTCACCCAGTCCATCCCGCTCGTCGGCACCCACCTGACCGGCCTGCTGTTCGGCGGCGCCGTCCCCGGCGGCCAGGTCATCCCGCTGTTCTACCGGCTGCACGTACTGCTCATCCCGGTGATCATGGTCGAGCTGCTCGTCGTCGGACGCTGGCTGCTGCGGCGGCACGGCCACAGCCACTACCCGGGCGCCACCCACATACCGCCGCTCAGCTCGCTGGCGTTGTTCTTCGCCACCTGCGGCATGCTCACTTTGCTGGGCACCGTCGGGCAGATCAACCCCATCTGGCTGTACGGCCCAGCCCGCCCTGGCACCACCGGCGCCGGAGCCGTACCCGACTGGTACATGGGCTTCCTCGACGGTGCCATCCGCATCATGCCCGCCTGGGAACCCATCGTCGCCGGTCGCCCGCTCACCCTGTCCGTTCTCATTCCCGCCCTGATGGTGCCGGGCGCCTTCTTCACCGTCCTGGCCGCCTATCCGCTCATCGAACGCTGGCTCACCGGCGACAGCCGGATCCACCACACCCTGGACCGGCCCCGTGAGGCCGCCGTCCGCACCGCCGCAGGCGCGGCCGGCATGACCTTCTACGGCCTGCTGTGGGCGGCGGCCGCCAATGACCAGCTCGCCCACCACTTCAACCTGTCCTTGTTCGCCGTCACCTGGTTCTTCCGCGTCGCGATCGTGGCCGGGCCGGTCGTGGTCTTCGAGCTCACCCGGCGCATCTGCCTGGCCCTGCAGGAACAAGACAGGCAGCAGCTCACGCACGGCATCGAGACCGGCGTCCTGCGCCGCTCGCCCCGCGGTGAGTACACCGAGGTCATCGCATCCCCCGCTCAGAGAGGTATCCATGCCAATCAACACTGACATCGAGATCCACGCGGTGAACGTCCTGGTCATCGGCTCCGGCGCGGCCGGGCTGCGGGCGGCGATCGCCGCCGCCGAGGCGGGATGCGAGGTGCTCATCGTCGGCAAGCGCGCCAGGACGGACGCCCACACCGTCCTCGCCGCCGGCGGCATCAACGCCGTCCTGGGCACCCGGGACCCGCAGGACACCTGGGAACAACACTTCGCCGACACCTACAAGGAGGGCTACGGCCTCGGGGACCCGGCGATGATCGAGATCCTGGCCCGCGAGGCGCCCGAGGCGATCCGTGAGCTCGCCGACTGGGGCACCCCTTTCACCCGTCTCCCCGACGGCCGGCTGGACCAGCGCTTCTTCGGCGCGCACACCTATCGCCGCACCTGTTTCGCCGGTGACTGGACCGGCCGTGCCGTACTCGAGACTCTCGCGCGCAGGAGCGCGGGCATCGCGATGCGTGAGCGCTTCTACGTCTCCGGCCTGCTGCACGCCGACGGCGAGTGCTTCGGCGCCTTCGGCTTCGACCTGGACACCGGGACCAGGACCGCCATCTATGCCGACGCCGTGGTGCTGGCCGCGGGCGGGCACACGCGGTTGTGGCGGCGCAGTTCCTCACGCCGCGACGAGAACACCGGCGACGGCATGAGCCTGGCTCTGCGCGCGGGCTGCCGGCTGGCGGACCTGGAGCTGGTGCAGTTCCACCCCACCGGGATGGTCCATCCGGAAGAGGTGGCCGGCACCCTGGTCACCGAGGCGGTGCGCGGTGAGGGCGGACGGCTGTACAACGCGCTCGGCGAACGGTTCATGACCGCCTACGACCCCGAGCGCATGGAGTTGTCCACCCGTGACCGGGTCGCCCTGGCCTGCTACACCGAGATCACCGAGGGCCGCTCCGGACCGAACGGCGGGATTTTTCTCGATATTTCCCACCAGGACAAGGCTCTGATCTTGGAACGGCTGCCGCGCATGTACCGGCAGTTCCTCGAACACCAGCTCCTCGACATCTCCACCACCCCCATGGAGGTCGCGCCCACCGCGCACTACTCCATGGGCGGCGTGGTCGTCGATGCCGAGACCACCGCCACCGACCTGACCGGCCTGTACGCCGCCGGCGAGGTCACCGCGGGCCTGCACGGCGCCAACCGGCTCGGCGGTAACTCACTCACCGAGACCGTGGTCTTCGGCCGCCGCGCCGGCCAGGCGGCGGCCGCCTGGGCCAGGGACAGGACCACCATCAGCCGCCCCTCCGCCGTCGTCACCGCAGTCAACGAAGCGCTCCTCGGGCTGGTCAAGCGTGGCGGCGAGTTCGCCCGGCCGATCCAGCGCGACCTGCGCACCCTCATGTGGCAGCGCTGCGGCGTGGTCCGCGACGAGGACGGGCTGAAGCAAGCCCTGGCCGGCATCGAGGCCCTGACCGAACGAGCGCGGGACGTGGACGTCTCGCCCACCGCCGAAGGCTACGAGGACCTCGCGCATCTGCTCGACCTGCGGGCGGCGCTGCTCGTGGCCGAGGCGACCGTCCTGGGGGCCATCGCCCGCCGGGAGACCCGAGGCTGTCACAACCGCAGCGACTATCCGGCCTTGGACGAGACGCTGACCAGAACGCTGGAAGTGTCCTCGACCGAGTCGGGACTCCGGCTCGCCAGCCGCGCCGTGCTCAAGCCCGCCCCGGAGCTCGCCCGCCTCGTGGAACGCACGGCCGACCTCGAATCCACCGGGCGGCTGGTCGAGTGACGCGATCGTCACCGACCGGCCCCCGGCTCACACAAAGAGAAAGAAATTAAGGAGATCTCAACCATGATCCTGGTAACCGGTGCCACCGGAAACGTCGGTTCCCACGTCGTCCGCCAACTCCTGGAGGAGGGTGAGAAGGTCCGTGTCCTGACCCGCAACCCCAGCGGCCATGCCTTTGCGGACCAGGTCCAGGTCGTGACCGGCGACCTGACCCGGCCGGAGACCCTGCCTGAGGCACTGTCCGGCATCGAGCGGGCCTTCCTGTTCCCCGTCCTCCAGGGCATCGACGGATTCCTCGACGTGGCCAAGCGAGCCGGCCTGCGCCATGTCGTGATGCTGTCCTCGGTGTCGGTCACGTGGCCCGAGCCCGGCTGGGTCGGCGAGGTGCACCTGCGGCTCGAACGATCCGTCCAAGCGTCCGGGTTGGCGTGGACCTTCGTGCGGCCCGACGGGCTTCCGACCAACGACCTGGTCTGGGCGCCCCAGATCATCGAGGGCGATGTCGTGCGCGGCCGGTACGGCGAGGCCGCGACGGCCCCGGTCGACCCGCGCGACATCGCCGCGGTCGCCGTCCGCAGCCTCCTCGATGGGCGTGCCGGCGAGGGGTACTCGGTGACCGGACCGCAGTCGCTGACCCAGATCGACCGCCTGCGCATCATCGCGGAGACCCTCGGGCGGCCGTTGCGGTGGGAGGAGCAGTCCGAGGACTGGTTCCGGGACCAGATGGCCCGCCACGGCATGCCCGCTGCGGGGATCGACGATTACGTCGACGCGCTCACCGCGAGAGTCGGCAAGACCGCGGAGGTCCTGCCGACGGTCGAACAGGTCACCGGCCGACCGCCCTTCACCTACGCACAGTGGGTCGCCGACCACGCCGCCGCCTTCGGCGCAGCGCCGGCTTGACCGATAGGCGGCACCCGCCGGCCGCCGGGCGCGTCCCGAGGGACGCGCCCGGCAGCCAGGGACGCGGCTGGATCGCCGTTCGGCTCACCCCTTCGGAAAGGCTAAATCCTTCAGAACGGCTCAATCCTTCAGGAAGAGAGAAGTACGGCGAAGACGTGGAAGACGAGGCGGCCGCCGGGGGTGGTGGTCCCAGGCGTTCGTGCCGGCTGGTGCAGCCGATCTCGCGCTTGCGCAGGTCACCCACCATGGTGATGAGGTCGTGAAGGCAGCGGCCGTAGCTGGGCCTGGCTCGGGCAGACTACTTCACGAGGGCGGCGGGCATCGACGTGCCGGCGGGAGCGGTGTGCGAGCTGGCGGACGGCCGCGGGGGCTCTTGCCGACGGCGTCGGCGATCTCGTCGTAGCCGATAGCGAAGGCCTCGCGCAGCACGAACACGGCGCGCTCGGTCGGCGACAGCGTCTCCAGGACGAGCATGAGCGCCATCGACATGCTCTCGGCGAGCTCGATGTCCTCGGCCACGTCCGGCGCGGTGAGCAGCGGCTCAGGCAGCCAGGGGCCGACGTAGGACTCCTTGCGGCGCTTCATGGCGCGCAGCCGGTCCAGGGCCCGCCGGATGGCGAGCGGGACCAGGTAGGCCCGCTGGTCCGGCACTGCGTCGAGATCGACGCCCGACCATCGCAGCCAGGTCTCCCGCAGAACATCTTCGGCATCGGCGGCCGAGCCGAGCATCTCGTAGGCGACGGTGAACAGCAGGTTGGGATGGACGACGAACGCCTCGGTGGTGCGGTCCGTCTGGTCGCTGCCCTTACATATTGCTGGCCTTCCACGCTGATCTCGACGGCGCCTGCACACAAGATGCCGATCCCGCCGGCTTGTGTCAACCGCCGCTGGTGGCCTACATCACACCTCGGCAGTGTCACAGGAATCGGGCCGGAACCGCCACATGGTCGTAAGTACAACAACGTCAGGAGAGAACATGACCTCAGTATTGATCACTGGAGCGAACAAAGGCCTGGGCTACGAGACCGCGCGCAGGCTCGGAGAGCTGGGCTGGAGGGTCTTCCTCGGCTCACGCGACGAGGGCCGGGGAAGGGCCGCCGCGCAGAAGCTGGCCGCCGACGGCGCACACGTCATCATGGTCCCCTTGGACGTGACCTCGGAGGAGTCGGTGGCCGGGGCTGTGCGGCAAGTCCGGGAGCACACCGACCGGATCGACGTGCTGATCAACAACGCCGGCACGCCCGGCGGCGGTGTCAACCCGGCGGACGCGACGGCCAAGGACATCCACGCCGTCTACGACACCAACGTGTACGGGCCGGTCCGGGTCACGAACGCGTTCCTGCCGCTGTTGCAGGCGGCCGATAACCCGCGGGTGGTGATGGTCACAGGCGCCGGTGGGTCTATCGCGTTCGTGACCGACCCCGGGCAAGCCGTCTCGAAGATGTACGAACTCGCCTACACCTCGTCGAAGGCGGCACTGAACATGATCACCGTCCGATACGCTCAGGCGCTGCCGGCCATCAAGTTCAACGCCGTGACCCCCGGCGAGGTCGCCAACGGCAGGTTTCCCGCCACCGACATGAACCCCGTGGGCGTGTTGACGGTCACCGAGGGCAGTGATCCGATCATCGATCGCGCGACGCTCGCCTCTGACGGGCCAACCGGGACCTTCATCGACCGCCTCGGCCCCATCGCCTGGTAAACATCCCAGAACGGAGAGACAGACGGGCAAAGGCTGGTTCGTCACAGGCTCCTGACCACCACCGCCAACCGCAAGGCGATCGACCGGATCCCCATCGAAACCCCGCGCACAGCGGCAGCTGTTCGGGGAGCAGCCCGATGACCTGTGGCTGTGGGTCGAGACCGGCGAGCGCTGGTAGGCCCAGAACCTGAACACGGCCACGGCCACGGCCACGAAGGCCGACCAGCACGTGGCCGCGGTGAAGGCGTCCGCGGCAAGCAACACGGTCATCCTGGCGCTGGCCGATGAGCTGGCCGCGGGCACGATCGAGGCGACGCCGACCAAGTCGGACCTGGAACTGGGCGTGCAGACCTTGGCCGACGCGCTGGCCCGGCAGGCGAACCCGTTCCCGGACGCGTCCCCGGCGCAGGTCCGCCACCCGCTGACGGCCGGCGACACCGATGAGACGTGGTGGCCGTGGCTGATGGGCCTGGTGGTGGGCAGGGTCGCCCCGGGCGAGTGGGACGTCGTGGTGATCGATGACCGTCTGGTGGAGGGGCTGGACGCCGGCGGGAACCCGGTCTACCCGGTCTGCCGCCGCGCGGCCGAGGCGATCCGCCCGCGATAGCTCCGCGTTCAGCCGTACCCCGGGCGTTGACGGGGCCGGGCCCGTCAGGTCGCGCTCTGCTGGTCGTGGTCGCGCAGCATGCGCAGGACGGTCGCGGCCGAGGGGTGACCGCCCTTTTTCGCGCCGCTGGTGATGACGAGGCGGGCGGCGATGTCGCGCAGGCTGAGGTTCTGGCCGCGCAGGTGCAGGGCCATGGCGAGCATGTTCTCGTCGGTGACGGCGGCGCCGCCGATGGCCTTGCCGCGGGCGCGGGCGGATTCGTGGCCTTCCAGGGTGCGGTCGCGGATGTACTCGCGTTCCATCCCCGACAGCGCGGCCAGCACGGTGAACACCACGCCCGAGGGGTCGTGGGAGCCCTGCAGCTCGCCGGTGAGGAACTCCAGGCCGATGTCGGCGGCGCGCAGCTGCTCGGCGAGGGCGGCCAGGTCGAGGCCGCGGCCGAGCCGTTTGTGCTCGTGCACCACGAGCGTGACCGCCACGCCCGCCGCGCGCAGTTCCCGGGCCAGGGTGACGGCCTTGTCGAGCTCGGGGCGGATGGTGGCGCGGGTGGAGATCTTCTCGGCGAAGACGCGGGTGACGCCGGCGGCCTTGAGCGCGTCGAGCTGGGTGTCCAGGGACTGGCGAAGAGTGGAGGCGCGGGCGTAGCCGATCCGCGCGTGCCCGGCCGGTTCGGCGTCGGCCGTGGCAGGGCGGGGCAGTTCGATCCACAGTGCGCCCGGCTTGCGGATGGCCGGAGTGGGGACGTTGAGCGCCTTGGCGAACGCGGGCACGAGCCGGAAGCGGGCGGTGTGGTACTGGACGGCGACCTTGCCCTTGCCGGTTCGGCAGGGGGAGCTGGCCGGGGCAGCGCAGGAGGTCATCGGGCAGGCGTGGGCCTCCACGCGGAGGAACTCGTCGTCGTACACCCCGGAAGTGTTTCATAGGAACGTTTCAGACAGCCATCCATTTGCACCGACTTATGAAACAGCGTTCGCCCTGGACGCGTCCGGCCGGAGGCGGGGTTTCATAGGTTTCCACCTATGAAACACTGCGTTGTCGTCGTCGACCCTCCAAGGCTCACGCGGATATCAGGCTCGCGATCGCTGTAAGAGGAGAAACGGTTCCGTTGCAGGTCCACCCCCGCGCCCTGGCCAAGAGCGCGGTTGGGTGTGAACCGCGTCCTCGAGGACAGATCTCATTCCACCAGAACGGTCCCCCCGAAGGCGGTACGGCCCTGCCCGAGGTCACAGATGACGGCGGCGCCGCGCCGGACTACTGGCGCCACACCTTCATCCCCACCCACACCCCCAGCGGCCGACCGATCACCATCGGCCCGAAAGTCGCCAGCTTCGACCAGAAGATCCCACTCCTGCTCACCGGCGAGGCCATCGCACCCGTGACGGCCCAAGCCAGACGCCTGGCGCCACACCCCGGCATCGCCTACCCGCTCATCCGCGACGCACCACTCGCCCGTTTCGCGCTTGTCTGGCGCACCGCCGCCGAAACCGATCTCATCCGAACCTTTGCCAGCGTCGTCACCGAGCTGGGCCCGATAGTCCTATGACGTCGGCGCGGCCCCGCCAACCCCGGAGACTCTGATGTGCTGATGTCCTACCCGGCGGGCAGGATGGGCGCGGGAGGTACAGATGAGCGACATCGCGGACGTTCCACCCGCCGTTGTGGGCCGGCTCCGGGTGATCTGCGGGGAGCTGCCCGAGGCGTACGAGGAGCCGGCGTGGATCGGCCTGCGGTGGCGGATTCGCCGGCGGACGTTCCTGCACGTCTACACCACCGACGGGAGGGGGTCGGCGTACATCGATATGGACGATCCGGCCATCCTGATGACCTTCCGGGCGCCGCCCGGGGAGTTGGCCGCGCTGGCGCATGCCGGCCCTCCGTTCTTCCGGGCCGACTGGGGTGTGAATGTCGTGGGAATGGTGCTGGACGACGAGACGGACTGGGTCGAGGTTGCCGAGCTGGTGACGGACAGCTATCGCGTGCAGGCGCCCCGCCGCCTCGCGTTCCGGCTGAAGGCAGGTGGATGAACCGCCGGCTACCTCCCCACGTTGCCGCTTATCCAGGTTCGGTGCTGAGAAACATTCCTATTCACGGTGGGATAGGTCGGGTTGCCGCACTGGCCAGAGATATTTCAGGAGACGATTCCGATGACGACATCACCCAGTGCCGCATGCTCCGGCCGTCTGGCCGGATTTGCGGGTGCAGTTCATCCCGGGCGTGATCGGCTTCACGAACTGGTAGATGCCTTCGCAGGTCCACCGCGGCGTGACATCGAGGAAGACCTCGCGTCGTTCGTTGGGGAAGCCCGCATTGCTGGTCTTTCCGTAGCCGGTCGTGACTACCTCGCCGGTCGGCACCGCGCCCTGGCTGGGCAGTGCGGGTGCGATGAGGGGCTCCGACAGATGGGCTGGTCAAGCGCAGGATCGCGAGATCGCCGTCCATTGCCGGGACGCGCCTTCACTCGGTTCGGGCACCGGCCTCGAGTACGGTGAGGTCGCGGACCGCATACCGGTGATGCTCGGCCTCTTCCTTGCACACCACCGTGAGGCAACGGCGCACGACGTACTCCTTGTCCGGGTAGGGGTCGGCCGGCTTGCGACCACATACCCGGTCGAGCTCGGCCTCGGTGAGCTCGTCGACGACCCGGCGCATCGTGGCCATGCGGGCGAGCCGCGGCGCGAGTACCTCGTCGAGCGTCGGGGTGGCATCGAGGGTGAGCCCGAGCTTCGCCGATGCTTCGGCCGGCATCCCGCCGCCAGGAAGGCCCAACGGGTGGTACGGCGCGTCCTCCTCGAGCACGGCGTTGCCGATCCAGGCATCGCTGGCCATCAGCAGATGCCGCTGCGTCTCGACGAACGACCACTCGCCGTCGACCTGCTCGTGCAGCTTCGCCTCGGGTAGGCGCCTGGCGCGGTCGAGCGTCTCCTCCCATTGCTTCTCGATGGCATCCCAAGCGGCCCGGTATTCGGCGGCGGACGTGGCCTCACGGGCCAGCACCCGGTTGGGATGCAGCCGGTCGAGCTCGGCCTCGACGTAGGCGGTCACGTCGACGTCGTTGACAACGACACGCTCGAAGCTGCCACCGAGGGAGACGTTGCCCCCATAGCAGTCCACGATCTTCAGGCCGGTGACGTCGCAATCGCGAATCTCGAGGCCGGAGAGGTCGCACAGGTGGATGCGGGCACCACGGAACTGGTCACTTTGGGTGTATTCAGCAGGCATCGGGACAGTTTCCCGTATCCGTCCCGCCCGCGCCAGTGAATGGCACAACGTGAGGGTTGCGTGTTGCGTCCGGGCGGGGCAGTGCGGGATCGAGCGTCTTGGCGAGCGCTCGACGATCGATCTTGCCCGCGCGGTTGAGAGGCATCTCGTCCAGCCAGACGTAGACGCGTGGAATCATCGGCGCGGGTAGCCAACTACCCAGTTGGCTCGTGAGCAGCTCGTCGGGTCGCCGTTCGCCGACCAGATAGGCGACGATGGCCGCGCCGCCCGGGTTCTCGTGGCTTGTGTCTTCGATGGCGGCACGACGCTCACGATCACAAAGCGCTGTGCCAAGTCCTGCTTGATCCGCTCGGCCCAGGCGGAGACCGCAAGTTCCAGCACACGGTCTACGACCGCGATGCTGACCGGCCCGCTGTCCTCACCGGCCACGACCGCCGTCGAAGACGCCGTACTCCTCTTCGACGGCGTCTTCCTCCTGCGGCCAGAACTCATCGACCAATGGGATCTGCGGATCTTCGTGTCCGTCGACTTCGAGCAGACCATAGATCGCGCCCTGACCCGCAGCATGGCGATGGCCGGATCCGCCGATGCCGCCGAGATCGAACGGTCCTGGCGCCACCGCTACATCCCATCCCAACAGCTCTACTTCGCGACAGCCCGCCCGACCGATCACGCTGACATCATCGTGTACAACGATCAGCTCCACGAGCCGACCTGGGACATCCGATCCGCGCGCCCCGGAACGACCGGGGATCGGCATGAACTCGTCCTCAGGCGGCCAGACTGAGATCGAGGCGGGTGTTCATGTCGAGGCGGAACCGGCCGTAGGGGTTGATGTGGACCCAGAATAGGGGTGAGAGCGCCCGGTGGTCCTCGTCGGTGAGCTTCCGCGCCCACTTCGGATCTCGTAGCACGGCCTGGAGGAGCTGGGTGTTGATGAACACCAGCGAGGACTGGAGTAGGTGCAGTGCGAGCATGGACACCTCGGCGTGCTCGCGATCGGAACCGGTGAGGGTGCCCTCACGACCGTAGAAGATCTTGTCGTTGGCGCTGTTCCAGTTCTCCACGACCTGCAGCCCATTGTTGATCTCACGGCGGAGTTCCTCATCGGCGAGGTAGTCGCAGGCGAAGATGGTGCGCACGACCCGGCCGAGTTCTTCCAGGGCGAGGTAGACCGGCTGCTTGGGGCCCCCACTCTTGGACTTCATAAACCGGCGCAGCACCTGCTCGGCCTCGTTAGTGCGAAGGCGGAGCGCGGTCGCGTACTTGATGATCTGATCGTAGTTGCGGGCGATCAGATCCCAGTCGATCGGCCGCTGCTTCAGGACCTTCGCCAGCTTCGGCCACGCGGCCTGGTTCGCGGTCGGCGCGTACAGCTGGATCGCGCCGATGTTCTTCAGCCGGGGCAGCAGCTTGAACCCCAGGACCTCGGTGAAGGCAAAACCCACCAGCGAAGCTCCATGGGTGTCGGTGTAGTTCGCCTCTATGTCGGCGTCGGTGCCGTGCCGCAGCAGCCCCTCGATCATCGCCGCAACCTCCGAGGAGGAACACGACTTCAGCTGTGAGTAGACGCACAGCCGACCCTTGTCGACATGCCAGTAGATCATGACGCCGTAGCCGCCGTACCGGGCGTGGAATTCGGTCATCAGGTTGGAGTCCCAGGAGGCGAACCGCTTTGAGTCCGATGCCGTCGACGTCGCCTTCCCCCACCACTTCGGGTCCCGGGCCTCCAGGGTCGCATTCACCACGGACACGATCGCGGCACGCAGGTTCTCCCGAGTGATGAAGGTCTGGCGGACGTGCCGTAGCTCGGCCTCGGTATGGCCGTGCTCACCGGTCGCTGACATCTGTCGGATCCCCATGTTGGTGCCGAGCGCGATCAACACGAGCAGAAGCCGCTTGCTCAAGGTCTCCTTGGACAGGACCTCGCGGGTCGCGACCGAGGTGAACAGGTCGGGGAAGTCGGTGATGAACGCGGTGTTCTTCAGGATGTCCAGCAGGTCGATGGTGCCCCAGCGGCGCTGCACCTCGGCCTTCAGAGCAGTGAGGTTCTTCGGCTCGGGCAGCTTGTCGAGCTTCGGGACCGACACCCACGGCTTGCCCTTCCGGGTGGTGATCTTCACGCCTCCTGTGGTGCCCTCGACGAGGCCGGTGTTCAGCCGGTCCAGGCCCACGGTCAGGCGGCTTTTGAGGTCGGCTATGAACTCGGTGGCATCCAGGGGCTTGGACAGGGCGGCGTAGTGGACGTCGCGGTTGGTCTCGAAGTCGCCGGGCAGGTCCTTGTCCGGATCGCGCCACCGGCCAGCGCCCTGCACGTACACCTCACGGCGCCGCAGCGCCTCCCGCAACGCGATCAGCACGCACAGCTCGTACGGGATTCGCTCGACCCGCCGGGACTCGGCGTCCACCACCGCGTCCCGCCACGCCCACTGCACCACGCCCTCGATCGGCACCCGCTCGGTCTCGGCGTAGTACCGCTCGGTCGCTGCGACCCCCGCGTACCGAGACAGCAAGTCGATCGCGTCCATCACCGGTCGGTAGGCGGTGTTGTTGCACTTGAACTCCAACGCCGCCAGGATCGGCCCGAGCATCCGCCGGTAGTGGTGGGAGTAGGAGCCGCGCAGCTGGTAGCGGATCCGCTCGGAGACAGCCCGCTCGGTGGCCATCAGCTCCCGCGCCAATGACTTCAGCGTTCCCACCCCACCCGGCACCGCCGGATACACCGCCTCCCGCACCGTGTCGTCGGGGCGCTCGATCGCGGCTTTGATCATGTTGACGTAGATGCCGCGCTTGCCCCGTGCCTTCGTCAACTCGCCGACCAGCTCCCGCTCCACCCGCCGCTCGGCCCGCGCGTTGATCCGGTGAATCAGGTCGATCAGCAGCCCGACCAGCCCGTCGACCAGCTCGGCCTGCCGCGTCCAGCACAATGCCGCCAGCAGCGTGTACCGCACCGGCTCGGAGCTGTCCTCGAAGTCCGACGGGTACATCCGCATCGGCCGCGTCCGCCACGCCGCCACGATCCGATCCGACACCCCGGAGAAGACCCCGTCCGGCAGCCCCAGCGACCGAGCCGTCGCCAGCTTCCCGATCTCCGCCAGCAACGTGTCCAACCCCAGCGGACCCGGGTCGGACTTCAACTCCGCCAGCACATGCGGACGGTCCAGCAGATCCTGCAACCTGCCGCACACCACCGACCCCAGTGTGCCCACCACGCCCTCCGAGAACGCCACCTCGAACTTGGAAAGGCCCGACCCCACCACCCGCTCCACCTGGCCGGGCGTCGGCGGCTCCACATCCTCGCTCCGGCATCTGCGGCGCAGCGCCTCAGCAAGCCGCTGGCGACTCGTCTCCGTCGGGCACATCTCCTCCGCCAGCCACCGTGCCCACCGGTCCTCATCCTCCTCCGTCGCCGGCCGCGTCCCGAACGCCTCCCTGATCTGCTTGCGGTGATACTCGATCGTCCGCCCCGTCCACCGGTACTTCGCGAACTCCCCGGCGTCGACCTTCACCAGCGACGCCACATAGTCGACCGCGACCAGCGGAACCGCCTGCGGACCGTCCGGGAACCGGCCCTCAAGCTCATAGAACTTCAGCAACAACGCGAACCCCAACCGCGTCGCGCCCGACTTGTTACGGATCAGCTTCCAATCACCCTCGACCAGCGTCCACGAACCGATCAGCTCATCCGGTTCCCACTCCGCGCGCATCCCCACCACTCCCAGACCGAGACCACCACCAGGACATGGCTCACGATCAAGGAAAAGGTCGCCCATTTCACCGGGATTGACCTACTTGCAACCACTACGCGACGAACCCGAAAGGTAGCTCACCGCTACTTTGCGGCTCGCCGTAGCTTTAGGAGTTCCGGGCCTGGTTGGAGGGCCCCAGACTGAGAAGGCTGGGAGTCGTGCCCGCACCGAGGAAGTACCTCTCACCACCTTTGCCCACGCGGTCCTCGATCCGGCCGTGAACTTCCTCGCCGGTGCCGATGTCCTGGAATTCGGCACCGGCAGGCTGGTTCAAGGACGGGTTCTCAGCGGCTCACGGCGGTCTCCTGTTCAATACGCGACAGCTTCTCCGGATTGCGCACGTGGTAGGCGCCGGTGACGTAGCCGTTCTCCACGCGCACCGCCACCACGCCGTCGGTCTCGCCGTTGACTCGGACGAGCAACCCCGGGCCGCCATTGATCTGCACCAGCTGCCCCGCAGGCTCTCCACCGCCGCGGCCGACTCACCCCGCCCCATCGCTGATGAGATCTTCCCGGCCCGCATCGCTCCCCCGGCATCGGTCAACACCTCCAGCACATCCCGATACGCTCGAGGCAACACCGAAGGCTCCAGGTCCTGACGCCAGGGCGGCACCGTCACCACACCCCGCCGCACCACCTCGACCTCCTGCCCGTCCTGCGGCGTTTCAGCGACATCGGCATCCTCACCCTGCAGCACCGAGTCCGCGACCAGCCGGCCCGCCTTGTCCAGGATTTCCTCCACCACCTCCTGCGCGATCAGCAACCGCGACAGCCGGGTCTCCTCGGCCTCCAGCCGTGCCCGCACTTCGGCGAGTTGCTCACCGAGCTCCTCGATCCGCTGACGGAACTCCGCCTGCCGCCGGACCAGCTCCTCCAGCAACGAAGCCATCGCCATCACCGCCTCACACGCCTGCACCCACGGTAGAAGGCGGTTTCAGGATCAAACAGCCAGGCCAGCAAACGCCCAGCTCAGCAGGTCACTGCGGAAGAGAGCTACACCCGGACCAGTTACCCAGCCAAGGTTGCGTGACGGCCCACTTGCTCGTACAAGATTTTTGGAGCCGATGATCGCGTAGTCGGAGAGAGTGGCCTGGTTGTCGACGGGGCGCGGCTGCAACGGAACACCGCCCCGTGCCCGTCGTCGTCTGGCTCCCGTTGTGCTTCAGCCGGTCGCGACGGCTGCCTGAGCGGCGCTGCCCCTGGCCGACAGCTTTCGTATGTGTCGTACGGCGATGAGCGGCACCGTCACGCCGATCAGGTTGCAGTACGCCACCGCGGCGTAGAAGCCGTCCGCGCTGCCGACGGCGTGTGCCGCCGCCGCGCCGACCGCGACGATCAGGCCGAAGTAGATTGCGTTGAGCACGATGGCCCGGAAGCCGCCGCCGGTCTCCTCCATGACGGTCAGCGAGGCGAGCACGGGTCCCTGGACGGCGTAGGTGAGCGCCACGGCGCCCAGGTAACTGCCCGTAGCTGCGGCCACCCCGGCGTCGCCGCCTATCAGCCGCGCCAGCGGGTCATGCAGTGACCACACCAGCGCCGCGATCACCACGTAGGTCACGACGGTGACCTCAATGCCACCGCGCATCGATTCACGTATTCGCCGCCATTCGCCCGCGCCGCGTTGCTGGTTAATGGTGATCGCTGTGGCTGTACCCAGGACCATGCCCGGCAGCAGCACGACGCTCTGCAGGGTGGAAGCGACCGTGAACCCGGCCACGGCGTTCTCCCCGTAGTTCCCGAGGACGCCGATGACCGCGAGGTTGTACGCGGAGAGCACGAGAAAGGACATGGCGATGGGTACACCGATGCGGCGCAGGTCGGTGAACACCTCGCGCCGCCAGATCCGGACGGTGGGCGGATGCCACAGCTCGGTGCGGCGCAGCAGCACCAGGCCCATGGTCAGGCCGGTCAGACCCGCTGCCGCCTCGGCGATGGGCACTGCCGCGATTCCGATGTCGGCACCGAGCCCGAGGCCGGCCACCAGGCCGATCCTCACGGTCGCCGTCCAGATGACCAGGACGGTGGCCTGTCGCACATACCCATAGCCGCGCAGGCTGGACGCGCACAGCTCCGCCCCGACGGCCAGCAGACTGGCGGCGCTGGTCCAGCGCAGGAAGGAGGCAAACGTGTCCCGCAGCCCGGCGTCCACATGAAGGAGACCCGTCAGGGAGGGAGCCGCGACCGCGAGGCCCAGGTACAGGGCCGCGCCGAGCCCGAGCCATACCCTGGCCAGGCTGGCGGCGTTCGACATGACGTCCTGGGGGCGCCCGGCCCCCTTGCTGATCGCGGCGGCGACCTGGTTGCAGACCGCGAAGCCCACACTCAGGGCAAGGACGATGAGGCTGACAGGCTGATACAGGGAACGCACATAAATGGCCTCTCCCCCCATACGCCCCAGAATGGCGATAATTCCGAGCTGGGCAGCGAAATTGAGGGACCCGGCCACAAAAAGAGGAACAGCGAGGCCGGAGATGGTTCGCCACACCCCCCTTCTTTTATGAGCGGCTAAGGGAAACATGCGGACCTCCGGGGACGCAACGGCTGGGGGCGCGAATTGACCTGTGGGACGATGGCTACATTCAATCGCGCCCGGCCCCGTACCACTCGACCAGCACCTGCCTGTCCCGCATCACCACGAGCCCGTGCAGGTTCGGCGCCTTACCCGAACGCAGGACCTCATCGACACGCCCTGCCATTCCCACGATGCACCTCCTGAAGTCGGCACCTCCTGAATACGACCTCACACCGTGTGAGACACAAGCCGCCCAAGAAAGTCGCGCACTCTCGTCGGACGGCGTAGATTCCCCTGGCGATTTCGCAGGCGCGCCAAGTGCGACTGGGAGCCGATCGCCGCCACGTGCCGATCCATATCGTCTGTGATCTGATCCACGTGCTGGAATACCTCTGGCGCGGGGCCCGCTGCCTGCATGCCGCCGATGATCCGGCCGCCGAGCAACGCGTCGCCGGCTGGGCGCTCGGGCTGCTGGCCGGCCGCATCGACGAGGTGATCGCCGATCTGAAGGCTCAGGCCACCTGCCTGCCCACCGACCGGCGCGACGGCCTCAAGGCCGCTGTTCGCTACCTGACCAGCCACCGCGCATTCCTCCGCTATGACCAGGCGTTGGAGCAGGGCTGGCCGATCGCCACCGGTGTCGTGGAGGGGACCGCCCGCTATCTGGTCGGCGACCGCCTGGAGATCACCGGAGCCAGGTGGGGACTGGCCGGAGCCGAGGCTATCTTGAAGCTCCGCGCTGTGATCGCCAACAGCGATCTCGATCGGTACTGGGCTTTCCATGTCGACCGCGAGAACCAGCGCATTCGCCGCAGCCGTCACCAGGACGGATACACCCCCACAGCCTGATCTAACCAGTCACTGCGGAAGAGCTACACCCGGACCACATCGCCGCCAGCCGCCGCCCAGGCCGTGCTCGACAAGGACGTCAAGCCGTGGAGCGAGCAGCAGATCAACGCTCGGGCCGCTGTCCACACGAGCAGGGGTCCCGGTAGCAATGGAGCAAAATCCAACGAACCTGCCTCTGACCTGCAGTGACGTGGTGTTCCGCGCCGAGGTAGGAGAACTTCGTCGTGGTTGTTGGTGCTGACGGCTGATCCGCGGGTCAGCGAGGTTAGAGCCCTTTGTGGAAGGCGGCGTACTCGGCGCGGGCCTGTTCGACAGCGTTGGGGTGGCGCTGGGCCTTCTCGTGTTCTGCAAGGGCGCGGTAGATGCTGGCGAGGGAGGGGTTGTGACCTTTGCGCTTGCCAGTAGGGATGATCAGGTCCTTGCGGATCTTTTCGACGGGTTCGCCGGCCGCGCGGCGCCGTAGGATGGTGTGGATCATGTCGTCGGTGATGACGGTGGGACGGCCGCCGTGGTTGCCCTTGCGGGCTGCGGCGTCCAGGCCTTCCAGCGTCGCCTCGCGGATCGCTTCTCGCTCGGTCTCGGCCATGGCGGCGAAGAACGCGAAAAGCATGCGGCCGGGCCCGGCCGGGTCGTAGATTCCGGCGAGGGGGCGGCGAGCATTTCCAGGACCAGGCCGTACACGGTGAGGATGACGCGGCAGTGCGGAGCGTGGGCCTTGATCTGCCGGGCGGTGGCCAGGGCCTTCTCGAACGCGGGGCGGACCTTGAGGCGGTTGGAGATCTTCTCGCTGAAGATCTTGTCGCGGCTGATGCCGTGCGCGGTCAGGGCGTCCAGCTGTGACTGAAGTTCCTGGATGAGGGAGGAGCAGCGCGCGTAGCCGATGCGGATGTCGGCCGAGGGCCGATCGGGGTCGATGGGGGCGGGCGGCGGGGTGCCGGGCCGTCAGGGCTGGCCTGGTCCGTGGTCGGCGGGAGTTTGGACGCGCAGCCGTTTGGCCTGCCGGGGGCCTTGGTGAAGCGGCCGGTGTGGTAGGTGCCGGCGACGGCGCCGGACCGTGACCGGCAGGGCGATCCGGGCTGGACGTGGCATCGCGGACAGGGGTGACGTTAGACCTCATCGGCGTCACAGGTGACGTCGTCGGCAGTACCGGAATCGGCGGCGGATACGGCGCTCATTCGGGGCTGGGAGAGGTCGACCGTGCCCCGAATCCTCTCACAAACATTTCTCAGAACCGCCTCGATCGGGAACTTGAGTGAGAACGAGTTGTGAGAAGGATTCGAGACCTCCGGCCATCCCCTGAGACGCACGTTGATGATCTTCTATCGGAATCGCTCGTTTGTGAGAGCTGTTTGCGTCACCCGATCAACCTGCGTGCCTCCTCATGGTCTCGCGGTGGTGCTGATCGGGCAGCCGATTCCAATCGATATGGCTGTCATTCGGCAGGGCAGGTGGTACCCGGCTTGGGCAGCCTCAGGTCGGTCAGGTACGTGGTGGCGTGTTGGATAGGGCACGTCTTGCCCGACAGGTACATGACATGGCCGGGCCCGTCGTAGCCGACGGTCACTGATCCCGGGATCATCCTGGTGAAGCTCTCGGTCCATGCGTAGTCGCCCCACGTGCTGCCGACTCCCAGGAATGGCGGCAGGCCACGAGTCAGCAGGGGGCGGGAAGGGTTGGCGACCGGTAGCGGCCAACCGGTGCATCCGAGCGCGTCGAATGACGCTCCCCCGAAGTTCGGCGAGATCTTCTCCGCCTGACGGCGGAACTTCCGCAGCTGCGCGTAGCTGCTGTAGCCACGGTCATCTGCGCACGTCATCGCCAGCGCTCCGGGCGCGGCCCAGATCCGCGCGTTGCCGAGAGCGAAATCGGCGAAACCGGACCCGTCCCCGCCCCGGGCCTTGTTGACCGCCTCGGCGAAGGCCAGCCACCGCGAGTTGTTCGGTCCGGGGTCGCCGATGAAGCCGAAACTCCTCAGATGCCATCCGGTCAGCTCGCCCTTGCCGAACTCGGACGACGTGACCGGGATCGGCCTGCGATCGGCGTCTCGAATGAGCTTGCGCCAGACCGCCCCGGCGTCCTGTCCGTGCAACGCGCAGGCGGGGGTGTCCGCACACCAGGTGGTGAATCTGGTGAAGACCCGTTCCAGGACGGGCAGAGTCCGCAGCGTCTGGTCGCGCCAGCCGTCGACCTGGTTGATCGTCCCGTCGAGGTACATGGCTCGGATGCGCTGCGGGAACAGCCGGGCATAGGCGGCGGCGGGCACCCCTCCGTAGGAGTTGGCCATGAAGCTCAGCCGTTCCTCGCCCAGAGCCTCGCGAACCGCGTCCATGTCTCTGGCCACCGACAGAGAGTCCATGTGGGCGAACAGGCCGGTCTTGTCCGCGTTCTGGCACTCTTTGAGGGCCTTGGTCATCGCCGCGGCCAAGGCCTTGTACTGCTTCTGCCCCTGTGGCTCGAACAGTGACGTTCCAGGCTGCATGCAAGATGGGGGCATCTGATCACGCCACACGGTGGTGCGCGGCTTGTAGGCGACGAGGTCGAACCTGCGCCGCAGTTCGGTGAGGTCGGTCGCAGCGCGCTTCAGGTCGTCGATCCCGTTGGCCCCGGGACCGCCGGGAACCCCCAGCACGCTGCCGATCCGGTGCGCAGACTCGGTGGCGGGCAGCCGGGCCAGGTCCAGTTTGACCTTCGACTCGTCCGGCTTGGCCCAGTCCACCGGCACCTCGATCTCAGCGCACTGCATGCCCGCCGGTATGCCCTGGCCGACGCAGTCCCGCCAGGTCGGCTGCGCATCCCGAGCGGCGGAGGCCCCCGGGGTCATTCCCGCCAGCGCCGCCACCGTTACACCGATGACCAGCCCTCTGGTCCTCGCGCGCCTGCGCCGCTGCTTGGTTGTCGTCATGGTGATCACTCTGGTGACACCGACCGGATGGCCACCACCGGGACGTCCTCCGTTTTGGTTTCGGGATGTCCCCCACGGGCTGTCCGGCTGTTCTCGCGCGAGCGTGTCCGTCAGGCTGGACGGCGTGCGGCGTCTGGCGAGGAGGAGCGTGGACAGGCAAGCAGAGAGGTGGCGTGTGCTGATCACTACTCCGGTGCGGGAGCGGTCGCAGCGTGAGCTCGCTTACGCGCTGATGTTGCCGTTCATGGTGGGAGCCGGCCTGGTCCATCTCGTTCTCGTGCTGCTGAGCGTCATGCTGACGGCGAATCTCGTCGGAGTGCCGATGCTGGCCCTGAGCGTGATGGCGGCCAGAGGGCTCGGCACGGCCAATCGACGGCTGGCACGAGCGTGGGCCGGGGTGCGGGTGCCCGATCCCGGCCCGTTCTGTGCCGGGCCGGGCCTGCTGAACCGGCTCGGCGCGGCGCTCGGTGACGTGACGGGATGGCGCGCCGTCATCCACAGCCTGCTCCGGCTGCCGGTGGCCGTGGTCGCCTGTGCGGCCGCCGCCGCGTTGTGGGGAGGCGGCCTGCTCCTGCTCGGCTGCCCCCTGTGGGCGCAGTTCTCCGCCTTGGCGCACCTGTCTCCCCCCGGCTGGCCGGTTGCGGCGCTGGTGAGCGCGGCCGGACTGGCGCTGCTGCTCCTCGCCCCGTGGGGCGTCCACCTCGCTCTGGCCCCCGAGCGCATGCTCGCCCGTACGCTGCTCGGGCCCGCGCCGGGCGACACCCGGATCCGCCGACTGGAGCAGGCACGGGCGCTGGCCGCAGAGGACGCGATCGCCAGGCTCCGCCGGATCGAGCGAGACCTGCACGACGGGACGGCGGCACGGCTGGTGACGCTGGCCATGAGCCTGGGCATGGCCCAGGACGAGCTCGAGCAGGCCGACCAGCCCGAACGGCTCCAGCGCGCCCGCGTCCTCGTCGACAGCGCGCACCGCAGCGCCAAGGAGACCGTGGCGGAGCTGCGTGACCTGATCCGCGGCATCCACCCGCCGGCACTCGACCAAGGGCTGGAGGTCGCCCTGGCCACGCTCACCGGACGGAGCCCGATCCCCGCCCGGTTCGAAGCCGACCTGCCCGAGCGACCGGCTCCGGCCATCGAGGCCATCGCCTACTTCTGCACGACGGAACTGCTCGCCAACGTGGTCAAGCACAGCGGCGCCAGGCACGCCGCCATCGAGGTACAGGTGCGTGATGGACTGCTGACCCTCCGGGTGCGCGACGACGGCACCGGCGGCGCGGCGATCGGCACCGGATCCGGATTACGCGGACTGGCCGCCCGGGTCCAGACGTTGGACGGCATGATCGACATTCACAGCCCGGCCGGAGGACCTACGGTGATCACAGTCGAACTCCCCCTGCACATCTGAACGGAGCAGTGCATGCGCATCGTGATCGCCGAGGACGCCGTGATGCTCCGGGAGGGCCTGTGCATGCTGCTCACCTCCCGCGACCACGAGGTGGTGGCCGCCGTGGGCGATGGCGACGCGCTCCTGGCCGCCGTGGCGGAACACGGTCCCGACATCGCCGTGGTCGACGTACGCATGCCGCCTACCCACACCGACGAGGGCCTGCGAGCCGCGATCCAGATTCGCCGTGATCACCCAGAGGTGGGCGTGCTGGTGTTCTCCCAGTACATCGAGACGCGTTACGCGACCCAGTTGCTCGCCGGCGGCGCCCATGGCGTGGGATACCTGCTGAAGGAGCGCGTCGCCGACGTCAAGGACTTCCTGGCCGCGCTCGACCAGATCGCGGTCGGGCAGACCGTCCTCGATCCCGAGGTCGTCACCCAGATCATGGGCGCCAGCCGCCGCGCGGAGACCCTGGGCACGCTCACCCCGAGGGAACGCGAGGTGCTGGCCATGATGGCGGAGGGGCGTTCCAACAACTCCATCGCCGCCGCGCTGTTCCTGTCGTACGGCTCGGTGGAGAAGCACGTGACGCAGATCTTCACCAAGCTCGGCCTGTCTCCGTCGGACAACGACCACCGCCGGGTACTCGCCGTCCTGCACTACCTGCAGGCCTGACCATCCCCATCCGCGCTTCCGCGCGGCGGCCAGGATGTTCTGCCGGGAGGCGGCCGACCACTTGCCGACGATCAGCGAGGCGGTGGCCTGGCCGTACTTCAGCGATCCGGCCATGCGCAGCAGATCCGGCCAGCAGCCGGCGATGAGGTCCTCATTCCAGCGCGCGCCCAGCAGCGGCCCGGCGTGCGGATAGCGTTTGGCGATCTCGGTCGGGGTGTCGTCACGGACCAAGGTGACCCGGGTCAGGTCCCGCATCCGCGGGGTCAGTGCCTTGCCCACCAGGTCGAACAGCACAAAATGGTGCCGCCGCCGAACACCTTGGCCAGTCCCAGCTGGCAGTGGTGGTCGACGATATCGGTGTTGGCCTCGCGCAGCGTCTCCTCCCGCACATACCACTCCATCGTCCAGACCAGCACGTCGTAGGACACCCCGGAGGCCTCCGACATCCGGGCCAGGCCCAGGTTCGTGGCCATCGCGATGAGCACGGCGAGGATGTTGCGCTTGGTCTCGGCCGTCTTGGTCAGCTTGCGCCAGCCGGCGTGGGTGAAGCAGTCCAGGAAGTGCGTGCGCGCGTCCAGCTCGATCAGCAGCGAGGCGATCGGCGCGAACGGCAGCATCGGGGCCAGCTCGAAACCGGGACGAACGTAGCGGCAGTGATCATCAACCCGCCACAGGCGGTCAGCCTCCTCCGTTATCGCAGGTCAGAGGCTACTTCGTTGAAAATTTCTGCATTGCTACTGGGACCCCGACCAAGCGCACCTGGGGCGCCTTCTACGGCACCGATCTCGATCCGCCGGAGCACACGCGGCTGCGCCGGATGCTCACCCCGGAGCTCACGATGCGCCGGATGCGCGGGCTCGAGGCGGCTCTGGACGATCTGGAGCGGGCCGGCAAGCCTGCCGACCTGGTGGCGCACTTCGCGCTGCCGGTGCCGTCGCTGGGGATCTGCGAACTGCTGGGTGTGCCGTACGCCGACCGCGCCGAGTTCCAGGACCGGTCCGCTCGCCTGCTGGACACCTCGCTGCCGCTGGAGGAGCAGCTCTCGGCGCGGCGCGAGGACCGGGCCTACATGGCCGGCCTGGTCGCCCGCGCGCAGGCCGACCCGGGCGAGGACATGGTGGGCATGCTGGTACGCGAACACGGCAACGACCTCAGCACCGACGAGCTCATCGGCATCGCCGGACTGCCGCTGCTGGCCCGGCACGAGACCACCTCGAACATGCTCGCCCTGGGAACCCTGGCCCTGCTGCGGCACCCAGACCAGCTCGCCATGATCCGCGACGATCCGGCACAGGTCGAGCCCGCCATTGAGGAACTGCTGCGCTGGCTGTCCATCGTGCACTCACTGCCGCCGCGCACCACCACGACGGATGCGGAGATCGCCGGACAGGCCATCCCCGCAGGCCCCCTCGTGATCTCCTCCCTGCCCGCCGCCAGCCGCGACCCCGCTTTCATCGACAATCCCGACACCCTCGACATCACCCGGGGAGCCGCCGGCCACGTCGCCTCCGGCCACGGCGTGCACCACTGCGTGGGGGCGCCGCTGGCGCCCTCCCGGCCCCACTGCGGCGCTTCCCCGGCCTGCACGCTGCGGGTGACCTGGTGACCTGGTGAGCGGGTGGTCGCTGAGAGCTGACACTTCCCGCAACTCATCGCCACGCTCTCACCGTCTGGAAATCAAGTACTACGTTGAGCGGCTTGCCGCTGTCCGGCACGCAGGCGGGGGAGGCTCCGCGTCAGGCCCGGCCGAGGACGCAGAACTCGTTGCCCTCCGGGTCGGCGAGGACGACCCACGGGACGTCGCCCTGGCCCACATCGGCGAGCGTCGCACCGAGGGACTGCAGCCGGGCCACCTCCGCCGCTTGATCGTCAACGGGGTACGGCAGCAGGTCGATATGGACCCGGTTCCACACGGGCTTCACGTCAGGCGTGCGGAGGAACTCAAGATACGGCCCGACACCCTGGGCGGACCGCAGCCGCGCATGATCGTCGGTAACCTCGTGCAGGGTCCAGTCCACCGCCTCGCCCCAGAACCGCGCCATGGCCCGCGGGTCCGCGCAGTCGACCACCACCGCGGCGATCGGCCCGGTATCGCGGTAGACCTCCCGAGGCTCCAGCACGCGGAACACGTTGCCCTCCGGGTCGGCCAGAACCGTCCATGGCACGTCACCCTGGCCCACATCGGCGGGCGTCGCACCGAGCTCCTTCAGGCGCGCGACCAACTCCGTCTGATGGGCCGCAGAGGTGGTGGCGAGATCGATGTGCACGCGGTACTTCACCGTTTCGGGGTCCGGGACGGTGACGACATCGATGTAGAAGCCGGCGGGGTCCGGCCAGACGAAGCCCTCGGGCTCGAGGTTGGTCACGCCGGGTCCCTCGCTGGACACACCCCAACCAAGCGCCTCCGCCCAAAACCGGCCGAGCGCCGAGTCATCCCGAGCCTTGAAATTCACTTGAACAAGTCGCAGCGCCATGCCGCCAACCCTATGCCCAACAGATAAACCAGGATGAACCACGCGCCTTCGGCTCAACTGGCGGTAACGGGCGGGTCGGGGACTTCGCCGCGCGGCCGAAGGCTTGGGCGGGTGCGGAGGCGGTAGGTGTCGTCGATCGGGTCGAAGATACCGAGCAGGTGGAGGGTCTTGCCCGCGACATCCCGGCGAAGATCGCCCATGCTCCGTAGCGGACAGGCCTGAGGAATTCACGCGTCACAACGGGCGCAGGTGCTCGATCGTGACGTGGTGCTGCTCGGTCAGCCGCCGGCCGATCAACGAGCGGTGGCAGGCCTCAGGGTCGCGCTCGACACAGAGCAGCGCTGCGGTCCCGCTGCTCGGCAGCGCCGCCACGATCGGCGTGAGGTCGGCGCGGTCGAGGATCTCGGTGGTGTAGCGGCGGGTGTACTCGGCAGCGAGTTCGCGGCGCGAGCGCTTGCCGACCCCTTGGCGGTCATCCTCGGCGTACTGGAGCTGGCGTAACTCGGTTGTTGGGGCGAGCTCACGGTGGTGCTCGTAGGCGATCCCGGCATGGGCGAGGGCCGCCTGCAGCCGGCGTGAGTTCGCCCAGGCGTACTCGGGTCCGCGGACACCGCGGCGCTGGCGTACGTCGAGCAGCAGACGAACGTCCGCGTGCCGCAGTCGTTGCAGGAAGGACTCGCCGCCGAAGCCATAGACGCCGATTGTCACCAACCTGAGCACCGGAAATCACCCACCTGCCTCCTACTCGTGCCGCCTCCGGCAGCCCTGCCGGAGGCGGCGAGATCGCATCACGCGACGGCGGTCCCCTCAAGCTCGACCATCAGGTCGGGGATCGCCAGCCGTGTCACGCCGAGCATCGTGGTGGACGGTGCCACCCCGGCGGCGCCCAACCGCGACGCCAGCACGCCGTAGTGCTCGAAGAGCCGATCGACGTCGGTGGTGTAGACGTTGAGCCGGACGAGGTTCGCGAGGGACATGTCGGCCTCCCCGAGCACGGCCTCCAGGTTGTCGAGGCTCAGCGCCAACTGCGCAGCCATGTCATCGGCATGCTGGGGCTTGCCGTCGCCGCTCATCGCGGTCTGCCCGGCGCAGTACAGGGTCCGGGTGTGCCCGGAGACGATCTCACCCTGATTGTACCCCATCTCCACCGACCACGCCCACGGGTTGACCGCCGTTCGCTCCATTGCCACATTTGCTCCATTCGATTCGTCGACATTACGTACGTCGATCGGCTCGGTAGCCGCCATCTTTTTGGTCGCGTTGATGAGCCTCCCAACAAATCACGACATCCTGTGTCGTGTATTTCGCTAAAGTTCTCGTGTGCGCGCCGACCGGTTGGTCTCGCTGGTGCTGCTGCTGCGGCAGCACGGTCGGCTGTCGGCGACCGCGCTGGCGCGCGAGCTGGAGGTATCCACCCGCACCGTGCTGCGCGACATCGAGGCGCTGTCCGCGGCCGGCGTCCCGGTCTACGCCGAACGCGGCCGGCACGGCGGGTTCGCGTTGTTGCCCGGTTTCCGGACCGAGCTCACCGGACTGAACCCCGACGAGGCCCTTGCCCTGCTGGTCGCCGGATCGCGGCGCGGCGCGCAGGCATTCGGCCTCGGCTCGGCGCTCGCTTCGGCGATGCTCAAGGTGGTTGACGCGCTACCCGAAAGCTATCGGGACACCGCGGCCGGCGCGGCCGAGCGATTGCTCATCGACCCGGAGACCGACCTCCTCTCGCGTCGGCTGGTCGATGAGGAGGTGCCTGACGCCATAGTGGCCGAGGTCCTGCGCGCGGTGTTCACCGGACACAAGCTGCAGATCCACTACGCGGCTGTGGACCAGACCCCGCAGTGGCGCACGGTGGACCCGATCGGCCTGGTCACCGTACGCGACCGGGGCTACTTGCTGGCCACGAGGTCTGGCGCGGACCGCACCTACCGGCTGTCCCGGATCTCGGCCGCCAAGGAACTCGCCGAACCCGCGCAGCGACCAGACCGGGTCGATCTGGACCGGGCCTGGCAGGAACGCAGCACCCGGTTTCGGACCGGCGGCGACCAAGTCACCGTGCTGGTACGGGTGGACCCGGCGCGGCGAGAGGACCTGGTGGGCACCGCGCTGGCCGTCCGCGCCGAAGAAGCCGACTCAGACGGCTGGCTGCGGCTGGAGGTGACCTTCCAAGATCCGAGACACGCCGAATGGGCGCTGTGGCAGCTCACCACGAACGCGGAAGCCCTGGCCCCGCAGTGGTTGCGCGACTCCCTGCGCAACCGCGCCGCCGCGATCGCCACCCGCTACGCAGTGTCATCCTGAGAGCTGTCGCCTTCTGCGGGCCGCCGCCGACCGATTCGGACTGCTCCATACTGGTAGGTGCCAAGCGCGGCCGGCGCGGGACGCGACGTGGAGCTGATCGTGGGTCACAACCGCGACGAGTGGCGCACGTTCCTCCTCTTCTCCGGACAACTCGGCAAGTTCACTGAGGAGCAGGCGGCGGAGGCGCTGCACCTGGCCGAGGCCCAGGTCGCCGGGGGCGGGCAGGCGCACCTGTACGAGCTGACCTGGCAGTCCCCCGGCAACGGCGGAGTGATGCGCGCCTGCCACGGCCTGGACGGCCCGCTGCTGTTCGGCACCTACGACGCCCAGCTGGGCCCGCCGGCCATCGGTCCCGAGCCCACTGCCGAGGCCCAAGACCTGACCTGTCAGATCCGCACGGCCTGGACATCCTTCGCCACCTCGGGCACGCCGGGGGCTGGCCCGCGTACGACTCCCAGCAGCGCCTGACCCGGGTCTTCGACGCGCCCCTGTCGGTCACGGCGTAACCCGAGGAGACCTCACGCCACCTGTGGCAGGACCACGTCTTCGAGGTGCTTCCCCTGCTGACCGCCTGAGCGGACGCACGGAAGATGATGATGGGCGGGATCCCGCCCAACACCAGGTTCCCCAACCCCGAACTCGCGCTCGGTGCCGTCATCGGTCCGGACCCATCCTGCGGTCGGTGCTGAGGTCGCCGCGCACGGTGGCCACCCCCGTGCGCGCGAGTCTTCCGCTCAGATCGTCCAGGATCGCCGCGGTGGCGGTGGCTCCGAACCGGGCGGCGCCCGCCGCGCTCATCTCCAGCAACACGTCCAGGGTCCGTACGCCGCCGGCGGCCTTGACCTTCACCCGCTCGGAGACGTTGGCGCGCATGAGGCGGATGTCGGCCAGGGTGGCGCCGCCAGGGGCGAAACCGGTGGAGGTTTTGACGTAGGCGACACCGGCCTGCTCGCTCAGGCGGCAGGCGCGGATCTTCTCGGCATCGCTGAGGTAGGCGTTCTCGAAGATGACCTTCACCACGGTGCCGGGGGCCGCTTCCACGACCGCGCGGATGTCGTCGAGCACGGCCTCGTCGTCACCGCCGCGCAGGCGCCCGATGTTGAGCACCATGTCCAGCTCGCGGGCGCCGTCGGACACGGCGGTGCGGGCTTCGGCGGCCTTGATGCGGGCGGACGAGGAGCCGTGCGGGAACCCGATCACGGTGCCGGTCGACACGCCGGTCCCGTCGAGCCGCGTGGCGGCCAACGCCACGTCACACGGTTTGACGCAGACCGAGGCGACGGCGTATCGGGCGGCGAGGTCGCATCCCGCGCGGACGTCCTCGTTGGTCAGTTCCGGACGGAGCAGGGAGTGGTCGATCATTTTGGCGACGTCGGCGACGGTGGAGGCCACGAGCACGGCTCCTTCGTGAGGGGGTTCGGCGAGGGATATGCGGGGGTGACGGTTCACGGGCGGCGGGTGTCCATCGGCGAGGACTCGACGGTGAAGGCGACGTCGAGGCCGTATCGGGCGGCGACGTACAGGGAGTCGGTGAGCTCCAGCGGCTCGTCGTTCTGGTCGACGATCAGGCGGTGCTCGACCAGCAGCGGCGCGCCGGGGTCCACGGCGAGTACGCCGGCCTCGCGCTCCCCCGCGACGGCTGCGCCGATGCGGGCGTGGCCGCGCGCCGGGGTGCGCCCGAGCGCGATCAGGGCAGCGTGCAGGGAGCCTTGCTCAAGATCGGCCTCCAGCAGCCTGCGGAGGCTGCCGGGAAAGACCGCCCGTTCGAGGGCGATCGGCAGGTCGTCGGCCTGTCGGACACGCTCCACCGCGATCACCCGTCCGCGTTTTCCCAGCCGCAGCCGGTCGGCCTCCTGCGGGGTGGCGGCGCGGGTGGTGGCCGACAACAGCTGGGAGGACGGCCGCTGCCCGCGTCGGCGGATCTCCTCGCTGAAGCGCACCAAGCTCTCGGCGCGGCGGCTGCCCGGCGGCGGGGCCACGAAGGTGCCCCTGCCCGGGTGCCGGACCACCAGGCCGTCGGCGACCAGGCGCTGCACTGCCGCGCGGGCGGTCATCCTGCTGACGGCGAACTCCTCGCTCAACTCACTCTCCGAGGGCAGCGCGTCGCCCGGCCTCGCGGCGGCCACACGCTCGCGCAGCGCCTGCTCGATGACGAAGTAGCGGGGCGCGAAGTCCTCGGGCCGCTTGCCTGTCGCGTTCACACCTCGACCATAGCACTAGCTGTATATACAGCTATAGGGCTGGGTCGATTGAGAAGAAGGGCGAGCATGAGCCAGGCCGTACTCGGGGGTCAGAGTGATGTGGAACAGGATCCAGTGTTAGCCGCGTTGCTGCCGGGGCTTAGCTGTGGCCAGGCGCGGGCGATCCGAGCGGCAGCACCGGAATGCGCAAGGTTGTCGTGCCGGTCGTGAAGCGGAACGTGACGTCAATCGGGGTGGCCCCGAGCGGGCGGTGGATGTTGATGAGTTCCAGGTGCGGACGATTCTGCCCCTGTTGAAGGGAGAGGGTGCCGCGAGCAGGAATCGTCACGTTGACGGCTTGCCCGGGGGCGGACGGACTTGCGCGATATTCGACCCTTTCGGCGTGTACGGTGCTGACGCCGTCCAGTTCCTGAGGTCTGTCGCTGTTGTTGACCAGGGTCAGGTAAAGGCCCAGGTCGTCGCCGGACTTCTGCTGGTCCATCGGCGGAGCCAGGATGTGGACATGCAACAGCCGCATAGCACCGACCTGCCCATCGACCAGGCCCTCCCGATTCCGGGTGGATTGCGGCAGGGGGGACTCCCGTTGAGCAGGGTTACAGGCTAGAAGCGTCGCCAGCAGCCAGACCGACAAGAAGAACCGAAGCGATGTTCGCCATGCGCCAGCTCCCGCGTCCCGATGTGTTGTCCTCATATCGCGCTTCCATGTGATCTGCGGGGCTACTCTGGCCAGGCCGTGGTGAGGTCCGTGCCGTGTTCCGGCCGGCGCGGTAGGCGCGGAACGAACCGTGCGCCGCGAAGGCTGCATCCAAGGGCCGCACTCGGGCCCGCAATCGCGAGCGCCGCCTGCAGAGGGTTAACCGCATGCGCGATGTACCCACCTACGGCGCGGACATGTTGACCAATTCCGCCATCCCCCACCACACCGCCGTTGAGACCCGCGTCTTGAACTCTGAACCGCGCCGGGTTTCATGGGCCTCCATGAAACCCGGCGCGGTTCACTCCATCAAACCCGGGGCACTCCTCGGCCTCCATGAAACCCGGCGCGGTTCAATTTCGTGCGTGAGCGTCTTCGCCTCACCCCTGGGCTCGACAAAGGTCACAGACCATGACCACCGTCTGTCGTTGGCCAGCTGGGCGGTGGGTGGGAAGTTCCTTCGGAGTCGGCCCGCCCCGCAGCAGAAGATCCCACATGCCGGTCAGGTTATCCGGTGCCACCAGCACCGGGGTCGGCCAGCGTGACCATCGTCTCGAGCAGCGTCGTGTATACAGTGCCGGGTTCAGCGGATTCCTCCCAGCCCGACTCTTCCCCGGCCGCCGGATTGGTTTCCGCCGCCGGAAAGAACAGCCACCACAGGTTGTGCCAAGGGTCGAGGAACCGGGCGATGCCGTACCCGCCGTAGAAGGGAGACACCGGAGTGACGACGGTCGCACCGCGTTCGACCGCTCTGCGCATCGTCTCCTCGGGGTCGGCGACGTACACCTGGGTCAGGGCCGGGGTGAACGGCCAGCCGGCCTTACGGTCAGCGACCATGAGCAACGAGTTGCCGATTTGACTTCGGCGTGGATCAGCGTTCCGTCTCCGGCGTAGAAGTCAGGGGTGCGGGCTTCCCCCCGCTCATTCGCATCAAAGACAGCGACGAGGAAGTCGATGAAAGGCGCGGCTCCGTCAACGACAACGAATCCGTTAACGGTGTTCTCACCCCGGGGTTCGGGACCTTGCTTAGTCATCTCCATGCCGCGAGGCTAGAGATAATTGCGGTCAGTTTCCTGCCGCAATAGCGGCCCAGGGACGCCCTGCCGGGTCCAGCTCGTTGGTTGGACCGTCTCTATAGCGGCCGGCTTGGCCCGGTCCGGACCGCTGCCGATGTCCAGGCCGGCCCAGCGCCCCCCTCACCCTGCGGAGCACACTCATCGTCCCACCGCGAGCCCAAGAGCGCTGCTTCTTCTCACCGACATCGTTTTCCCGCGCTGAACGATCGCTGTCGCAACTGACCGACAGCCGCTGTCGTTACTCGCCTACGTAACCATACTTGCCGACGAGCTCGATCAGACAACCCATCCGTGATCCCTCCTGGGCATGATGCCTGGACTCCAGCGAACTCCCCGTGTTTTCAGGTCGGATACACAAAGATCAACATTGTGTTGCCACAGGTCCGGTCTGTAACGCAACCCGTGTACGAACCTACAATCGGGAAGCGCGCATATCGACCCGGGATCAGCATCCCGAAGCCCAGCAAGACGCCCTCCGCGCGGCCGGCTGCGAGAAGATCTTCACCGACAAGGCCAGCGGCAAGCTCGCCCGCCGACCCGAACTCGACAAGGCCCTCCACATCGCCCGCGAGGGCGACCAACTCCTGGTCACCAAACTCGATCAGCCCGGCCGCTCCCTGTACAACCTCATCGAGTGCCGCGCTACCCTGCTTACGTCGTCGGACCGGAGTACTCCAGGGCCAGCTCGTCGGCCAGGTCGGACGCAACTTCGATGGCGATCTGGATCGCTCGGGCTGCCAAGGGAGAGTGGGTACGGCCGGCCCGCCAGTGCAGGAAGACCTCGCGTGGGGGAATGGCCGGTCGCAGCTCGTGGACGCGGAGCCGGTCGTCGGACTCGGCGTCGGCAGCGTGGATGGCGAGCCATGGCAGCACCGCCGATCCCATCCCGGCTCGCACCATCGACAGCAGCGTCTCGTTGCCTGCCGTACGGAAGACGATCTCCGGGTTCGCACCGGCGCGGGTGAATGCCTCCTCCATCCTGGGCTGGTCGCAGATCGACGGCCAGGCCACCAGCGGTGCCCCGTCGAGCTGGTCCAGCGGAACGGAACGCTCGGAGAAGGTGCCGCGCCTGGCCACCAGCAGGTACGGATCGTCGAGCAGCTTGACATGCTCGACGTCGCCGTTGAGGCCGACAGCGGCCATCGCGGCCAGGTGCCTCAGTTCGAGATCGGTCACGGGTCCCAGCGTACCCCTAGTCATCGCTCCTAGCGATCGAGTTCATCGAAAACAATCGCTTTTCACGATGACGCCTGGCTCCTAGCGTGGCCGGCATGCCAGTAAGCACCGTTGCACCGACAAAAGCTCGAAGCCCTCTCCTGCTCGTCGGGGCCGCCCTCGCGATCGTCTACGTCGTCTGGGGCTCGACCTACCTCGCGATCCGGATCATGGTCGAGGAGATGCCGCCCCTTGTGAGCGCCGGTGTCCGCTTCCTGACGGCTGGCCTGCTGGTGGGCGGGGCACTGGCGGTGCGTGGTGGTCTGGTTCGACTGGCCGTGACGCGTCGGCAGCTGCTGGGGTGCGCGCAGATCGGGCTCTTGCTGCTCGTGATGGGCCAGGGCCTGGTGACCGTTGCCGAGTATGGCGGGGCTCCGTCGGGGATCACGGCGTTGCTGATCGCGGCAGTGCCGCTGTGGGTGATCTGCCACCGCGTTCTGTCGGGCGAACGCCCCGCTGGTCGGACGGTGGCGGGCGTGGCGATGGGCTTCGGCGGCATGGTCGTGGTGGTCACCGTGAACGGTCTCGGTGGCGCCTTTCCGGTCTGGACCATGGCAGTCATCCTCGTCGCCGGCCTGTCGTGGGCGTTCGGCTCGTGGTACCAGCCGCGGATTGGGCTGCCGCGTGACCCGTTCGTGGTCGCGGTCTACGAGATGCTCATCGGTGGTGGGGTGCTGACGATCATCGGGGTGGCCAGTGGCGAGCGCTTCGACTTGGTCGCCTACTCGGCCCGATCCTGGGCGGCGTGGGGCTACCTGGACCTGTTCGGATCCGTCCTGGCGTTCTCCGCCTACATCTGGCTGTTGCAGTCGGCGGCGACCTCTTTGACGGCCACGTACGCGTGCGTCAATCCGCTGGTGGCCGTGTGCCTGGGATGGCTGATCCTCGCCGAACCGGTGACGGTGCCGACCCTCGTCGGCGGCGTGATCGTGGTGCTCGCGGTCGCCGTCGTCGTGCGCTCCGAGTTCCAACGATAGATCCGGGTTCCAACAATCAAGGGAGAGTCCAATGAGCACATTCGTGTTGATCCACGGCGGAGGAGACGTCGGATGGTCCTGGCACCTGGTGGAGGCCGAGCTACGAGCGCGTGGGCACGACGTGCTGGCTCCCGACCTTCCGGGTGATGACGATTCGAAGACCCTGGCGGACTACGCCGACGCCGTGGTCGAGGCCGTCGGTGACAAGCAGGACCTGGTCGTCGTGGGCCACTCGTTCGGTGCGTTCACCGCCCCGTTGGTCGCCGATCGGCTGCCCGTCGATGTGCTGGTCCTCCTGGCCGGCATGATCCCGTCGCCGGGTGAGTCGCCGGATGAGTGGTGGGCCAACACCGGCTACCAGAGCGCGGTGGAGGAGCAGGCCAAGCGCGATGGCGGTTTGACCGGCAGCGCGGATCCATTCGTGAGCTTCTACCACGATGTACCCCGGGAGCTGGCCGAGGAGGCGATGGGCAAGGAGCGCGACCATCCGTCCAGGGCCGCATCGGCCGCTCCATGGCCGTTGGATGCGTGGCCGAACGTGCCGACGAAGTTCGTGCTCTGCAGCGAGGACCGCTTCTTCCCGCCCGACTTCTTTCGCCGGCTGGTGCCCGAGCGCCTCGGTATCGTCCCCGACGAGATCGCGGGCGGCCACTGCGTCGCACTCAGCCGCCCCAAAAAGGTGGCGGACATGTTGGCGGGCTACGCGGCTACCGCGTGGATCGAGGAGTGAACCGTTCCTCGGCGGCGGCGGGCCCGCCGGGCGTCGAGGCATGGACGCGGCCCGCGCAGACCGCCGCCGAGTCTCCCCGAGCAGGACCGGCAAGCCCTCGCCGAGCTGATCAACCAGTGCGCGCAGGAGGAAACCGGCCCTGAGCGGCATCTGACGGCCTGGGAAACGCCCGAAGCCGTGGATTTCCTGGCCTGAGAGTGGCCATCACCTGGTGCAGCGCCCTGGTCAGCCGGACCTTCACGCCGTTCAGGCTAGGCGGTCGCCCTCGCCCGATCAACCGGTCGAAAGTACGGTCTCGGACGCCGTGAACCCTGCTTTCGACCGGTGCCGTCCCCCGGGCGGCCCTCGCAGGATGAGGCCCCATGCCACGCGAAGATCTCCCCCAGCAACCCCCCGGCAAGGGCCCGGCCAGCCATCCCGGCCACCGTCTCCCGCACGACGGATTCGCCACCGCCTCCCCCGATCGGCCCCAGAGCGCCGCGCCCGCGTCCGGCCAGCCCCAGACCGCCGCGCTCTCCTCCGGTCGGCCCCGCATCATCGCGCTCGACGTGTTACGCGGGTTCGCGCTGTGCGGAATCGTGCTGACCAGCGTCCCGTCGATCGCCGCCGTCGGCGATGCCCTGAAGGCCACAACCGGCAGCTCGGACAGCGACTGGCTCGGGCTGCTGGTCCACCAGCGCTTCTTCCCGATCTTCTCCACGCTGTTCGGGATCGGCTTCACGCTGCTGCTGAACTCCGCAGGACGTCGCGTCCCCCGTCCGCGACTGCTCCTGCTGCGCCGCCTCCTGGTGCTGCTCGCCATCGGCCTGGCCCACATGTTCCTGCTGTGGCCGGGCGACATCCTGACCACCTACGCCGTCGTCGGCCTGCTGGTGCTGCTGCCCTCGACCTGGCTGCCGCGCTGGGCCGTCGCCGGGCTCGCCGCCGTCCTCATCGTGACGCCCCTGGTTCTCGGCCACAGCGGCCCGTCACTGGCGCCCGGACTGTTCCTGCTGGGCTCCACACTGGCCCGCTACGGCCTGATCGACCGGATCGAGCGATCCACGCTGGTACCGGCCGGGCTGGGCCTGGCCTTCGCAGCGGGAGCAGTGCCCGCGGTGTGGCTGCAGGTCGACTCAGAGGCCGCCGGCGCGGGCCGTTCCACCTCCTGGTTCGCCCCCGCCGGATTGCTCATGGCGGGCCTGTACGTGTGCACCCTCCTGGTCCTGCTCAGGACGCCGCTCCGGCCGGCGATGCAGGCGGTGTTCGCACCGCTGGGCCGGATGACGCTGACCAACTACCTGACCGCCACGGTCCTGGTCCTGGTGACCGCCCGCGTCATCGGCGGCTCGCCGGACACCTGGTCCTCGACGACGGTGCTGCTGATCGCCGGTCCCGTCCTCGCCGTCCAGTGGCTGTGGTCCGCCCTCTGGTTGCGCCGCTTCCGCCAGGGCCCGATCGAGTGGCTCTGGCGCTGGGCCACCTGGGGCCGCCGCCCGCCCCTCAGCCGGGGGCGGGAGGTGATGGGCTCGGGCCGGAGCCGGTGATGATGACGTCGCCCTCATAGTTGGCGCCGCCGACCGCAGGGCATCACGATCCTGCTGTCCCTTCCGCATGAAGTTGTCGGAAGGGACACCTGCTGACCTGTGGGACGACATCTTGTTCCGGACGGTTTCGAGCGGAGTTGTTCAGGTCCACCTGTCGGCGAGGGTCAGCGTCGCCTTGGCGGCGGAACGTGGACCCAGGCCATGCCAGCGGCCTGAGCAGCCTGGATCCCGTTGTCGGCGTCCTCGAAGACCAAGCAGTGCTTCGGGTCGACGCCCAACTGCTGGGCTGCTAGCAGAAACGGGTCCGGGGCGGGTTTAGCCCGCGGATACTCGCCGGCGCAGACCATCACCTCGAACTTGTCGAGCAGTGCCAGGGCGGTCAGCGTAGCCGTCACCGACTCACGACTGCTACCAGAAACGACAGCGAACGGGATGCGTCCGAATTCAGCTTCGATGTGCTCGAGCACGCCGGGCACTGCGGTCAGCTGGGGCAGCATCTCCTGGCAGAGCTCCTCACCGCGGCGAGCGACGGCCAGCACCGGCATGGCCAGCCCCTGGCTTGCATTGAGGTCGGTGATGATATCGACCACCGTCCGACCGCCCCACGCGTAAAACAGTTCTTCGGAGAGCTCACATCCCCACTCGCTCAACGCCTGCTGCCAAGCGAGAAAGCGCAGCGGCATGGAATCGGCTATGGTCCCGTCGCAGTCGAAGAGGTAGGCGCCGAACTCGCCGGGGGGAAGACTCAAGATCACCGGGCTATTTTATCGGGACACTTTGACCAGCACCCCGCGCAGCCCACGCCTCTCGTTCGGGCCCTCCGCTCCCGAAGGTGTCCCAGCCCCAAAGTAGGTCTTGATCGCGCTGCGGCGCCTTTGCAGGGGTGTCGGAATTAGACGGCTTCCCGACAGGGTGGCCACCAGACCCCGATGTCAGGATGATCAAGGGGCGGAGAAGGGGGCGCCTGTCCCTGGGCGACTCCGTGCCGCCGGAGCCGCCCAGGGGGCGAGAGGGATTCCGCCCGGATGCTTGAGACGGGAACGCGCGCCCCGGCTACATCCCGCTAGTCCCCGGCCATCACGGTAAAGGTGAACCCGGCGCTCGTCGGACGGCGTAGCGGAACGTCGCACTTGATCCGGCGCAGCACCTCGTTCCTGCTGAGGCCGAGCCTGTGCGCGATGAGCCGGTCGGGGCGCACGGGTACCGGATCCTCGAAGACGACCTCCACCTTGACCGGCCACGCCTCATCGAGCCATGCCGACGGCGTGTCCAGCCGCCAGGCCCCCTTCCAGTCCAGGGTGAAGCGGTTGCGCCGGGCGAGCAGCGGATCCAACAGCGTGGACGCCACCAGCTCCGGATCGTTGGCGTGGTAGCCGTCGAGCTCGGCCGGGTCGATGGAGGTGACCGGCACTCGCTCGTACACGGCGAGCTTGCTCGTCCGATCGCAGGACACGCAGCGCACCAGCAGCCACACGTGCAGCCGCTTGCCGTTGGCGTTGACGCGGAACCTGCCCTCGCCGGTGGTGGCCGACTCCGACCCGCAGTCCACGCACCGCAACGACAGCAGAGGCAGCCTGGTCCGGCGAACGACCCAGGGCAGCACAGTATGAGGTTGTGAAGACATGATCTCTCTAGACCTGACACGAGGCCGATTGCGCGCGGCCTCAAACGCTGTACGACCGGGCGCACACGTGCAGCCCGGCAGAGCCGACGGGAGGGTCGGCTTGAAGATGAGCGGAAGAAGGTGTCAGGTCTAAAGAGCAGGCGGGGTCACGCGGTCTTGTCCTCTGTCCTCACTACGACGGGCCGCAGGCAACCTACGGCAACACCGAAGGAAGGCTCAAACGGTTTTCCGGCGGAAGCGGTCAGGCTGCGAGGTCGAGGTCGAGGCGGCGGCCCATATCGATGTCGATAGTGCCGTAGAGGTTGTCGTCGGACCGGAACAGCGGGGACAGGCCTCGCTTGTCGGTGTCGGCTTCATCTATGGCCTGGAGCGCGGCAGCGGGTCGGCCACCGGAGACCCGTCATTTTCGCCCGGCTGAACCAGGCCGCTCTCATAGGCGAAGTGTACGAGCTGTGCGCGGTCGCGTGCCCCGAGCTTGGTCAGCAGCCGGCTGACATACGTGCGGGTGGTGGCCGGGCTGAGGAACAGGCGCCGGGAGATCTCGTCGTTGGAGCGCCCGGCGGCGATCTCGGCGAGCAGTTCCCGCTCGCGCTCGGTGAGCGCCGCAGGCAACTGCCCGCGAGGCGGAGGATGCCGGTGGGCGACGGCCGCCAGCACGCGACGGGTGACCGAGGGCGACAGCAGCGCCTCGCCGCCCGCCACCGTACGCACCGCCGCACGCAGGTCGTCCGGGGCGGCGTTCTTCAGGAGGAACCCGGACGAGCCCGCGTGGATGGCGTCGAAAAGGTGCTCGTCGGTGTCGAAGGTGGTGAGCACGACGACCCGCACGTCACGCAGCCGCTCGTCGGCCACGATCCGCCGGGTCGCCTCGATCCCGTCGACCCCCGGCATGCGAATGTCCATGAGCACGACGTCAGGCCGCTCCGCGACCGCCAGCGCGTATCCCGCCAAGCCGTCCGCGGCCTCGCCGACGACGGTGATGTCCGGGGCCCGCTCCAGCAGCGCCCGCACCCCTGCGCGCATGAGCTCCTGATCGTCGACCAGCGCGACTCGGATCATCGCGGCGCCTCCAGCGGCAGCGACGCCTCGACGAGGAACCCGGCGCCGGGCCGCGAGCTCACCGCCAGGTGGCCGCCCAGCAGCGCGGCCCGCTCCCGCATTCCGGTAAGCCCGCGCCCGACCGGCTCGTGAGGCAGGTCGGCGCCGCGCCCGTCATCGGCGACGGTGATGCCGAGCCGGTCGCGTTCGTAGCGCAGGCGGACCTCGGCCTTGGTCGCCCGGGCGTGCCGCAGGCAGTTGGTCAGCGACTCCTGCACGATCCGGCAGGCCGTGGCGTCCACGACCACGGGCAGGGCCACCGGCTCGCCCTCGGTACTGAGCTGGACCGCCAGCCCGCTGCCGGTGGTCGCCGCCACGAGCGCGTCCAGGTGACGCAGGCTGGCGGTGGGCGCGCGACCGTCGCCCTGGTCGGCGTCCCTGAGCAACCCGAGCGTGCCGCGCAGCTCGCGGATGGCGTCGTCGCCGGCCCGCCGGATGATCGTCAGCGCCGAGCGGGCCCCGGCCTGGTCGTTGTCGAGGGCCTCCCTGGCCACGTCGGCCTGGACGGAGATCACCGCGATCGTGTGGCCGAGCACGTCGTGCAGGTCCCGCGCGATCCGCAGCCGCTCCTCCTCCACTCGCCGCCGGGCCTCGTGCTCGCGCTCTGCCGCGGCCCGCGCGATCGTACGGCGCTGCTCGGCACGCAGCAGCCGGGTCGCCCGAACGGCCGCGCCGAGCGCGATCGCGGCCACCATCAGCCCGATCGTGGACGACAGCTCGAACCCCAGCAGGTATTCCGGGTCCTCGCCCTCCATCAGCCGGAACGTGGTGCTCACCAGCACGAGGGCCACCGCCACCGTCGCGGCGACCACGAGGCTGCCCGCCTCGGCCGCGGAGTAGAGCCCGGCCGCCACCGGCAGGGCCAGCCCGATCGGCGGATAGCCGGCGGCGTGGTAGGCGATCAGGCCGACCGCGGTCGCCGCCAGCGCCAGCACGGGAAAGCGCCGCCGGACGAGCATGAGCGCGCCCAGCCCGGCCGCGAACACGTATGCCACCAGGTCGGGACCACGCGTGCCGCCGAGATCCATCGTGACGGCCACGGCCACGACGGCCGATACGGCCATGCCCAGCACCGCGTCGCCGAGCAATTGACGGTTTCCTGCCTGCACCACCCCGAGGATAGCCAGGCCGGCCGATAGCCCGCAGTCGCCCGATGTTGACACCTGCTGTCGCCTCCAGCCGATTACCACGGCTGCCACGGCGATCTAGCGTACGGCGGCATGAGAACACTCGGAGTGGCCATTCTCGGCCTCTTCGCTGGGCTGGCCGTGGGATTCGTCCTGTTCAGCGAGGTACTGGCGAGGCTGGTCGTGAGCAACGGCACGATACAAGCACCGTGGACGTTCATCATCGGATTCGGCCCGCAGGTCCTGGCCGTCGTGGGTGCCGTCGCCGCGGTACTGATCGATAACGCGCGGAGGAGCAAGTCGTGAGTCTGTCCCGGAGGCGCCTTCTGCGGACCACCGCGAGCGGCCTGATCCTGGCCCCCTTGGCGGGCTGTGGCGGGTCCACGAACGGCGGCGGGTCCACCGGCGGCGCGAACGTGGAGACCGAGTCCAGCGCCGGAAGCCTGCTCCGCAGTACGGCCCGGTTGCCGGAGCCGTTCACCGTGCCGTTGCCGATCCCGCCGGTGCTGCGCCCCTCCAGCGCCGGCGTGTACGAGATCACCCAGCGGGTCGGCCAGGCGGAGATCCTGCCTGGCCTGCGTACACAGGTGTGGGGGTACAACGGGATCTTCCCTGGCCCCACGATCGTGTCGCGGCGCGGCCACAAGACCGTCGTGCGCCACCGCAACGAGCTGCCTGAGCCTGTCGTGGTGCACTTGCACGGCGGCAGGACGCCCGCCGAGCACGACGGGTATCCCACCGACCTCGTCTCTCCCGGATCCGTCCACGAGTACGTGTATCCGCTCGACCAGCCCGCGGCCACCCTGTGGTATCACGACCATCGGATGGACCACACCGGACCGCAGGTCTACAAGGGACTTGCCGGCTTCCACCTCGTGCACGACGATGAGGAGGAAGCGCTGCCGCTGCCGAAGGGCGAGCGGGACGTCCCCCTCATGATCGCCGACCGCTCCTTCGCCGAGGACGGTTCGATGATCTACCCCGACGTGCACAGCGACTTCATCAGCGGCGTGCTGGGGGACTGCGTGCTGGTGAACGGGGCACCGTGGCCTGTCATGGAGGTCACCGCCGCCCGCTACCGCTTCCGCCTGCTCAACGCCTCCAACGCCCGCCGCTACCGGCTCGCGCTCGACCCGCCGCCGCCCGGCGGAGCATCCTTCATCCAGATCGGCAGCGACCTGGGCCTCCTCGGTGCGCCTGTGGCGCACCCCGGGCTGCAGATCGCGCAGGCGGAGCGGTTCGACGTCGTGGTCGACTTCTCGGGATATCCGGTCGGGCAGGAGGTGACGCTGACGAACCGGCTCGGCCAGGACGGCACCGCCAACGTCATGCGCTTCGTGGTGGCTCGCAAGGCACCCGACGACAGCCGCGTCCCGGGCAAGCTGACCGACTTCCGGCCGCTGTCGCCGTCGGAGGCCGTCGCGGAGCGGACCTTCACCTTCCAGCGCGGCGGTGCGGAACGGCACGGCACGAGCCTGTGGACCGTCAACGGCCGGGCGTTCAGCCCCGACCACATCGCGGCCACCCCCAGGCTCGGCACTGTGGAGCGGTGGACGTTGCGCGCGCAGAATGTAGCGCACCCCATCCACATCCACCTCACGCCTTTCCAGGTGCTGGACCCCGGCCCCTACGCCACCGGCTGGAAGGACACCGTCGACCTGGCCAGCGGCGACCAGGTCGAGGTCCTGGTCCGGTTCGACTCCTACCGCGGCAAGTACGTCTTCCACTGCCACAACCTCGAACATGAGGACATGATGATGATGGCCAACTTCCGGATCATCTGACCAGCGTCATCGGGCTTGTTACTTACTGGAACCCAGGAACATTGCCGTTCTTCTTGGCCAGGGCCATGCCCTCGCGGGTGCGCATGTGCCCGAGGTTGGCTTCGAACTCGGCGACCATCGCGAGGGCCTGCAGGAACAGCCGGCCGAACGGGTCGTTCCAGTCATAGACGGATGCGCCCAGGCCGTACAGGACGCCGCGTCCAGGCAGGTCGGCCAGGATCTCATCGGCTTCGGCCATGTTGCGGGCGAACCGGTCGAACTTGGTCACGGTGAAGACGCTGCCGTCCCACACGGCGGCAGCCGCACCAGTGCCTGTGCCAGGCCGGCGGGCGGCGGCTCGACGCCCGCCGCCGCGCACTCCGCCAGCCGGTCCACCAGCACGTTCCGGGTCGAGGTGGCCGGGGCCCGGAGTAGGTGATCCCGATGCAGAATCCGCGCGGCTCGCCGCGTGCCGGCGGAGGGACGCGCAGCCCGTTCCCACGAACAAACCACAACGCAGGTCAACCAGGCGCCATGGCGTTACTAGAGCCGTTCGAGCGTGAGCAGCGGCTCAGAAAACACAGGCGCTGGTGCGCCGGGATCTGCGGCAACAGCCTGTTCCAGGCGGCGGAAGCCGGCCTCCAGCTCGTCGGGACTGAGCTGAGCGAAGAACGAAAGGGTGCGCAGGCGCAGCCGTTGGAGCATGTCAGCGCGGGTGCCGGAGGACGGCTCGGTAACCGTGCCGAAGCCGGCAACGCGCCAGCCGGCCGACGTGAACATCGCGATGACCTCGTGCAGCGGCTGAAACAGCGAGGCGTCCACCTCAAAGCCGCGGGGGAAGTGCTCCAGCCACCACGGCCTGGGATGGTGGTCGCTGAAATTCGCGCGCAGTAGCAGCCGCCCGGCGGGCCTGAGCACTCTGGCCAGCTCCCGGGCCGCCCGCGGCTTGTCCTGGACGTGGTGCCAGGACAAGAACATGAGAGCGTAGTCGGCGCTGCCGGACGGCACCGGCATGTCCTCGGCGGAGCCTGCCAGATACCGCACACCGGGATGCGGGGACTGCGCCTGCGCTATCTCCCGCATGCGGACCGACGGCTCGACGCCGGTCACCGGCCCGAACGCTCGCGCCAGCGCGGGGGTGAACCTGCCGGTCCCTGAGCCGACGTCCAGCCCTGCCAGCGGACGCCGCTCGGGCAGCACCGCTCCGAAGGCACTGATCCATGTCTGCAGTTGCTGCTCGGTAAGCGCCCGGCCACGCGCGTAGTCCTGGTACTGCTCCGTGTCGTAGTCGATCCGCCTCATCGCAGCTCCCGCGTCAGTCGCGTTACCGGCAAACCGTTGGCTCGATATATCGGGCTGATACATCGGCACGATATGCGGTGTCCCGTCGTGCCGCAAGGGGCATGGCGATCGGGCGTGCCTGCACGGCGGTGACCAGCCAGGCCCAGGGTCTCGGCCGGATCCGTCGCGACCTGTCGCACAGGCGGAACCGGGCCGGGGGCCCAGTCCGGAGGTTCCGGCACCCAGATGTGTCACCAGGCTGATCCGTCTGCACGGCGATGGCATCCGCCCCGACGTCGCGCGCCCAGCCGATGCCATCGGCCGCCACGCCGGCCGGAAGCACGATGAAGCGCAGCCCGTCCATCCAGGCGTGCACCCCAAACAGCAGGTCACCGCAGGTCGATGCGGGGAAGCATGGCCGCGGTATCCATCACCCGCACCCGTTCAGCCAGGTGCTCGTCGACCGGTGCCTCCAGGTTCAGGCCGGCCGGCACGTCGTCGCGCACCGCCTGCCACTGGGCGCCGTCCAGCAGCCGGGCGCGGGGAATCGGACCAGCGGCGGGAGGGGTTGGCGTACTCCCGATCAGCGAATGACACATCAGTTGTGCTTGTCGCCGTGAGGATTGACGAGGCGGGTGAGCAGGTCGATCAGGTTCCGCCGGTCGGCCGCGGGCAATGGGGCGAGGAACTCGTCTTGGGCGGCGGCGAGCAGCCGGTCGAGGTGGGTGAGTTGTGTTCGGCCTGCCGCGGTGATGGTGATGATGTTGCGTCGGCGGTCGTCTGGGTCGGGTGCGCGCTCGACGAGTTGCCGTTCGGCGAGGTCGTTGACGGTCGCCACCATGTCGCTGCGGTCGATGCCGGTGCGGCGACCGAGGGCGGCCTGGCTGGCCGGGCCGAACTCCTCCAGCGCGGCGAGCAGGGCGTAGTGGTAGCGCCGAGCGCCGGCTTGGGCGAGCGCTTGATCCACGATCCGGTTGGCGATCAGTGCTGCATGGTTGGTCAACCTGCTCGGCAGCGTGCGCAGCCGCTGCGGCAGCGTTCCCTCTGCGGTGTCCACAAGGGCAATCTAGCAAGTTGTTGGCCCCACCCACGATTACATGTATGGTTGGCCGTACCAACGTTGGTTTGTCCAACATTTTCATCGTGGAGAGGTGTGATCTCTCATGAGCACAGCCACCATCAAGGCGCCAGACAGCCCGCCCGACAGCGCGCCGCTGGATGGCGGCCGCGCCCCTGCTGCGCAACGCCCGGATGCCGAGCGCTCCGCCGCCCGCGGAGGTCGACGACGCGGCGAAGTCCTTCGAGAAGACGCATAACTGACATCCTGGAAAGGCGGATAACTGACATGCTGAATACGAACTCCGCAGCCGACGCGCTCCAGACCCCCACGGGAGTCTGGACCGGTCTGATGCACCACGACGACCAGACCGACTCCTTCACCATTTCGTTCGCCCCCGACGGCACACTTGCACTGCGCACCCCCCGCAGCGTGGGCACCGGAGTCTGGAGCGCAGGCCAGCCCGGCCACTTCTCCTACGAGCTCACCGAGATTTTCACTCCGGCCGCAGGCCACTCGGGCCGCGTGCAGATCCATGTCGAGGCTCATCTCGAGGGGGCCGGATATCGCGGGGTCGGCACCGCCAGGGTGTACACCCCCGACGGCGTGCTGGTGCACACCACCACCTCGGCCACGTTCACCGGCGACCGCCTCGCCGGCGGGCAGGCGGACTGGCACGCCCTGGTGAGCCTGGGCGCGCCGATCCGGGGGCGCACGCTCTACCCCGGTGACGAGGGCTTTGAGGAGGCCCGCTCCGGCTGGTTGCTGACGGTCGAGCACCGGCCCGCGGCGGTCGTGGTCGCCGCCGACGCCGATGACGTGGCCGCTGCCGTCCGGTTCGCGGCGGAGGCAGGACGCCCGGTTGCGGTGCAGTCGACCGGGCACGGCAAGTCGGTGCCTGCCGATGGAGCCGTGTTCATCGCCACCGGGGAGCTGCGCGAGCTGTCGGTGGACCCGCGTGCCGGCACCGCGAGGATCGGAGCCGGGCTGCGGTGGGGTGAAGTGCTCACCGCAGCAGCCGAGCACGGCCTCGCGCCCCTGTGCGGCTCCTCCGGCCAGGTCGGGGTGATGGGCTACCTGACCGGCGGCGGGCTCCCGCTGACCGGTCGCACGTACGGCTTCGCCGCCGACTACGTCCGCTCGCTCGACATCGTCACCGCCGATGGCCTGCTGCGCACCGTCTCGCCCACCCAGGAGCCTGACCTGTTCTGGGCGGTGCGGGGCGGCAAGAGCAACTTCGGTGTCGTGGTCGCGGCCGAGATCGAGCTGCTGCCGCTGCGCACCATCTACGGTGGTGAGCTCTACTACCCGGGCGAGGACCCCAGGCACGCCGCCCACGTGCTCGGCTCCTACCTGGCCTGGGCCAAGGAGCAGCCGGAGGAGATGTCGTCCTCGGTGACGCTGCTGCGCTTCCCCGACGTGCCGCAGCTGCCCGAGGCGTTCCGCGGCCGCTCGTTCGTGCAGGTCCGGGTGGTCTACACGGGGGACGAGGAGCAGGGCGCGCGGCTGGTGGAGCCGTTGCGTGCGCTCGGCCCGGAGAAGGACACCTGCGGCGCCATGCCGTACACGCAGATCACCGAGATCTACCAAGACCCCAAGAACCCGGTCATGACGCACCTGCGCAGCGCGCTGTTGCACGAACTGGATGACGAGGCCGTGCAGGAGCTGGTCTCACTCATCGACCCGTCGACGCCCGGCGGCCCGTTCCTCGGCATCGAGCTACGTCACCTGGGCGGAGCGCTGAACCGGCCGCCGGGCCGCCCGCACGCGGTCAGCACTCAGGGCGCGGCTTTCCAGCTGTGGATGCGGATGCCGGCTTCGGCCGGGCAGGCCGACGCGACGCGCAAGGCCGCCGACGAGGTGCTGGAGCGGCTCCGGCGGTGGGACACCGGCGCCATGCTTCCGGGGTTCCTGTTCGACCACGACTCGGCTCCCGAGCGGGTCAGGCGGGCCTACACCGAGGCGGACTACCGGCGGCTGGCCGCGCTGAAGGCGAAGTACGACCCGAACCAACTTTTCCGTATCAACCACAACATCCCGCCGTTCAGTAACGGCGCGCGCGCCCGATCCTGAACGGCGCAGGACATGAGGTCAGGATCGGTCGAGCGTCAGCGAAGGGAGCCCGCTGGCGGCGATGGTCCGCTTCGACGCCCGCGACGGGCCGCTTCCACCGGCTCGACCTCGGGACCTTCGCCGGCTCGACCCCATCCGGCACCATGGGCGCACGCGAGCACGGCCCAGCCCGCTTCGGCGTCCATCGGCGGTGGTCGGCGGCCGGCACGGGCGCGACAGGGGTCGGCGATCGGTCGGCTCGTGTCCCAGTGGATGATGTTCGGGTGAGAATTCAGGCAACCGGCAGCCGGCGAATGCCCGTCGGGCTCATCGCTCTGACCCTCGGCAGTTTCGGGATCGGCCTGACCGAGTTCGTGATCGCGGGCCTGCTTCCCCAGGTGAGCCGGAGCCTGGCCGTGTCCGAAGCCGCAGCAGGATGGCTGATCTCCGGATACGCGCTGAGCGTCGCGGTCGGCGCCATCGTGGTGACCGCCGCCACCAGCGGGATGTCCCGCAAGTCGGTCCTCATCGGGTTAGTGGCGCTGTTCGTCGTCGGCAATCTCCTGTCCGCCGTCGCACCCAGCTACCCGATGATGCTGTTCGGACGCGTCGTCGCCGCCCTGTGCCATGGTTCGTTCTTCGGCATCGGCTCGCTCGTCGCACGGCGAATGGTTCCGGCCGAGCGGGCGTCGAGGGCGGTGGCGGTGATGTTCGCCGGGTTGACACTCGCCAACGTCCTGGGCGTTCCGTTCGGCGCCCTGGTCGGCGAACGCTGGGGCTGGCGCGCCACATTCTGGGCGATCACCGCGATCGGGGTGATCGCCCTGATTGCCATCGCGGCGCTGGTGCCGGGCTGGGCCGGTGCGGTGGACCGCGCGCATCCCTCGACGGCTTCCGGCCTGAACGGGCTGCGTGTCCAGCTACGCGCGTTCCGCTCCTCGCAGGTCTGGCTGACGCTGGCGGCCACCGCACTCGGTTACGGCGGGATGTTCGGCGCGTTCAGCTACATCGCCTACACCTTCACCCAGATCACCGGCTTCTCCAGCACCGACGTCGCCTGGCTGCTCGTCGTGTACGGCAGCGGCCTGGTGATCGGGAACGTGGGCGGCGGGCGGGCCGCAGACGCCAACCGGGACCGCACGCTGATCGTCTCCCTGGCCGGCCTCGCCGTCACGCTCACCGCGTTCGGGCTACTGGCCGCCAGTCCCGTCGCATCGGTGGTCCTGGTCTTCCTGCTTGGCTTGTTCGGGTTCGCCGGCGTCCCCGGCATGATCACCCGCGTCACCGATTACGCGAACGGGGTCCCGCTCGCTGCCAGTGCCAACGTGTCGGCTTCCAACGTCGGGAACGCGCTGGGGGCCTGGCTCGGTGGCCTCGCCATCAGCGCCGGCCTCGGCTACACCGCTCCCCTGTACGTCGGCGCCGCCATCGTCCTGGCCGGACTCGCTGTCATGACGATCACCGCGCGACGAGCACCGGGCCAGCCTTCGGGCGGCACGAATCTCGGCGTCGGCGACCCAGCGGAATCCGCGCTCTCCTAGAAGCGGCGGACTCACACACGATGGGTCGTCCGCTGCCGGCTACGCTGCGGCGTTCCCGGTTTCGGAGGAGACAGCACTGAACGGAGGTGTCTGCGAGAGCTGACTCCGAGCATGGCGAAGACGTTGCCGAGGTGCCACTCCACCGTGCGCGGGCTGAGGAACAGTTGGGCGGCGATCTCGTCGCTGGTGTGCCCGTCTCTGGCCGGCCTGGCGAAGTTGTCTCGGGCGTTTGTGATCCGGCCTGGAACGGATTCTCGAAAGTCACCACCGGAGTGAACTTCCGAGAAGGCGTCGTCTCAGAAGCTCTGCTGAGCCGATGACGAGCTCCAGGGGCGGCCGGTGCCTCGATACTCCGCGACCGGGATAGGTGTGGTCAGGTCGCAGATGTCGCGAGCGTTTTGATCGTGAAGTCGATTGCTGTGGCGAGCCGTTGGGGGTCGTGTCCGGCGCGTTCGCGTACGCGCAGTCCAAGCACCGTCGTGAACAGCAGCTCCACTGCGGCGTCGACGTCCAATGCGGCGGGCAGGTCGCCGTCGTGGATGCCGCGGCGTAGCAGTGACGCCAGGGTTTTCCTGGTGACTTCGAACGCGTCCTCGGTCCTTTGCTGGACGTCGGGGTCGGTGGTGCCGAGTTCGGCAGCCGTATTGACCACGAAGCAGCCGCGACCTGCCTCGTGGCTGATCATCCAGGTCAACCACTCCCGCAGGATCTCGAGGCTGGGGCCGGGGGCGCTGAGCTGCTCTTCGGCTTGCGTGGACTCCGTCGCCCGGTAGTGGTCCAGCGTCCGCAAGAACAGTGTGCGCTTGTCGTTGAAGGTCCGATACAGGCTGCTTTGCTTGAGTCTGAGCTCGGCGCCCAGGTCGCGGACGGACGTGGCGTTGTAACCGCGACGCCAGAACAGGTCGGTCGCCTTGGCGATCACGTCTTGCTCGTCGAACTCCCTGGGCCGTGCCATGGTCGCCACTCTACCAATGTTGTGGAGCGATCGTTCCCGTATTAGGGTGTGCCGTCGTACGGGAGCGATCGCTCCCGAATGAGAGAGGGGAGATCGACGTGGCGGCAACGCACCCTACGATGACCGGGCGGGACGCGTCAGCGAGGAATCATTGGATCGCGGTGTCCGCCGTGGCCTTCGGCACATTTCTCCTGGTGACGGCCGAGCAGCTCCCCATCGGGCTGCTCACCCCCGTCGGATCGGCACTGTCGGTCTCTGAGGGCGCGGCGGGCTTGATGGTCACGGTCCCCAGCATCGTCGCCGCCGTAGCGGCGCCATCGGTCCCGGTACTCGTCGGGAGGATGGATCGCCGGCTCTTGCTCGTCGCCTTGATGGGACTCATGACGCTCGCCAACCTGGCCTCCGCCCTGGCCCCGAACTATCCGCTCCTGATCACCGCCCGCGTGCTGGTAGGGGTGTCGGTCGGCGGGTTCTGGGCCATCGCCGGCGGTCTGGCCGTCCGGCTCGTCCCCGCCCCGCTCGTGCCGCGGGCCACGGCGATCATCTTCGGCGGCGTCGGGGCAGCGAACGTCTTCGGCGTCCCCATCGGCACCATGATCGGCGGGCTGGCGAGCTGGCGGATCGCGTTCGGCGCGCTGAGCGCCCTCGCACTGATCGTGCTGGTCGCCTTGCTGGCCGTGCTGCCACCGTTGACCGCCGCTCAACCCGTCGGCCTGCGGCGGCTCGCCGACCAGTTCCGCAACCAGGGCGTCCGGGTCGGCATCCTGGCGACCTTCCTGATCGTGACCGGCCACTTCGCGGCCTATACGTTCATCAGCCCCGTGCTGCAGGATCTGTCCGGCATTGACGCGCAACTCGTCGGGCCACTGCTGTTCGGATTCGGCGTGGCAGGCGTCGCGGGAAACTTCATCGCGGGTGCCGCCGTGGCGAAGCGGCTCCATCGGACGGTCCTCACCATCGCCGCCGCCTTGGGGGTGACCGTGCTGCTCTACCCCATAGCAGGGCTCACCGCCGCGGGCGGGCTAACGCTGCTCGTCGTCTGGGGCCTGGTGTACGGCGGGGTCTCCACGAGCCTCCAGACGTGGATGATCAAGGCCGCGCCACAAGCGGTCGAGGAAGCCTCCGCGCTGTGGGTGGCGGTGTTCAACCTCTCGATCGGTCTCGGCGCGCTGGCCGGCGGCACAATCGTCGATGCCCTGCCACTCCAGGGCATCCTATGGCTCGCCGGCGTTCTCGTCCTGGTGGCCGGGCTGGCCGTGTGGAGTGCACGCCGAAACGACAGCCTTAGATGAAGATGACCCATCTCCCCGATCTGCGGCGATCACGTTGGCCACGTTTGCCAGGTTGAATGTCGTTCGACCGGATTCAACTAGAGGGTTGACCAGCCGCGCGGGCCTGCACCCGCATGACCATGACCTGCCCGCCTCCTCGCCCTCGTCGACGAACTCGACGTTGGCGCCGGTGTAGGTGAACGACGATGTTCGGGTAATCCTGGCGGGGTCGGCGCCCGCGGCTGCGCCAATCGTGCCCAGGTCCTCGCGCGGCTCACCCATCGTGGTCACTCCTCCTCGTCAGCGGCGGCCGGATCATGCAACTCGCGCAGGCGGCCGCCCTGTTCCTCTCGGTCGCGTCCATCACCGCCCCCGCCCGGACGGCCGGTTGTCGCCGAGTTCGATCAACACTCTCCTTGGGGGGCGGCCGCCTGCACGACGCCCAGACCGCCGACCCGGGTCGCAAGCTCGGCGTACTGCGCCCGCACGACGCCCGGCACACCTTCGCCTTCCAGCTGTCGCAACGCTCCGGGCACCACCGTGCCGAACTAGAGCGCCGCCTCGGTCACGCCAACGACCGCTCCCTGCGCGTGTACACCAACCCACCCGACGATATCGCCGCCGGCTACATCGAGGATTTGCAGGCCATGGGGGGCATGGCGTGATTCTTTGGGACCTTGGCGCAACCCGAAGGCTTTCGCCAGGCCTGCCTGCGCATGAAGCCTCAGTAATGGTGGGTCATGAGTTCGGTCGTCCAAGTCGGCTCTTGTCTCCATACATCTCGCCGCGGCCTTCTACGACGTGGCCGATGGGGCGCACGGTCACGTTCTGTGGTGCCATGGTGAGCTCCTGGTTCTGGCTGTCCCCGGCATCGATGCACCTCCCGCCTGCGGTGACGGCTCTCGAAGTGTTCAGGTGGTCAGAAGGCGTAGGGGCCGAAGCGGCCCCAGGCGATGACCGCGGCCAGTGCGAACAGCACCACGTTGACGGCGATGGCCGCCGGCTCTTTGCGGCGGGCGTGGGTTGCGGCGGCGCCGAGCATGGTGACGGCCAGGCCGGCGGCGGCCAGCGGGGTGAGGACAGGGACGATGCCGGTGACGGCGGGCAGGGTCAGACCGAGGGCGCCGAGCAGTTCGACCGCGCCGATCTGGCGGATCTGGGTGAGGGTGAAGTCCTCCACCCAGGGCGCCATGGGGTGCAGCTTCTCCTTGGTCTGGGTGGCATGCATGATCCCAGCCAGGCCGAAGACAGCGGCCAGGACGGCCTGCAGTACCCACAGGAACACATTCACGTCAGTTGCTCACTTTCCTTCAGGTTCCTGGCCTAGTAGCGGCCGAGGGTGCCGCGGTGTCGGGCGAGATTTTCGAGCCGGTTGAACAGGACCACCCCGACCGCCGTGATGAGCAGCGGCTGGGCCAGCAGCCAGCCGAGACCCCAGCCGGTCGGGAGGGCGGCGAGGGAATGCCCGCCGAGCAGGATGTCACGCATCGCCTCGATACCGGGCGCGATGGGGACGACCAGCCGGCTGAGGAAGGCGATCGGGTCGGGCATGGCGGCCAGGGGGACCAGGGTGCCGCCCGCGATGGCGTAGACGGCCACGGACACCTGGGTGATGATCTCGATGCGTTTGAACACCAAGGTCAGGCCGCACAAGATGAGCGCGAGCCCGCAGGTGCCCAGCACGATGGCGGCCAACGGTACGATCACCTGCGCGTCGACAGGCAGCCGCCCGCCCTGGAGGGTGATGGCGACAGCGCCGGTGGCCAGGACGGCCAGCGCGGTGGGCACGGCCGCGATCACGGCGGCGACCTGGCGGCCGAGGATGCTCGCGGCCGAGGGCAGCGGGGTCAGGTAGGTCTGTTCCAGTACGCCGGACTGGATGTCGCCCAGGTAGCTCCAGAACACCCGGTTGACCTGCTCGTGGATGAAGGTCAGCGCCACCATGCCGAGCAGCACCGGCAGGAGCAGATCCGCACGCAGCTGCCCGCGTCCCATGAACAGCACGATGAGCAGGTAGAACAGCGGAAACGTGATCATCTCCAGCAGGGCTTCGCGCCATCCGGCGAGCAGGTTGAGCAGGCCCTTACGGACTTCGGCGGCGAATCCGCGGACGAAGGTCATGACGACTCCAGGGCTCGTCGGTGGTTGCGGACGAACAGCAGGCCGGCGACGGCGGTGAGTACGAGGGTGTGGGCCAGCAGCCAGGGCAGCGCGCCGCCGGTCCAGACCTCGGCCAGGGTGCGGCCCTCGAACAGCGTCTGGGTGAGCGCCTCGATGCCCAGCGTGGTGGGCAGGAGTCTGGCCGCTGCGGCCAGCCAGTCCGGATACAGGTTCAGCGGCAGGAACGAGCCGTTGAGCAGCAGCACCAGCGAGGTGAACAGCGACTGCAGGGCGCCGATCATCGGGGAGACCAGGGCGAGGGCTGCCAGCAAGAAGGTGAAGGCCAGCGCGTTGACCACGAGGAGCGCGGCGGGCAGGAGCGCCGCCCAGCGCAAGGGGATTGCGATCTGGGCCAAGAGCATCGGGACGAGAGCGGCGACGGCGGCCACGGCCAGCCCGAACACCGAGGCGGTGATCAGCCGGCCGAGCATCAGCAGCCACGGGGGCGCCGGGCTCATCTGTGACTGGGTGAAGGTGCCCGCGCGTTTCTCCTCGATGAGGTCGGCCACCATCACCAGGCCGGCGTACTGCAGGAACCAGTAGCCGCCGATCGCGACCAGGGTTTGCGGCAGCAGGTCCTGCCGCAGTTCGCCCTGGCCCAGGACGAACTGCAGGCCGAGGTACATCATGGTGCTGATCAACAGCGTGATCACATGTCCGGCCGGGTGCGCGAGCTGAACGCGCAGGCCCTTGCCGATCTCCGCGCGCAGGACCTCATGCATGGGGTGGCTCGCTCACCAAAGCGAGGAACACGTCCTCAAGATCGGGCTGCACCTGCATCAGCGACTCCAGGACGGCTCCCTGCGCGCGCAGCCGCTCAACTACCTCATACACCTCGCTCGGATCGCTCACCCGCACGCTGATCGTGGTGACGCCGTCGCGGCTGACAGCGTCGAAGCCAGGCGGCGCCGCTCCCTCGACGCGGATCTCGTACCGGTCGCGTTCGCGAAAGCGTGCCAGCAGCTCCCGCGTGGGCAGGTCAGCCACGAGCCGCCCCTGCCGCATGACGGCCACCCGGTCACACAGCTCCTCGGCCACATCCAGCTGGTGAGTGGTGAGCAGGATGGTGGTGCCGAGCTCGCGGGCCTGCTCGGCGATCCAGTTCTTGACGGTACGGGTGGCCTCGACGTCCAGGCCGAGCGTCGGCTCGTCCAGCAGGACGATCGGAGGGTCGGCTATCAGGGCGACGGCGATTGCGACCTTCTGCTGCATGCCCCGGGAGAAGCTGCCGACCTTGTCGTGGCGACGCTCCCACAGCCCCAGATCGGTCAGCAGATCTTGGGCGCGCTCGGCGACCTGGGCCTTGCGCAGGCCTTTGAGCCGGCCGAAGTACATCAGGTTCTGCCAGGCCGACATGCTCCAGTAGACGTTGCGCGAGCCTTCCAGCACGGCGCCGAACTGTGCCATCGCGGACGGACGCTGCCGGGCCACGTCGAAGCCGCCCAGCCGGACCCGGCCCGAGGTGGGGGTCAGCAGTCCGGCCAGCATTTTGATGGTGGTGGTCTTGCCGGCGCCGTTGGGGCCCAGGAAGCCGAAGACCGTTCCGGCGTCGACGCGCAGGGACACCTCGTCGACCGCCCGGACCTGTGCCGCGCCGTACACCTTGGTCAACGCGTCAATCTCGATCACGACATCTCCTCAATCGGGGGAAAGGCCCGGCCCACTTGCGGGGCCGGGGATGCCATCAGTGCTCGTCCAGGACGTCGATGTCGTCCACGGTGGCCTCGCGCGTCAGCGCGAAGGCCGCGGCAGCCACGGCGCCGCCGGGCACCGCCTGGCGGGCCGCCTGCAGGCTGGCGGCCGAGTCCCAGCGCCAGACGCCGACCCATGTGGACTCATCGATCCGGCCGAGGCGCGCCTCGGTCAGCCCGGGGAAGGCCGCCCTGGTCGCCGACACCAGTGCGGCGTGCCTGGCCCGGAGCTCCTCAGCGTCAGAGGGATCGGCTTGGAAACGAGTGACGGTGATGACCGGCATTACTAGCCCTCATCTCTAGATGTGACTTCTAGTGAACGAGTCTAGAGATAGACTCTAGCTATGAGCGATGTCAAGCGGCCCAGCAAGCGGGCGCAGAAGGCGCAAGAGACCCGCCGGCGCATCCTGGCGGCGGCACTGGAGCTGTTCGTGCAGGACGGCTACGGCGCGACGAACCTGCAGGACGTCGCCGACAGGGCCGGGGTCGCGGTGCAGACGATCTACTTCGTCTGCGGCAACAAGCGCGCCCTGCTGAAGGAACTGGTCGACGTGACGATCGCGGGCGATGACAAGCCGGTAGCCACCATGGACCGGCCGTGGTTCACCCACGCGCTGGCGGCCGGCACCGTCCAGGACATACTGCACGCCTACGTCACGGGCACGACCTCGGTCCTGGAGCGGGTCGCGCCGATCGGCAAAATGCTGGACGCGGCGGCCGCGAGCGACCCCGAGGTCGCCGCACTGTGGCCGCACGACGTCGACCCTCGCTACGTCGTCCAGCAGCGGGCGGCCAAAGCACTGGTCGGCAAGCCCGGCGCGCCGGCGGACATGCCGGTGGCGGAGGCCGCCGACCTGCTCTACGGCCTGCTCAGCCCCGAACTGTATCTGCTGCTCGTGCACGAACGCGGCTGGCCGCGCGAGCGCTGGGAGCGGTGGGCCTTCCAGACCCTGCACGCTCAACTCTGCTCAGACTAAGCATCGTGGCCAGCCGCCGCACCACCGGGTGCTCGACGCGAGTAGGTCATGCATGGTCTGCCACAACCGCTCGTAGGCCTCATCACGCACTCGGGCCACGAACCGGGCCAGCGTCGTCATGCCGGGCAGCCCCATGGAACGGGCCTCGAGGCGAGCGACCACGTACCCGCAGAGTTGCTGGAGATCGTCTATGGTCCCACCGTGGAGGATCTGTTCGGCGGCGCTGCGCTGTACTACGCCAGATACCGCCCCGGCTACGGCGAGGCGACGATCGGGCACCTCGCGCGAGCATTCGAGGCGGGCGGCCGGGTCCTTGATCTCGGTTGCGGCCCGGGAACGATCGCCGTCCCGCTGGCCCGGAAGGTCAAGACGGTGCTCGCCGTGGACCCCGCGGAGGAGATGCTCGCCGAGGGCAGGCGCCTGGCCGGGGGCGTCACCAACATCGCGTGGGTGCGTGGCGACTCGACCACGCTGCGGGCGCTGCCGCCGTTCGACCACGTGGTGATGGGCCGGTCGTTCCATTGGATGGACCGCAGGGCCGTTCTGGCGGAGTTGGAGGAGTTGCTGCCGCCCGGCAGCGCGGTGGCGGTGATCGGCCCGGCGAGGCAGCCGGGAGAGCCGTGGCAGCCGGCCGCGCAGCCGTGGCAGCCCGTCGAGCGGCGGGTGTGCGAGGAGTTCGGCCTCGACATCCACACGGCCGCCAACTCCTTTCACGCCACCGGCGAGCACCACCGCGACGTGCTGGCCGCCTCATCCTTCAGTGACGTGGAGTCCAGAGTTTTCGCGCGGCGGCTGACCTGGGACGCAGACGCGCTGATCGGGCTCCAGCTCTCCTACTCCTACAGCTCCCCCGCGCGGCTGGGCGACCAGCTGCCCGCCTTCGTCGACGCGCTGCGAGAGGCGCTGCTCGCCGACAACCCGGCAGGCCGGTGGGAACAGGTGCTGGTGACCGAGGTGCTGGTCGCCAGGCGGCCCAGGCGTCCAGCGCCTGGAGGGGGCCGCAAGGCCGAGGCGACATCGGAACGGCGGTCTACGAGGCGTTCGTGAGCGGATCGGTCCGCTGGGCCGGCTGGAACAGCTCGATCAGGTTGCCGGCGGGGTCGGCGAGCAGGATCTGACGTCCGCCGGGCCCGGCGATCACCTCGCTGCGGAAGGACAGGCCGGCGTCGCGGAGCCGGGCGATCTCGGTGTCCAGGTCGTCGAAGGTGAGGTGGATACGGTTGCGGCCGGCGGTGTTGGCCTCGTCGGGTGTGGCCCGGGCGCCGGAGCTGGCGGGTCCGGACAGCAGCAGCCGCAGCGGGCCACGGACCACGTCGGCGAAGGCGGGTGCGGCGCTGGTCTTCAGCGTGAAGCCGAGATGGGTGGTGTAGAAGTCGATGGCGGCCTGAACGTCGTCAACGAGGTAACGGACGCTGGCGTAGTGGTCGGGTGCGGTCACAGCGGAGCCTCCTGATGGCTGGGAGCGGCAAGGACGGGCAGCAAATGCCGGATGCGGGTGTTGATCTCTGCGGCGGTGCGCTCGAAGGGGGGGTAGCCGGCCGGGCCGCTGTCGCCGGCCGTGGACGGCTCGGGGATGCTCCAGTGGGCCCGGCGCGGGTGGTGAGAGAACTCCGGGCAGACCTCACGGGCCTTGTCGCACAGGGTGATCACACGGTCGAACCTGTGGCCGGCGACCGTGTCCAGGTGCCGGGGGCGCTGGCCGGAGACGTCGATGTCGAATTCCTCGCGCAGCACCCGTACGGTCTCGGGATGCAGCCGGGGCTTGGGCCGGCTGCCGGCGCTGGTCACGGTCACGCGGCCGGCGGTGTGGTGGCGCAGCAGCGCTTCGGCGATCGGTGAGCGGACGCTGTTGCCCGTGCAGACGAAAAGCACGCTGATGCGCGGGGACAGCTGGTCGTCCGAAGGGACCGGTGGCGCGGCCTGCGGGTGCAGCGCCGGGTGCAACGCGGCGGCGCTGTCTCTCAGCGCGTCCGCACAGCGGTCCAGATCCAGGTGGTAGTAGCTGTCCCGGCCGTCGAAACTGCTGCGCGTGGCGGTGACCAGCCCGCCGTCGCGCAGCAGTCGCAGGTGGTAGGAAATCAGGTTTTGCGGCTGGCCGACCCGTGTCACCAGCTCGCGGACCCGGTAGTCGCTGTCGGCGAGCTCGGTCAGCAGCCGCCAGCGCAGCGGGTGACCGGCCAGCCGGACGAACGCCGGCGGGATGGAGCCATGACCCGACCGTGTCATGCTCACGAACATACATCGAACTGGTTTGATGCATCAAGCCCATTTGATGGATTCTCACGCGGACAAGGTGAACGCAGGCACGCCACCGCCCCGGCTCCCGCCCCAAGGCCGCTATGCGAGGTGCGGGAGACTGCTTGCCGTGCGTAGCTCATCATTGATCTCCCTCACGTCGTGGTTGCCCGTTGTCCTGGTCCTGCTGGTCGCGTTCGGCGCGCTCGTGGCCTGGACAGGCCGGTTGGGCCATCGCAACGCCGTGGTGACCGCCTGCCTCAGGGCGGCGCTGCAGCTCGGCGTGGTGTCGGTGGTGATCGCCTGGGTCGTCGCCTACTCCGCGGCGGTCGCGGCGTTCATCCTCCTGATGTACGGCGTCGCCACCTTCACGGCGGGCCGGCGCATCGCGGTCGGCCGGGAGCTGTGGTGGGCCGGGGTGCCGATCGCGGCGGGCACCGTGCCGGTGCTGGCCATCCTGCTGGTCAGCGGGGCGATCTCCACGCAGGGCATCGTCGTCATCCCCATCGCGGGAATCCTGCTGGGCGGCTGCCTGACGGCCACGACCCTGGCCGGCAGGCGGGCGACGGACGAGCTGGTCCAGCGCAAAGGCGAGGTGGAGGCGGCACTGTCTCTGGGGTTCACGCCACGCGACGCCGCGCTGGAGATCTGCCGTCCGGCCGCTGCGCAAGCGCTGGTGCCGGCCCTCGACCAGACCAGGACCGTGGGACTGGTCACCCTGCCAGGGGCGTTCGTGGGCATGCTGATCGGCGGGGCGAGCCCGATCGAAGCGGGGATCGTACAGCTCGTGGTTCTCGTGGCACTGCTGGCGGCCGAGGCCACGGCGATCCTGGTGACGGTGGAGCTGGTCGCCCGCGGTCGTTTCGCCCGCCAGTGACTGGCTGACTGCTGCGGCGTCGGGTGCCGCAATCCGTTCTCCAGCAGCGCGAACGCATGTTCCGCGTCAGCCACCGCACCCGGATGGCGCTCGTCGGCCGGCTCCCCGTACGCCAGGCGTTCGGCGTTGTCCTGCGCCAGCGCCCAGTGGACCGCGACGATTTGGACGGCAGCGAGCCCGGTGCCCGGGTCCCGCTCGCGCAGCCCCTGGAGGAAGTGCTCGCGTATCGCGGCCACCTGGGCTACCGAGCCGGGCAGCTCCGGGGGCCGACGCTCTGCCCTGCACCGACGACGGTGACCTGGGCGATGCTTTCCGGCGCCGTGGCGGCGGCCGTGCACACGATCTGCTCGACGGCCAGTGTGGACAGTTCGCCGGCCGCAGTGGACATCGTCACCGCCAAGTGGCCTGCCGGCTTGGCGGTCACCGAGAACGGGCCGGCTTCAGGCGGGACGTCGGTGGTGAATCCGTGCGCCTGTTCCTCCGCGGTGGGTCCGGCTGCCAGCAGCGCGAGCGTGTCCGCTTGGAACAGTGGACGACCACCGGGCCCGGGCCGCGTTACCGCGCTGAGTCGGCCGTTCTTCACCAGATAGAGGGTGATCGTCGTGGTTGGTGCGACGCGTCCGCTCGGCGGGTCGCCGGCTTCGATGACGTCGCTGGGTCGCACGCCGCAGCCGGCCGCGGCGACGAGCGATACGAGGCCCGCGGCCAGCACGCGGCGGGCGAGCCCGGCTCTCACTCGGGGCCCCCGTCCGGATCGTGTGCCCGGCGTGGCAGGCGAAGCGTGAAGATGGCGCCGCCGTCCGGGGCGTTGGTGACGGTGAGGTCGCCTCGGTGCAGGCGCGCGTTCTCCCGCGCGATGGCGAGGCCCAGGCCGCTGCCCTCGGACCTGGCCCTGGCCGCGCTGGCCTTGTAGAACCGGTCGAACACGTGCGGCAGCACCGCCTCGTCCAGCCCCGCTCCGTGGTCGCGGACCTCGAGAGCGATCCAGTGCGGGTCGGCGCAAAGCCGTACCGACACCGGCGGCTCGCCGTGCCGCAGGGCGTTGCCGACCAGGTTCGCGAGGATGACGTCCACTCGGCGCGGGTCCAGCCGTGCCGTCACCGCGGGGGCAAGCTCGGTGTGCACCAGCTCCGACCAGCCCCGAACGCGCAAGGTCGCGCGCACCAGCTCGGCCACGTCGACCTCGTTCAGCGCGAGGGCCGCGACGCCGGAGTCGAACCTGCTGATCTCGATGAGGTCGTTCACCAGAGCGGTGAGGTTGAGCGTCTCCTGGCTGACCAGCCTGGCGGCCCTGCCGGCGGGCTCGGGCAGCCGGGCCGCCTCCTCGTCCAGGACGTCGGCGACCGCGGCGAGCGCGGCCAGCGGGGTGCGCAGCTCGTGGGACACGTCGGCCACGAACCGGCGGGCGTCGGCCTCCATCTCGCGCAGCTGCTTGACATGCCGTTCCAGCTCCGCGGCGGTGTTGTTGAACGTGCGTGCCACGTCGGCCAGCTCATCGGAGCCGCGGACCGCGATCCTGGTCCGCATCTCACCCTCGCCCAGCAGGCGTGCCGCCCGACCGAGCTCGCGCACCGGCCGCAGCACGCCACGGGTGGCCAGCAACGCGAGGACGACCGCGAACGCCAAGGCCGCCCCGCCGGTGAGCCATGCGGATGCGGCGAGCCCGTCGATGCTGCGCTGTTCGGGAAGCAGGCTGCGCACGGTGTAGACCTCGATGCCGGACACTCGCGTCGTCCGGTCCTGCCCGATGATCAGCAACGGCGTGCCGATGATCAGGTTGGGCTCGCCCTCCCACACCACACGTTGCCATGCGGTACTGCCGCCGGCCACCACTTGCCGCAACTCCGGTGAAATCATCCCGAGATCCAAGACCGGCGCCCTCCCGCCCGGCGTCCAGTGCCACCGCGGCGGGGCGAGCGGCGAGTGCATCTCGCGGTAGACGGCGACCGCAAAGCTGTTCTGATCGGCCGCGGCGGTGGCGATCTCGTCGAGCTCGGCCGGGCCCGGCGTCGCACTCCGCAACGGGTAGAGCGCCTCCAGGCGGCTCGTCACCGCCTGCACCGCGGCATCCTGGGTCCTCTTCAGGATGGCGTTGCGGGCCTGGACGTAGCTCCCGCCGGCCACCGCCGCCGCGGTGACCACGCACAGCAGCGCGAAGGCGAACAACAGCCGGGCACGCAGCCCCAGGCTCGGCCAAGGTGCCACCGGCGGCTCACACCGGCCCGAACCGGTACCCGAACCCACGCACCGTCTGCACGTAGACGGGCGCCGCCGAGTCGTCCTCGATCTTCGCGCGCAACCGCTGCACGCACGCGTCCACGAGACGCGAGTCGCCGAAATACCCGTGCTCCCACACCGACTCAAGCAGCTGCTGGCGGCTGTGCACCCGGCCCGGCGTGCCGGAGAGCTCGAGCAGCAGGCGCAGCTCGGTCGGGGCGAGGCTGACCGGCACGCCGCGCTTGGCGACCACCAGCCCGGCCCGATCGATGGTCAGGTCCCCGTGCCGCTCCAGCTCCGCCTGGTCCCGGCCGATCCGCCGGAGCACCGCGCGAATGCGTGCATCGAGCACCCTGGGCTGCGCCGGCTTGACCACGTAGTCGTCGGCGCCCGCCTCCAACCCGGCCACCACGTCAATGTCGTCGCCGCGCGCGGTCAGCATGATGATCGGTACCTCACCGGCGGCTCGGATGCGGCGGCAGACCTCGAACCCGTCGATGCCAGGCAACATCAGATCGAGCACGACGACGTCGGGAAGGTCCGTACGCAGCCGGTCCAGCCCCTGCTCGCCGGACTCCACCGCGCGCACGCGGTGCCCATGCCGGGTCAGGGCCAGCTCAAGGCCCTCCCGCACGGCCGGGTCATCCTCGATCAACAACACTCGCGACACGCCGCCGAGTTTCACAGCACGCTCCGTAATTCGCCGCCGGTCAACCCCATCCACTGTCGGCCAGCCGTGTCCCCGCCTCGTCCGCGCCGTGTCATGGTTGTGTCACCGCCGCGCTCACGGTGGCCGCCGTCGAGAAACGGTGACATGCGGCGGACAACGCACGCACATTTGGTGCCAATCGTAGTTCGTCATGAACGAACCACGCACCATCCCACCTCGGCCCTGTGACCGGCTGTACGCTGCGGTCACGCTGGTGCTCGCCGTGCTCCTGCTGCCCGTGGCGTTCGTTCGCCGTCCCGGCCGCGCCCGCGAACTGGCCTGCCGCTGGGCGTTGGGGATGCGATTCCCCGCCGAGGACCTCACCGGGCTCACCGACGGCGCCATGGCGGCGTTCACCGCGGCGCGCACCGAGGCGCTCTGGCGTCACGGCCAGCTCATCGGCCTCACCTCGGGATACCGCGATCCCCTTGTCCAACAACGGATGTTCGACGAGGAGGTGCGCCGCTCCGGCTCCCCGGCCTCGGCACGCATGCTCGTGTTACCACCGGCGGAATCCAGCCACGTCAAGGGCATCGCGCTGGACGTGCGCCCCCACGAAGGCGCGCGCTGGCTCGAGGAACACGGCGCCCGCTACGACCTCTACCGCATGTACGACAACGAGTGGTGGCACTTCGAGTACCGCCCAGACAGCGGCGGCACGCCACCACCACGACGACCCCACCCCGGCGTGGGCTACGTCATCGAGAACGGGGAGCAGATGTAGCCGATAATCCGACCAGCGCGCCCAAGGGTTCGGTCCGGCATTCAACAGCGGTATCGACCGGGTGTCCGGAGAGGGGTTAGGGGCAATGCCGTGAAGTTAAGGGCTTTGGGCTGCTGTCAACTGGTGTTCGGTGAGGACGTCGATGGTGGTGCTCGCGCGGTGGTTGGTGCGGTCGACTTGTCCTTTGGCTCGGTGTTTGGAGATCGCGCGTTTGACGATGCGTGGGCTGATGCGTTCGCGGCGCTGTGGCAGGGGATCTTCAAGGAGGGCGCGGCCGATACGTCCCAGCAGGTCGATGGTGGTGTCGGCGAGGATGCCGGCGGCGTGGATCACTTGATCGCGGGCGGTCAGCAGGGCGATGGTGAAGCTGGCCCGGTCATCGCTGATGCCGGGATGGATGGCGGTGGCCTCAGCCATCGCCAGCCGCAGGACCTGGTAGGTGGTGAGCAGGGCGTAGATCTCCTGGTCCACGCCTGCCGGGGTGCGGGCGCGCAGGACCCGCCCGCCCAGAATGGTCGCCTTCAGCTCGAGGTAGATCGTTTCGATTTCCCAGCGCTGGTGGTAGAGGACGACGAGGTCCCGGGCCGGGTAGCGGTGCGGATCGAGCAGGGTGGTGATCAGCCGATAGTGGATGGCCCGCCGGTGGGTGCCAGACAGGGTGACGGTGATGTGGGCGTCGATGACGCGAATGGGCACCCCGCCCAGCACGCTGGTCCACGACCCGTCTGTCAGGGTGGCCAGCCGGGGTAGGGCCCGGTTGTTCTTGCAGCGGATCACCAGGTCCGCTCCTGTGTCGGCGATCGCTGTGACGAGGTCCTTGACCGCGAAGTTCCGGTCGGCCAGCAGCACCATTCCCCGCCGCAGGCAGCCGAACAAGGCGGGCGCATAGCTGGTCTCGCCGGTCTTGAACGGGCCGAAGGTCACCGCGAGCAGGGTCCGAGTGCCGCAGACCACCACGGCCAGCAGCCGGACGAGGGGATAGCCCGACCCGCCATGTGAACCGCTTTGATGCCCGTATCGGGTCAGATTCGCCGGGCTGTCGGGCACCGACATCGTGGTGCCGTCTATCGCACAAACCAGCAGCCCCCGCCACCGCAGCGCACCCGCGGGCGGGCCCGCCAGCAGGTCGAACAGCGCCTTCAACGGCGCTACCCCGACCCGGCGTCGCGCCTGGGCCAAGGCCGAGGACGACGGCAGCGAGCCCGGGTCGGCCAGGCCCGACACCAGCCGAGCCCATACCTGCCGATATCCCAGCCCGGCGAACAGCCCCGCCGCCAGCAGCAGATACACCACCACCCGCGAGGGCAGGTCCCGCAACCTCCGCTCGACCGCACCCGTTTCCGCCAGCGCCTCATCGACCATCTCAAAGGGAATGAGCTGGGTCAGCTCGCCCAGATGACCCGGCGCGAACACCCCCGCCGCGGTCCGGGTGGTCGATGTGACCGTGCTGATGGCGCACGCCAGGACAGACCTGGCAGACTGTCGGCTCAACGGAGATCCAGTCTGTTACGGATGGTTGTGGAAGATCACCCGTTCTACTGGATCTCCGTTCTTCTGTCCCAGTTTTCCGTGAACCCTTGACGTCACACCTCAAGCGTTAACTAACCGGCATTGGGGTTAGGGGTGCGTCATCGGGAAGTACCCATAAGTCCGGGTTGCTGGGATGGCGCCTGCAAGCAGCTCGCGAGATGGCGTTTCTGGGGCGGGCGGTTTTTCCACGCGGCGTTGTACGGCGGCGGCTGCAGCGTTCTGTACGTGCACGGTCCCGGCGGCATTGGGAAGTTTGCCTTGTTGCGGCGGTTGCTCACGAGGCCGCGGTGGCGGGGCGGCCGGTGTCCATGGTGGTCGGGCGCATCGTGGAGCCGTGGTTGGGCCGGCTCGCTTCCCGGCGATGCACCAGCTCACACCTCTCCCGATAGCCGCGTGTGCCGTCCTGGGCCAGCGTGGCCAGACCGTCGCGGCGGTAGTCGGCCAGCCAGCGCTGCAGCGTCCGGTACGGCCGGCCGTCGGTGACGGCGACGCGGGCCAGGGACACGCCGTCCTCGAGGTGCGGGCGCAGGATGCGGTAGCGCTCCAGCGCCTGCTCGCGCCGCGTCGGGCTCAGGTCGGTCAGCTGCCGCCGCGGCTTGCTCACCCTTTCACGGTCGTCCCGGTACGGGGCCGCGTACAGACCTGCGGCCGAGACCGGACAGCGGCGGCGGGTTACTCGGCGGCAGGCAAGGCGGCCGGGGTACTCGCCGAGAGGGCGGGCCGGGAGTCGGTGGTTAGCTCGGGGACGTACTTGTAGATGGTGGAGCGGCTGACGCCGAGCAGGCGGGCGATGCTGGAGACGGTGTTGCCCGGGTGGGTGAGCAGGTCGCGGGCGTGCCGGATCTGCTCCGGTGTCATCGCCGGCGGGCGGCCGAGCCGCTGGCCGCGGGCGCGTGCCGCCTGCAGGCCTTCGCGGGTGCCCTCGACGATGAGCTCGCGGATGAACTCGGCCAACCCGGCGAAGACGTGGAAGACGAGCCGACCGCCCGAGGTGGTGGTGTCGAGCGCTCGTGCAGCGAGCGGAAGCCGATACCGCGCTTGCGCAGCCCGGCCACGATGGAGATGAGGTCCTGTAGGGAGCGGCCGAGCCGGTCCAGCGAGGGCACCACGAGGGTGTCGCCGGCGCGCAGATGGTCCAGGGCTTTCCAAAGCTCTTCGCGTTCGGCGTTCTTGCCGGACTTCTTGTCAGCGAAGATGCGCAGGCAGCCCGCTTCGGTCAAGGCGGCCAGTTGCCGGTCCAGGAGCTGCCCGGCGGTGGAGACACGGGCGTAACCGATCAAGGCGCCGGTGGCGCTGGCGGGCTCAGCGGCCAGCGGGTCATCAACGACGAGTTCGCCACCCGCGGCGTCGGCGTCCCTGGCGTCGGATGGCATGATCGCCACCCCGCAATTGTACGAGAAACGGCACTCGCGAAGTTGTTGGACACCACGACTTCTCGACACGTTTCTTGGACACTCCAGGGAAGTTGATCACGAGATAAGAGAGGCCTTGGTGATCTTGTCGAGAAACGCGATTTCAAACAAGATCAACTTCTGGGGATCCTCGGTGGTGGCGGTGCCCTCGGGCAGTGGGTTGCCGCTCGCCTTGGACTGGCGGGGCCTGCCCAGGGCTATGGCGTCGGTGGCCATGCAGAGGAGCAAAGGCGTGGCCTGAGTCGGGCTGCCGATCGACGTTGGGAGCAGGAGCGCCGTTGTCGTTCAGCGGGTGTGCCCGCCCGTGCCGCGGTGGCCGAGTTCGGTGAGGGCGCGGTCGAGGGTGTCGGCGAAGAAGTCGGCGCCGGCTGGGTCGATGCACAGCGGTGGCTTGATCTTGAGGATGTTGAGGTGGTCGCCTGTGGGCTGGACGATGACGCCGAGGTGGAGCATGCGCTCGCAGAGTTCGGCCGTCTCCTCGGTGGCGGGCTCCAGAGTGTGGCGGTCGCGCACCAGTTCGAGGCCGAGGTAGAGGCCGGAGCCGTGCACGGCGCCGATGATGGGATGGTGCTCGGCGAGGGCCTGGAGCTTTGCCTTGAGGTGGGCGCCGGTGCGCACGGCGTTGCCTTGCAGGTCCTCGTCGCGCAGGGTGTCCAGGACGGTGAGGCCGGCGACGCTGGAGACGGGGCTGCCGCCGGTGGAGGAGAAGAAGTAGCCCTGGTCGCGGTAGCGGTCGGCGACGGCCCGGGTGGTGATGACGGCGCCCAGTGGATGGCCGTTGCCCATGGCCTTGGCGACACAGACGATGTCAGGGACGGCCTGCTGCTGCTCGAAGCCCCAGAACCAGGTACCCAGGCGGCCGTAGCCGACCTGGATCTCGTCGGCGATGGCCAGACCGCCGTGCCGACGCACCGCCGCGTACACCTGCGGGAGGTAGCCCTCGGGCAGAGCGACGCCGCCGGCGTTGCCGTAGTACGACTCGCTGAGGAAGGCGCCCGCCGGGCGGCCGGACGCGGCCAGCTCATCGATCACCTGGACGGCTTCAAGGGCGTAGTTGTCGGCCTGTTCGCCGCGCCAACGCCCCCGGTAGGAGTTGGGTGAGTCAACCGTGTGGACCCAGCTCGGGCGGGTGGCCAGTGCGTTGGGGTTGTCCTGGAGAGAGGTGGACACGGCGTCGGACGCATAGGTCCAGCCGTGGTAAGCCTCGCGCAGGGCGACGACGTCGTGCTGTCCGGTGGCGCCGATCGCGAGCCGGATCGCCAGGTCGACGGCCTCGGAGCCCGAGTTGACCAGGAAGACGGTGTCCAGGGGGGCCGGCAGCAGAGCGGCGAGGCGTTCGGTGAACTGCACGACGGCGGCGTAGTGGAACCGGGAGTTGGTGTTGAGCCTTCGCAGCTGCCGCGAGATCGCCTGCTCGACGCGGGGATGGGCGTGGCCGAGCGGGGTGACGTTGTTGACCATGTCCAGATAGGAGCGGCCCTCGGCGGACACCATGTGGTGGCGCCAACCGCGTTCGATGCGGGGCGGGTTCTCGTAGTAGTGCTCTTGGACCGGGGCGAATGCCGCGTCGCGCCGGGCGAGCAGGTCGTCCTCCGGGGTGGCACCGCCGACAGCGGGCAGCCCGAGCAGCGGGGCGGGATCGGCGGTGAGCGCGAGCCAGCCGACGGCGTACTCGGGCCGCACCAGTGCGGGGATCGTGGGTGCCTCGGGCCGCCGGAGCGAGACGTGGACGCGAGCGCCGGCGGGCAGGGCGACCAGTTGGTCGCCTGCGTGCACGGGTCTGCCAGTGGGCGGGATCGGGTGGGCGGCGTCGGGGAAGGACAGATGCAGCACGTGGGGCCCGAAGGTGACGGCCGCGCGGCCGGGCACCGCCGCCAGCACCTCGCCGTCGCCCGGCGCCTGCAGGACGGCGGGCCCGTCGAGCCACAGGTCGACGCCCGTGGCGATGGTGGCGGGCGAGGTGGTGGACAGGGCGGGGGCAGCGGTGAGCTGCGCCTGACCGTAGCGGGTGGTGACGGTGGTGGCGCCGGCGGTGAGCAGGCCGGCAGCGAGACGGTCCACGGCTGCGTCCTCCAGCCAGGTGCCGTGGTCCATGGTGTCGGACCCGACGGCCAGGTCCAGCACAGCGATGCCTGCGGGGTCCGGTCCGGCCAGCACGGGCACCGCGGGCACCGCGGCGGTGGCCCGTTGGCGGGTCAGGCCGAATGTCTCGACGATCAGTTCGGTCATCACCGCAGTCGGCACGGCGCGGGCCTGCTCGAAGATGCGCCACTCGCGCTCGAGCGCGGCGTTCACGTAGGCGTTGTCGCCGTCGACGGCGGCCTGGTGCCGTCCGCTGACCACCAAGGTGGCCGCCCGGAGCACCACCAGGGGCCACAGAGCCGTCGCCTCGTCCCCGGACAGCGGCCTGATCTCGTGGAACGCGCGGACGGCGGGCAGGACGTGGTGCGGTTCCATGCCGTCGTGGTGGAGGATCGAGGACAGTGTCACGGCGAGCTCGCACACCGCCCAACTGTCCGTCAGGTCGCCGAAGTCGATGATCCCGTCGGGCAGTGGCACGGGGCTTTCGGGCGAGATGACGAGATTGTCGTCGGTCAGGTCCAGATGCACGGCCTGGCGCGGTAGCCGGTCGGCGACCCCCAGGAGAACGGCCCAGGCCTCCGTGGTCGCGGCCAGCACGGCGGATCTGCGCTCCGCCTCGACGACGTGGTCCGAAAGTCGCGTGACCACGCGGTCGGCGTGGCGGGGATCCCACTGCAGGACCCGCTCCAGGCCCGGATGACGGAAGGACCGCAGGGTCGTGCTGACCTGGCCGACGATACGACCCATGGCCGCGACCGTCCGGGGCGTCAGGTGACGTGAGCCGGAGAGCGTCCCACCGCGCAGATACCGCAGCAGGCGGGCGGTGACCGGACCGTTGTCGGTTGGGACGGTGGCAGTCCTGCGGACACCATCGACATCGCGCACAACGGTCGCGACACGCAGACCGGGATGTGCGTCGGCGATCAGGTCTGCGGCGGTGTCCTGCGCGTCGATCTCGGTCGCGGTGAACGCCGGGTTGGCGATTTTGAGGACGGCCACGGGCGATCCGTCGTCGTGGGTCAGCAGGAAGTTGGCGTCCTGCTGACTGCCCAGCGCCTCGGCGCGGACCGCGAGCCCGAAGTGCTCGGCGGCGGTCCGGCGGGCCTCTTCGGTGGTCAGCCGTGGGGCAGGCAGGCCCTGATGCGTGAAGAAGTCGATGGTGAGGGGCTGGTGATGCGTCATGCCGGGTACCTCGGAGCGGTTCGGTGGAGGGATGGGTGGATGCTGACCGGCAGGGGCGGTGGGTGAAGCATCGGCAGCACGTGATCGGCCGCCGTGGCGGCCGTCGGCACAAAGGCGAGAGGCCCCGGACAGGCGGACGGGACGCGCCGCGTCGACGACAGGTCGGGCCGACCACCGGAGCTGCTCTGTCCGGTCGCGCTGTCACCTCGGTGGTGGTGAGGCAGGAGTGCTCAATCGACGTCCCACAGAAAGCGGTGGGTGTGGATCCCGAAGTACGGGAAGCTCTCCACCGCCGCGACGCCCTCGATGGGACGCACGACGACGTTGACGAAATCCAGGAGGGCGTACGGGCGACGGCAGACGACCTCCACGAAGAGGTCGAAGGTGCCCGAGACGAGGACGGCGTAAACGACCTCGTCGTGGCGTGAGAGTTCGTCGGCCACCGCGCGGGGATCGCCGTCCACGCGCAGACCGAGCATGGCCATGGTCTGCCCGCCCATGGCCATCGGGTCGGTGACCCCGACGACCTGTACCACCTTTGTGTCGATCAGTCGCTGCAGCCGCTGGCGGGCTGCCGAGGGCGACAGCCCGACTTTCGGCCCCAGATCGCTGTACGGGATCCGCCCGTCCACCTGCAGTTCCCGCAGGATGGCCCGGTCGATGTCGTCCATGGCGTTCACCTCCTGTGCGTGAAAGAGCTAACCATTCAATCGAATCGCGTGCAATAGTGCCAAAGAACGCTCGAAGACGGAGTCTACGAAGATGAATCGCTTGTCGGTGGCCGTCACGGGCACGGTGATCTCCTCCCTGAGCACTGAGGCGCACGTCACCGCCCTGTGCGGCTGGCCCTCCGGCGCCCACCGCGGCCCGAGTCTGCACCGCCGAACGCGCGGCGCCCGCCCGCTGAAACCTGGCCGGTCGCGGTGTTCGCCGACTTTGGCCCGCGCCAGCGGCTTCAGCCACCTTCGTGTACAGCGGGCGGCCAAGCTCTTCGCCGCTATGCCGTGTGGCCTGGTTCGGAACGGCCCACCCATGCACCGCGGCCCGCCTTGATCCATGGATCTCGTGGACGAACCCCTCTTGACGCACTGGTTTCCCTAGGTATTCCATACGGCCGCCGGGAGTGGACGAATCGAGGACGCCCCGAAGCCGCCGGAGACGATAGCGCGCTCGCCCCTCATGCCCATCGCACGAGTCGATCGGAACTCGTCCCCATGACCGATACGCTCCGCCCTGCCGAGACGGCTCTGCCGCAGGAGCCCGGCAGTCCCCAGAAGCTCAGACGCTCGATAGGCGTCGTCGGCGGCACCCTGCTCACACTTTCCTGTGTGACCCCCGCCTCCACGATCTTCGTGATCGTCCCGGATCTGCGTGGTGGGAACACCCTTAACTCCAGCTCTGGCGGTGCTGCAGACGGAGGTTCGATGGATGGCTCTCGCCGGGCCGAAGATCTTGTTATGGCGACGCCAATTAGCGCTGAAGACGCATCGCAAGAACCGGTGAAAGTCACACAATTCATGATCGCTTCATGTACGTGATAATCGGCCCTTACCACGTACATGAAGGGGGGATTCTACGTACGGGCTTGCCGACCAGTCAGCCGCTCGTGACGTGGGGCGGCATGGGTTCTCTACTCGGCGTGCTCGACTGCGGCTTTCGGGAGTGCGAGCATCACGAGCGCCGTGATCAGGTAGAGCGCGGCGGAGACGATCAGGACAATGCTGAGCGCGTGACTGTAGTCGGGCAGCACCGGTGCTCCGGTGGCTGAACCGGTGACGGAGGTGAAGAAGATCGTACCGAGAACGGCGATGCCGACGGCGCCGCCGATCTGGTTGACGGTGGAGAGCACCCCGCCCGCGGCGCCTGCGTTGCGTCCGGGGACGCCTGCGAGGACGACGTTGACGAGAATGGGTGCGGCGAGGCCAAGCCCCAGGCCACCGATGAAGAGTGCGAGAGCGAGGAGCCAGTATCCGGGATCGTTGCCGTCCTTGACGATGTACCACAGGACGAGCTGAGATGCCGCGATGGTGAGCGAGCCGGCGATCAGGAGCGTTCTGCCCGCCTTGGCGGCGAGAGCGACGCCGAGGCCGGAGGTGATGATCGAGCCGAGCGCGTAGGAGAGGATCACCAGGCCGGTCTCCCATGCGGTTCGGCCGGTTCCGTTCTGAGAGGTAGACCGAGAGGGTGAGGAAGTACGACCCGATGCCGCCGAAGAAGAGTACCGAAGCGCTCATGCCGACTGCGAAGGCGCGGATTCTCAGCAGAGCCGGGTCAAAGACAGGTTCGTTTCCGCGTCCGCTGCCGTCGCCATGGCGGTCGCCCTCCAGACCGTGCCGACGGTCCTCTCCGGCATCCGCGAGAACGCGGCCCGTGCTCTCGCCACGCTGCACCAGGCGATGCCCGTGCGCAGCCGCCTGCACGCCGAAGCGTTCACCGTCCTTTCAGCCCGCAACTACTGGGAGTTCCCCGCGCCACCGATCGACGCCGAGATCATCCGCGCCGTTGGCAGCGCGATCAACCGGCAGCACCTCGTTCGCGTGGACTACACCGGTGACGGCGAACCCGTCACGCTCACGCTGGAGCCGCACGATCTCGTGGTCTGGGCCGCACGCTGGTACATGGTCGCCTTCGACCCGGATGCGGACCGATGGCGCGCGATGCGCGTGGACCGCATCAAACCACACATGCCCACGCACACCCCCTTCGACCGACGTGACATCCCGCACGGCGATCCCGCCGCCTTTAGTCATGACCGCACACGACCGCGGAGACGCCGCCGCCGAATGGCCATGCCGTGGCTCAGCCATCGTCGCGCTGCCCGCCTCCACCGTCGCCCGGTTCCCCCCGGCGGATCAACAGTCGGGTACGTCACCGAAACCACGTGCCGACTCACCACTCGGCGCATGGTCATGGCCAGGACTGGCAGGACTGCTCCTCACCTTCGACGCCGACATCACAGACATCGAACCGGCCGAACTCAGGCAAGCCCTGCACTCCCTGCGCACCCGAATCATCAAGGAACTCCGACCCGACCGACCTCACCGGTGACCTGCACATCTGGCGTCCGCGTTCCCAATCAGCCGCTCACCTGCCTGACCAGCCAGCCTGTCTTCTCGGCAGCTCCCTACCGTTCTGAATGGACGCATGCTACCGAGGTAGATCGCGCGCACCTCCCTTACGGACGACTCGTGAGGGAGACAGGCGTGAAGGATGGAGGGAGTGAGCTGGTGTGTTCCGTAAGGGGATCCAGTGGGCTCAACAGCCAACTCAGAACCGGCGCAGCGACGGCCAGCGTCAGTTAGCGTCCACGGGAGTGGTGTACGGGTTTGAACCTACTCGTCACCTTGATGCCCGTGAGGGAAGATCGATGTGACATGAGGGCGGCCACTCCGCGATCCTTCACAGCTGTCGAAGGCATAAGAAGGAGAACGAGAAGTGGCCGCTATGGACATTCTGCCTGCTGAGGGCGAGTGGTTCGACGAGAGCCTGGCGCAGGCCTCGCCCGATGTGCTGCGCGAGATGGTCGTGCGGATGGCGCAGATGATGATGGACGCCGAGGTCGAGCAGCGCTGCGGCGCCGGCTACGGCGAGGTGTCCGAGGCGCGCATCAACTCGCGTAACGGCTATCGGCGGCGCGAGTGGGACACCCGGGCCGGGACCGTCGAGTTGGCGATCCCCAAGCTGCGGCAGGGCTCGTACTACCCTGACTGGCTGCTGGAGCGGCAGCGGCGGGCCGAGCGGGCGCTGGCCTCGGTGGTGGCGACTTCGTATCTGCTGGGTGTCTCGACCCGGCGGGTGGAACGGCTGGCCGAGCAGCTCGGGGTGACCAAGCTGTCCAAGTCGCAGGTCAGCGTGATGGCCCGGGAGCTGGATCAGATGGTGAGCGAGTTCCGCAACCGGCCGTTGGATGCCGGGCCGTACACGTTCGTGTGGATCGACGCGCTGACGCAGAAGGTGCGCGAGGGCGGGCGCACGGTCAACGTGCACGCCCTGGTCGCGACCGGCGTCAACGCCGACGGGCACCGCGAGATCCTCGGCATCGACGTGGTCTCCAGCGAGGATGGGGCGGGCTGGCTGGCGTTCTTGCGCGGTCTGGTCGCCCGCGGCCTGTCCGGCGTCAGTCTGGTGATCTCCGACTGTCATGCCGGGCTGCGCGATGCGATCGGCTCCACGCTGCCCGGCGCCTCCTGGCAGCGGTGTCGCGCGCACTACGCGCGCAACTTGGCGACCTGCGTTCCGAAGGCGGCTCAGCCGTGGGTGTCGACCATGCTGCGCACCGTCTTCGAGCAGCCCGACGCCGCCTCGGTGCGCGCGCAGCACCGCCAGGTCGTCCAAGCGTTGGAGGACAAGTACCCCAAGGCCGCCGAACATCTGGACGAGGCGCGCGAGGACATCCTGGCCTTCGCCGTCTACCCCAAGGCGGTGTGGCGGCAGATCTGGTCCAACAACCCCCAAGAGCGGCTGAACAAGGAGATCCGCCGCCGTACCGACGTGGTCGGCATCTTCCCGCACCGAGACGCGATCATCCGGCTGGTCGGCGCGGTACTGGCCGAGCAGCACGACGAGTGGACCGAAGGCCGGCGCTACCTCGGCCTGGAAATCCTCGCCGACTGCCGCAAAGCAGCCGGAAGAAAGGCCAAAGAAGACGCCGCTGATGTCAATGTGACCAATGGTGCTATTGCTGCTTAAATAGCGATTCAGATCGCAGAGTGGTCGAATCTCATACACCACGATCTTGGACGCGGCCCAGCGTCAACGCGAACACGGTCACCAGCTGGCCGGCGGCCGGCATGTCTACCTCAAGGTCGGCGGCAATCGCCGGCAGGAGACCGGCTATCACGAACGCGTCGGTGCCGACCGCGAAGGTGGCCAGCGCCAGTGGAAGCAGTGGTCTAAGGAAGTGACCGGATCCCTTCGGTCCCGACCCGGTGGTCTCGGTGCGATTCAATCGTGGTTACCTGCCTGCTGGGACAGGCTGAACTCCACGCCCTGGTCATCCGTGCAGTGGGCGTAGGCACCAGACGGGATATTGACCGGATCTTCTGCCGTGCCACCGAGTTCGCGCACCCGAGCGACAGCGGCGGTGATGTCGTCGACGGCAAAGAAGATGCGCGGGTGTCGTGACGAATCATCGTGCGGCGATCCGCCCATGGGCTCGGGCCCCTGGATCATCGAGTAACCCGGGAAGTTGCCCTCATAGAAGGTCCACTCGAACAGCGAGCCCCAGAACCGCTGGGTTGCTTCGATGTCCCTGCTCGGCAGCTCAAAGTACGTGACCTCGCCACTCATAGCCTATCCCTTCTGTATGTCAGGGCTTCTGACATAGAAGCTATGTCATACTACTGACATGACGCAAGAAGAGGCCGTTGGCGACCTTGACCAGTCGGTGGGCTACGTCCTCAAGCAGGTGCAAGCGTCACTGCACACCGCGATGGATGAAGTGCTGCGTCCACTGGGCCTCACCGTTGCCCAATACGCATGCCTCGAACTGCTCGGCCAGCATCCGGGGCTGTCCAACTCCGAACTCGCCCGCCGCGCCTTCGTCACGCGCCAGTCGATGAACGTCGTCCTTCGCCGGCTACAAGAGCGGGGCCTGCTCACCCGGCCTGCTCACGCCGCTCATGGGCGGGCACTGCCCACCGAGCTCACCCGAGCCGGACAATCGACGCTGCGCGAGGCCAGTGTCGCCGTACGCGGCGTCGAACGGCAGATCTTCGCGCCGTTGTCGCAGGAGCAGCAGCGCCGGCTACGCGAGGATCTTGCCTCCTGCGCAGCCTCTGCGGTCGCAAACCAGCCCGTCACACAGCTCTGAGAACCAGAACGTCACGCAATCCAGCCGCTGCGCGGTGGCCGGCAGCGTGGCCAGGCGCCGCGAGGGGGGATGCTTCTTCAGCTGCGCCGGGTGGGCGGTCAGGCCGTAGCGGGCCAGCTCGTCCAGCAGCAGGTCAAGGGCCGCCCGCTGCTGCGGGCTGATCAGCAGGGCCAGGGTGTCATGCAGTTCCCGGGTGGCGCACTCCCGCTCGTAACACTCTGTAGATCAAGGTTGCGCTGTGAAACCGAACGGAATCCCGCGCGGGCCGTGCTCTGAGGCGACCCACTCACAAAGGCCCATCTTTCGCGCGAGCCCCTTTGCCCGGGTCCACCGAGCGCGCCCGAGCGGGCGGTCACCCGTGTCGGCGGTTCAGGGCAGCGTGACGTACTTGCCGAGGAACTCCCGGGCCGAGGCGGTGTCCAGGCGGTAGTCGAAGTTGGTCCCCTTGCAGGCGTCGTCGGCTCCGCTGATCGAGGTGGCGACGAGGAGGTGGGAGGTGGGTCCGCCCAGGAAGTTCGGTCCGCCGGAGTCGCCGAAGCAGGTGCTGCCGTCGGTCTTGGAGCTCAGCTTCAGGTCCAGCCACCTGCGGGAGAGGGCGTCGAACGATATGGACGTCTGGTTACGCGTGTCGGTGTAGTGGTAGCGCCCTCCGCGGCCCTTCTTGTTCTTGGCGGGGTCCACGGAGCCGTATCCGACCGGGGTGAATCGTGTGCCCTTCAGGCGGTTGTCGGCTTTGAGCTTGTCGAGGAGGCCGGCTGTCGGCAGCTGGGCGGGCTTGATGTCCGTGATGGGCGTGTTGAAGATGACCACGGCCATGTCATGGAGGTCGGACTTGTCCTTGTAGCGCGGGTCGGGCACGTACCGGCCGGTGTAGAGCTTGGCGCCGGGTTCGTAGTGGCTGGCGAAGGAGACCCGGGCGGTCTTCTGCTTGCGTTCGCCGCAGTGGGCGGCGGTGAGGAAGACGGTGGGAGAGATGAGGGTGCCCGTGCAGTAGGACCACGTTCCGTCGGGGTTGGCCTTGTCGCCGATGAGGGCGCCCACTTCGGGGTGCGCGTCACCGTCAGGCGAGCCGTTGGTGATGGCTGACGCGGGGGTGGCGACACCGAAGGTCACTGCAGCAGCAATCGCGACAAAAGGGACGAAACGCATTCGAAAATTGTATGCGTTCGTCGCCTTTCTATGACAAATCGGACAAAAGATCTACCTTGCGGAAGTCCGATCCGCCGGCGCCTGCCCTGACTCCAGAAGATACCGCCCGAAATCCAGTGAAGAAGACGCTTCTGCAGTGATCTGCAGGGCCGGTCCCTGCTGGTCAGCGTGCTGTGGACCGTGGAACCCCAAAGCGACGGCCGGCGGCGCTACGCGCGCCTCTTCCTGGACGCTCTGCCGCCTGCCGGGACCAGCCCTCTTCCGCCCGCGGTTCCCTGGCACAGGAACAGCAGCCTGGCAACTGGCCCTCTGACGCTCCCCGTTTCGCGATGCCGCTCCCTCCATGCCAATAGATCATCACCCCGTAGCCGCCATAGGCGCGCTTAGCGGGTGTGCGGGGCAAGGGCTGGCCGCACCAGCCGCACCGTTTTCCTCGGCCGCGACGCCCGCCAGGCGCTGGCCGAGGAACTAGAGCCGCCCCCGCTGGGGCTCGCCAGAGGGATCGGGCCGGCCGAGACCTCGACGACGGCCCGGTGACCATCCCGCCCTTGTGGTACCTGCTCACCGTGGTGCTGGCTGCGGGGTCGCCATGCCGGCCCGCGTCTGCGACCGCCGCTCCGCGGGCGGCATTCTGCAAACCGAATACACCCGACGGCCCGCCACGTCTTTGGCTTTGAGTTGCAGTTCGTGTCCCGAACTAATATTGTTCGGGACACGAACTTCAGCTCACCCTTGTGAGGAGTAGGCACTATGAGGCGTACGGTCGCGATCATCGGCGGCGGGTACGGCGGCGTCACCGCCGCCAAGGCGCTCGATCAGGACACCGATGTCGTCCTGATCGAGCCCAAGGACGCTTTCGTCCAGAACGCGGTCTCCCCGCGCGCGCTGGTTCAGCCGGATTGGACGGTCAACCTGTTCTTCCCGTATGACAAGCTGCTTCGGCACGGCAGGGTCGTCCATGACCGCGCGGTCTCGGTCGACTCCGGAGGCGTCGTCCTTGCCTCTGGCGACCGGGTGGACGCCGACTATCTCGTTCTGGCCACCGGTTCCGGTTATCCCTTTCCGTTCAAGTTCGACGACGCTGTCTCCGGCACGGCGCGCGAGCGGTTGCTGGCCGCCCACGCCGAGCTCGCGGGAGCCTCCCGGGTGCTGATCGCGGGTGCCGGGCCGGTCGGCCTGGAGCTTGCCGGGGAGATCAAGACGGTCTGGCCGGACAAGCACGTCACCGTCGTCGACCCCACGCCGCAGTTGGTCCCCGGCTTCGAGGCGCAGATGCGAGATGATCTGCGGCACCAGCTCGACGCGCTCGGGGTGGACGTACGGCTGGGAATCACGCTGGGTGCGGAGCCACCGGCCGAGCCAGGACGGGCCGGGTCGTTCACGGTGCCGTCCAGCGGCGGGGACATCTCCGCCGACATCTGGTTCCGCGCCTACGGGGTCAGCCTCGACACCGGTTACCTCAGCGCGGATCTGGGCTCCGTGCGCACGCCGGAAGGCCGCATCCGGGTGACCGAGACGCTCAACGTGGAGGGCCACGGCCACATCTACGCGATCGGTGACATCACCGACATCGCCGAGGCCAAGATGGCCGGGAACGCGATGCGCCACGCCGAGGTCGTCGCGCAGAACATCATCGCCCACGTACGCGGTGGCCGGCCCGACGCCGTCTACCAGCCGTCCGCGACGCCGTTCGTGCTGCTCCCGCTCGGGCCGGAGGGCGGTGTCGGTCAGCTGCCCTCCCCCGAGGGGCCGATCGTCCTGGCCCCGGAGGCTGTCTCCGCGTACAAGGGCGCGGATCTGTTCACCGGCCGGTTCGCCGAACTGTTCGGGGTCGCCCGCGACGTGCCCACGGCGGCCTGATACGGGCCGCCCGCGGAGGCGAGGCAGGCGGCGGGTCAGCGGCCGCCTGCGACGGGCGGGGCTTCGTCCCGCTCCAGGAAGACCATCGGCACGTTGTTGTCTCGCACCACCCGGCTGAGCAGATCGGCGAGCGTGTCGCGTGCCGCGCCGTCGAGGGTCGCGGGAAGCTCCTCGATCCGCCGGCAGGTGGCGGTGTAGAACTCCTCGGCCAGCTCGCTGCCCCGCTTGGTGAGCGCGACCCGGACCACGCGCCGGTCCGCCGGGTCCGCTTCGCGCCGGACCAGGCCACGCTGGGCGGTCCGGTCCACCAGCTCGGTGAGACTGGACTTGGCCAGCCGCAACATCGGGCCCAGGGCGCTCATCCCGTACGGCTGCGCCATCAACACGCACAAGAGCTGCCCCTGCTGAGGGGTCAGCCCGTATTCGCGGGCCGATTCGGCATAGACGGCGTTGACCAGAAAGGCTGACCGCACCAGTGCGGTCACCACCCCCAGATTGTCCTCGTCCTCACGCATTCGATTAGATTACCACCACATGATTCGCTACACGAACTACTCACGTCATGCAGGATGCACATGACTATTCCGGCGCGAAAAGTGTTGTTCGGGGTCGGGATCTCGACCGCGGTCGGCGCGGCGCAGGAGACCCTCCGCCACGCGGCCCAGGCAGACCGGGAAGGGCTGGACCTGTTCACCGTGTCGGATCATCCCTATTTCGCGGACCGGCTGGACGCCTACTCCCTGGTGGGCGTGGCTCTGGGCCGTACCACGAACATCGCGGGCCTGGTGAGCGTCACCAACCTCCCCAGCCGTCCCGCCCCGATGCTGGCGCGCACGATCACCTCCTTGTCCGCCCTGGCCGAGGGCCGGATCGTGCTGGGCATGGGCGCAGGCGGCCTCTGGGACGACATCGCGAGGCTGGGCCTGCCGCGGCTGGGGCCCGGCGCGGCCGTCCGGGCGCTCGAGGAAGCCATCATCCTGGTCAGGGCGCTGTGCGGCGGCGGCGACCGGGTGACGTTCGACGGCGAGTTCTACCAGGTCACCGACCTCGAGCCGGCGCCGATCCCCGCCCCGCCCGTGTGAACCGGCTCGGTCGGGCCCAAGTCGCTGGCCGTCACCGGACGCGTGGCCGACGGATGGATCCCCGGACACGCCGCTGACTGGCTCAGCCCGCGCTACCGCGACTCGCGCCCCGTCATCGACCAGGCGGCCGCCGACGCCGGCCGCGATCCCCGCGACATCGCCACGATCTATAACATCCCCGGCGTCATCACGCCGCGCCCGCTGGCCGCCACCCGCGACGGCGAAGGCCGCTGGGTCGGCGGTTCGGTCGAGCAGTGGGCCGAGGAGCTCACCGGTGCGGTGCTCGAGCACGACGCCTCCGGCTTCGTCTACTTCCCGCCCGACGGCACACCCACCGACCTCGCCCTCGGACGCTGGGCCGGGGAGATCGTCCCAGCGATCCGGAAGGCCATCGCCTGATCGCCGGAGAACGTTCAGGAGCGCTTCGGCTCGTAGTGCAGCGCGGTGATCCCGCACTCGAACGGCCGCGCCGTCACGAGACGCAGCCGCTGGGGTGCGCCGAGGTCGGGGAACACCGGCATCCCGGTGCCGATCGCGGCGGGGTTGACGAACAGGTGGAGCTCGTCGAGCAGGTCCTTGGCGATCAGGTCCCGGACGAGCGTGCCGCCACCGTAGGCGATGATGTCCCCGCCCGGCTGGGCCTTGAGCTTGTTGACGGTCTCGGCGAGGTCCCCGCCGGCGACGGTGGCGTTCTCCCAGGGCGACTCGGTGAGGGTGTTGGAGATCACGACTTTGGGCGTGTTGTTCATCCAGTCGATCGACTCCTCGGTCTCCCCGGGCGGCCCGGACTTCCAGGCCGGGATGAAACCTTCGGCGAGCTTGCGGCCCAGCACGATGCAGTCGACCGAATCGGTGATCGCATCGATGTAGGCGTTGATGTCGTCGGTCCACGGGAACGTCATCCAGTCCATCTCACCGTTCGGCCCGGCCATGTAGCCGTCAACGGTGGTCTGGACCTGGAGCTTGAACGTACGCATGAGATCTCGTTCCTTCGGGGTTTCCTCTGTCGTGGTGATGGCTCCACACTGCCAGGGAGACCTTACGGTCTTCTTCAGACGGGGTTAAGGGCGCCCCGACAGGCCCGGATCCGCATCTATAACCTGATGGCATGGATGTCGACACGCGGCTGCTGCGTTACTTCGTGGCCGTGGCGGAGGAAGGCAGCCTCACCCGTGCCGCGGAACGGCTGTTCGTGTCGCAACCGGCGCTGACCAAGCAGATCAGGCAGCTCGAGACGCAACTCGGAGTGCGGCTGTTCACGCGGTCCAAGACCGGCATGGCCCTGACCGAGCCGGGCCGGACCCTCGCGCAGCGGGCGCCCGCGCTGCTGGGCGGCTGGGATGAGGTGCTGCGGGAGACCAGGAGAACCGCCGGCCGGGCGGCGCGCGTGTTGCGGGTGGGTTTTCTGGCCAGCGCCGCCAACGAGGCCACTCAGGACATCGTCGCCGAGTTCGCCCGCCGGCGGCCGGGGTGGCGGGCCGACATGCGGCAGGCGGCCTGGTCGAACCCGACGGCCGGGCTCGACCGCGGCGACGTCGACGCCGCTCTGCTCCGGCTGCCCTTCCCCGGCCAGGAGAACGTCCGGGTGGAGGTCCTCTTCACCGAGCCGCGGTGGGTGGCGCTGCCCGCCACCCACCCCCTGGCCGTACGGGACGGAGCTCGGCGGATCGCCTTCCGTGAGCTGTGGGACGAGCCGTTCGTGGCGGCCCCGGCCGAGACGGGGCGATGGCGGGACTTTTGGCTGGCCGCCGACGAACGCGAGGGCCGCCCGGTGCGCATCGGCGCGGTCACCGAGCAGCCCGACGACTGGCTCAGCGCGATCGCCAACGGGTACGGCGTCGCCCTGGCCCCCGAGTCCGCCGCCCGCTTCTATGCCCGGCCCGGAGTCACGTACCGGCCCGTCAGCGGTGTGAGCCCGAGCCAGGTGGGCGTCGCTTGGGCGCCGGCCGATGACGACAATCCCGTGGTGCGGGACTTCGTACGCTGCTGCCTGGACATCGCGTCGTCTCGGCACGACGAGGCCGGCGGGTGAGCGTGCCGAAGCGCTCAGGGGCTCAGCCCGCGACCGGGGAGGCGATGACGACGGTGACGTCGGCAGGCAGGTCACCGGTGCGGTAGCAGTGCGGGGCGTCTCCGGCGAAGGCCAGCATGTCGCCGGGCTCCAGACCGCGCGGATCGTCGGCCGGACCGGCGACGAGATGGCCGGAGGCGAGCAGGAGATGCTCGGTCGTGCCGGGCGCGTGGGGCACGCCGTCGACGGCGGTCTCCGGCGGGAGGCGCAGCCGCCAGATCTCCAGGCTGTGACCGCCGCTGATGCGGCGCAACAGCTCACGAGTGGGGCCGTCGCCGGCAGCGGCGGTCGCCGGCAGGTGCACCACGCCGGGATCGCCGGCCCGGGTCAGCAGGTCGGTGAGCGGGACGGCCAGGGCGACGGCGACGGCGTCCAGCGTGTCGATCGTGGGGTTGCCCATGCCCGCCTCCAGCTGCGACAACGTCGCCTTGCTGAGGCCGGTGCGCCGGGCCAGCTCGGCCTGGCTCATGCCGCGCTGCCGGCGGAGCCGCTGAATCTGCGCGCCGGCCGCGGCGGCCGCGCTGCTGGTGCGACGGCGGTCGCGGTCAGCGGCCGCAGTGCCGGCGGGACGGCGGTCGCTTCCGGTGGCTGCGCTGCCGGCCGGACGGGGGCCCTCGTCGGCGGTGCTCATCGCAGCGGTTTGTGGGAGGCGGAGTAGGAGACGCGGACGCGGCCCTTCTTCAGCTTGACGGCGGAGATCGTCACGTGCGCCAGGTCGGCGAGGCTGCGGACGTGCGTGCCTCCGCAGGGGGCGGCGTGCAGGTCGCCGAGCCGGACGATCCGGCGGCCCCCGGCGTCGTGCTCGGCGGTGACCGGCAGGTCGTCGGCCACGGCCGTGGCCACGAACGCGCGCAGCCGGTCGGCGGCCTTGTCCCGGTCCTCGGCGTCGGCGAGCTGCGTGCCCGTCTCCGACGGGGTCAGCTCGATGCGGGCCTGGCCCGGGAAGTGGTTGCTGCCGGCCAGCGTCCATCCCTGGGCCCGGCTCGCCGCTTCGACGAGGTGGCCGGCGGTGTGGAGGGCCGCATGCAGCAGCCGCAGGCCGGCGTCGACGCGGGTGTGGACGACGTCGCCCTCGACCGGTCCCGGCTCGGCGCCGGTGAGCACCACCAGGCCGGTGGGAGCATGGCGGACGGGAACGACCTCCCGCTCCCCCACCCAGCCGCGGTCAGCGGGCTGGCCACCGCCTTGCGGGTGGAAGAGGTTGTCCCGTACCGCGACCCACTCGCCACCGGCTTCGTCCCGCCCTGCTGCGATCACGCTCGTGGTGATCTCAGTGAGATGGGTGTCGTCGAGGTAGAGCGCTCCCTGCAGTGCACTATTTCCATGAACCATACGTTCACTTTATCAAACGCCATGGGTAGGATCGATCGCATGTCGACACCCGCGCACCTCACCTTCCACCGCGCGTGCCCGGCCCACACGGCAGAGGTGCTGAGCGTGCTGAACGAGGCGGCGGACTGGCTCAGGCGGCGCGCTATCACCCAGTGGCCGGACCGTTTCGAGCGCTCCTGGATCGAAGAGGCGATCACGCGGGGAGAGACGTGGCTGGTCCGCGACAGCGGCACGGCCGTCGGCACGCTCACCTTGGACTGGTCGGACCCTCTGTGGGCGGACACGGCCGGATCCGCCGGGTACGTACACCGCATGGCCGTCCGCCGCCGGGCCGCCGGGCTGGGCGCGGTCATCCTCGAATGGACGGCCGGCACCGTGCGGAGCAACCGGCGGGATGTCCTGCGGTTGGACTGTGTGGCCTCCAACGGCCGGCTGCGGTCCTACTACGAGGCGCGCGGCTTCCTCCACCGCGGCGACGTGCCCGTGGGCGGCGCTCCGGGCCAACGCCGTGACGACGGCCCTCTCACCTGGGTCAGCCGCTACGAGCTGCCGCTTTCCGGCTGACGCCGCGTCCTCTGCCGATGCGGCCGGCTCGTCCCGCCTGTCCGCCGAGCACGACGTCTGCGTCAGCGAGACAGCAGGGCGCGCAGCGCCTTGGTGATGTCGGCGGGTGCTTCCTCGGCCATGAAGTGGCCGCAGGTGACGGTCTCGTGCCGCAGGTCGGGCGCCCACGCCCGCCACAGCGCCGCCGCGTCGTAGCCGAGCGCGGCACCCCAGTCCTGCTGCAGCACGGTGACCGGCATCCGCAGCCGGTTGCCCGCCTCCCGGTCGGCCCGGTCGTGCTCGGCGTCGATCCCGGCAGAGGCCCGGTAGTCGGCCACGATGGAGGGGATCGCCTCGCGGCAGGCGCGCAGGTACGCGGCGCGCACGTCGTCCGGGACGGCCTGCGAGTCGCCGGTCCACAGGTCGAGGAAGTGGCCGAAGAACGTGTCCGCGCTGGCGGCGATCATCTTCTCCGGCAGGCCGGGAGGCTGGGCCATCAGGTACAGGTGGAAGCCGACGGCCGCGCCGGCGCCGCGCATCACCTCCCACATGTCCAGAGTCGGCAGCACGTCCAGGCAGGCCAGGTGGGTGATCGCCGCCGGATGGTCGAGCCCGGCGCGGAAGGCGACCAGGGCGCCCCGGTCGTGCCCGGCCAGCGCGAACCGCTCGTGCCCCAGCGTGCGGGCCAGCGTCACGACGTCGGCGGCCATGGTGCGCTTGGCGTAGGTGGCGGCGCCGGCCTCGGCGGGCTTGTCGCTGGCTCCGTACCCGCGCAGGTCGGGGCAGATCACGGTGTGGTCGGCGGCGAGGTCGGCGGCCACGTGCCGCCACATCAGGTGGGTCTGGGGGAAGCCGTGCAGCAGCACGATGGGGCTGCCGGCGCCCGCGACGGCCACGTTGAGTGACACGCCGTCGGCGACGGGGACGCGCCGGTAGTCGAAGCCGGCGATGGCGGGGGTGCTCGTCATGATGATGATCTCCTTTGCGGACGGTGACTGCGTTCAGCGTGCCGGGCGCGAATGAGCATCCGGTCAGCGCGCTACCGTGGCTGGCTGAGGAGGGGCGTACGGTGCGGTTCGGGGTGTTGGGGCCGGTGACGGCGTGGGACGAGGCCGGCGGCGTGATCGACGTCAAGGGGCCGCGGCATCGCGCGGTGCTGGCCCGGCTGATCGTCGCCCGCCGCCGCGTCGTGCCGGTGACGCGCCTGGCCGCCGACCTGTGGGAGGGCGAGCCGCCGCCGGGAGCGGTGGGGGCGCTGCGGACGTTCGTGGCGGCGCTGCGCCGCGCGCTGGAGCCGGACCGGCCGCCGCGTGCCGCGCCGCGGCTGCTGGTGACCGAAGGGCCGGGGTACGCGTTGCGCGCCGCCCCGGACGCGGTGGACGCCTGGCGGTTCGAGCAGGCGGTCGCCGCCGCCGCGGCGCTGCCGCCCCGGCAGGCTCTCGAGCGGCTGGAGGAGGCCCTGGGATGGTGGCGCGGGCCCGCCTATGCCGAGTTCGCCGGCCAGGACTGGGTACGCGCGGAGCGTTCGCGCCTGGCCGAGCTGCGCCTGCACGCGATCGAGCGGCGGGCCGAGGCACGACTGGCCCTCGGGCTGGCCGGCGAGGCGGTGCCGGACCTGGACGCGCATGTGGCCGAGCACCCGTGGCGGGAGGACGGCTGGCGGCTGCTGGCCCTGGCGCTTTACCGTGCCGGCCGCCAGGGCGACGCGCTGGCGGTGCTGCGGCGGGCGCGGGGGCTGCTGGCGGAGCACCTCGGGGTGGATCCGGGGCCGCGGCTGCGCCGTCTGGAGTCCGACATCCTGCATCATGCCCCGCATCTCGACCCGGTGTCGGGTACGGCGGACTCGGTGTGGGCGCAGGCGGCGGCCGCCTACGACCGCAGCGTGCCGGCGGGCGCCAGGGCGCGGCTGGAGTCGACGGTGACGTTGATGCGCGATCTGGCCGTGACCGGCGGCGCGGGCCTGGAGGCGGCACGCCGGCACTGGGTGGCGGCGATCGCGGCGGCCGAGGAACTCGGCGAGGCGGAGCTGACGGCACGGGTGATCGGCTCCTATGACGTGCCGGCGATATGGACCCGTTCGGACGACCCGGGGCAGGCGGCGCGGATCGTGGCGGCTGCCGAACGTGCTCTGGCCGCTCTCCCGCCGGACGCGCCGGACGCGGTGCGGGCCCGCCTGCTGGCCACGATCGCCCTGGAGTCGCGCGGCACGCACGCCGCGCGTGCGGGTGCCGCGGCCCGGCAGGCGGAGGAGATCGCGCGCCGGCTGGACGATCCCGCCTTGCTGGCCTTCGCGCTCAACGGGGTGTTCATGCAGAGCTTCTCCCACGCCGGGCTGGCCGGTCACCGGGACAGGATCGGCGCGGAGCTGGTGGCGTTGTCGGCCCGGCACGGACTGGCCTCGTTCGAGGTCCTCGGGCATCTCATCCGCCTGCAGGCGCGGTGCGCGTTCGCCGACTTCACCGAGGCCGACCGGCACGCGGCCGCCGCGGAACGGCTGGCCGAGCGGCATGAGCGGCCGCTGGTGAGCGTGTTCACCGGCTGGTACCGGGCGCTGCGGCTGGACGCGACGGGACGGACGCCGCCCGATGAACCCCATGAGACGGAGGCGGCCGATCAGGCGGCCGGCGCGGCCACGGCGATCGAGGACGTCGAGGCGGCCTACCGCCAGGCGGCCGCGCGGTTGGCCGGCGCCGGCATGCCGGGCCTGGAGCGTGGGTTGCTGCCGCTGGCGTTGTTGTGCGCGCGTGTGCGCCGCGGCCTGCCGCCCGAGACCGGTGAGGTGGACTGGGGACCGTACGAGCCGTGGGTCCGTCCCCTGGTGCTCCTGGCCGATGGCCGCCGTGACGAGGCCGCGTCGGCGCTGGCCGGGGTGCCGGAACCGCCGCGGGATCTGCTGATGGAGGCGATGTGGTGCCTGGTGGCGCGGGCGGCGGTGGCCTCCGGCGACCGGGAGGCGATGCGCCGCGCCCGCGCCCGGCTGACCCCGGCGGCCGCGGAGCTGGCGGGCGCGGGCAGCGGCCTGCTCACCCTGGGCCCGGTCTCGGAGCACCTCGCCGGCACCGCGTAACAGGGCCGTTCCCGGGCGTACATGCAGATGCGCCCATGTGTCCGTGACGACCCCTTTTCGACCGCGTACGGCTGAGCAGCGCCTGCACGCCCACGGCGCCGAACTCGTGGTGGCGCAGTACAGGGACATCTACCGGTACTGCTACGTCCGCGGCCCCGACGGCATCATCACGGGCTGGTCGAGGAGCTCCGCTGAACGACACTCCGAGCATCGGCATCACGGGGTCAGCACACATAAGCCGAAAACCCACCTTGAGTGAGATCATGGTGTTTCTGCTGATTGACGCAATGACGGTTCTAGGAGAGCGGCGGCGTCATCGTCCTGTTGGAGTGTGCCGCATGTCCTGGACTAGCACTTCCCGGCCATCAGTCAGTGATGCTGAGGCCGGACGTAACAAGGGCCCGCACGTGCGCGGTGCCCTCGGTCGTGGCTGGGGTTGCGGCTTTGTCACGTGGTGGCGGGCTGGAGGAGCTCGATCTCGATGAGTGGTGTACCACGTCAGGCCGGGAGGGCGGATCTCCAGCTCGCGCAGGGCCCGACCGCCGAGCCCGCAGAACTGCTACTCAAGAGAAGCTGATCTCTTCTTGAGCAGGCCAACGCTGCAGGTCTCGCAAATTTCGTAACGGGACGCCCCCAGTGGCGGGCTGTCGTAGGCGGCGATCGAGAACACGTAGGCCGAGGTCTGCGCGCTGGCGGCAACGGTCGCGTCGTCATGCCACAGGCTCACCGGCGTAGGCCTGCGGTATGACACTGACTGCGGGTTGGTCCTGGGGGTGGATGCAGGCCGAGCGGTGCCGGTTCTAGCGTTCGGCACGATGATCAGGGGCGGGGCAGCCGGATCCAGGTGTACCCGGGAAGCGTCAGAAAGGACGCATCAACGTGAGGAACTGTCCTTCCCGCCGGATGGCGAATGCCCGGAGGTTTCGGAGATGGTGGATCACGGCTCTCGTGGCCGCGCTGTCCGCGGTGACCGTCGCCGTCGTTGTGGTGACCGACCGGGCGTCCACCACTCCGGACGGCGGGAATGCCGGATATCAGGCCACCATCCGGCGTACGGCGTACGGCATCCCGCACGTCCTCGCGCGTGACCACGCGAGTCTCGGCTTCGGCTATGGCTACGCCTTCGCGCAGGACAACCTGTGCGTGTTGGCCGAGCGGGTGGTGACGCTGCGGGGCGAACGATCACGGTACTTCGGCGTGGCCGACCTGGACAGCGACATCTATCACCGTGCCGTCCAGGAGTCGGGGCTCGTGCGGCGGCTGCTGGACCGGGCGGCACCACTGGGACCGACACGGCAGGTGCGCGACCTGGTCGACGGCTATGTCGCCGGGTACAACCGCTACCTGCGCGACACCGGGGTGGCGAGGCTGCCCGATCCGACCTGCCGCGGCAAGGACTGGGTCGGCCCCATCACCGCGTCCGACATCTGGCACGGCGCGCTGGAGGTGAACCGGCAGGCCGGCAGCGGAACGTTCCAGAAGGACATCGCCACCGCGGCCCCTCCGCGTGCCCGGCCGTCGCGGCCGCGCCCGGTGCCGTCACCGGATCCGGTGCTGTCATCCGGCCCCGTTCCCGGCAGCAACGGGTGGGCGCTGGGCCGTGAGGCGACCCGTGGCGGGAGCGCCATGCTGTTGGCCAACCCGCACTACCCGTGGACCGGCTCCAACCGCTTCTACCAGGTCCATCTCACCATCCCCGGCCAGCTGAACGTGTCGGGCGCCAGCCTGTACGGCACGCCGGTGGTCCAGATCGGCCACACCGCCGGCCTGGCCTGGACCCACACGGTCTCGCACGCCCGGCGTTTCACGCTCTATGAGCTGGACCTGGCCGACGGTGACCCGACCAGCTACGTCGTCGACGGCAGGGCCGAGCCGATGAGACAGCAGCGGGTGACCGTCACCGTGCGCGGGGCCGACGGCAAAGCCCGGCCCGTCACCCGCGTCCTCTACAGTTCGCGCTACGGGCCCGTACTGGCCACGGGCTGGACGGCCACCACCGCCTTCGCCCTCGCCGACCCCAACGCCGCGAACCTGCGCTCCATGAACGAATGGCTGGCCATGGGCGCCGCGCAGAACCTCGCCCAGTTGCGCGCCGCGCAGAACACCTACCAGGGCCTGCCGTTCGTCTACACCATCGCCGCCGACTCCGGCGGCACGGTCTCCTTCGCCGACGCCTCCGTCGTCCCGCACGTCACCGACTCCCAGACCCGGCGCTGCATCACCACTGCGCAGGGCAGGGCCCGGTACCCGGGGAGGTTCATCCTGGACGGCTCGACGGCGGCCTGCGCCTGGGGCGCCGACGCCGACGCCGTCGAGCCCGGCGTCTTCGGGCCCGGCCGCCACCCGCGGCTGACCCGCACCGACTACGTGAGCAACTCCAACAACAGCCCCTGGCTCACCAACCCGGAGGCGCCGATCAGCGGCTACCCGCGTATCTACGGCGACACAGGGGCCGATCCGGGGCTGCGGCCCCGGCTCAGCCTGGACATGATCTCCCAGCGGCTGAGCGGCGCCGACGGGCTGCGCGAAGCCGGGTTCACGTTGGAGACTCTGCAGGCCACGACGCTGAGCGGCCGCAACCACAGCGCCGACCTCGCCCGCGCCGACCTGGTGGCGATCTGCCGCGCCCACCCGGTCATGACCGCCGGCGACGGCACGCGGGTCAACGTCCGCCAGGCGTGCGACACTCTGGCACGCTGGAACGGCCGCAGCGGCCTCGACAGCCGCGGCGCCGTGCTGTGGCGCGAGTTCTTCACCCGGCTGCACCGCGACGCGGGCGCGAAGGCCAATGCCGAAAGGCGCGCGCCGGGCGGTGAGAAGGCGGCCAAGGACGGCTGGTGGCGGGTGCCGTTCGACCGGGACGACCCGCTCACCACCCCGCGCGGACTCGACCGCGACCACCTGGCGGCACGGCGGGCCCTGGCGGAGACCGTACGGGCCTTCCGGGACAGCGGCACGTCGCCGGCGGTCACCCTGGGTGAGGCCCAGCGCCGTGGCGCGGTCCCGTTGCACGGCTGTACCGATCTGGAAGGCTGCTTCGACCTCGTCGAGCCCTCCGGGCCGCTGCGGTCAGACGGCCGCTATCCCGAGATCGCGAACGGCTCCAGCTTCATCATGGCCGTCGAGCTGACCCCGCAGGGGCCCCGTGCCCGCACGATCCTCACCTACTCGCAGTCGGCCAACCCCGCCTCACCCCATCACACCGACCAGACCGAGCTTTACTCCCGCAAGAAGTGGGTCAACGTGGGGTTCACCGAACATGAGATCAACTCCGACCCGGAGCTGCGCACCACCACGGTGCGCGGCTGACCCAAGGCGCGCGCGGGCGACGTCGGGCTGCGGGTGCTCTGGGGCGGAAGGGGCCAGCACCGGCGCGGCGCAGGCTCCTACCCGCTCTCGCCCGGGGAGACCAGCCCCGTCTCGTAGGCGAGCACGACGGCCTGCGCCCGGTCTCGCAGCCCGAGCTTGGTGAAGATGCGGCCGACATGCGTTTTGACGGTCGACTCGCTGAGGGTCAGGGCCTCGGCCAGCTCGGTGTTGGACAGCCCTTGCCCCAGGAGCCTCAGCACCTCCAACTCCCGAGGCGTCAGCCCGACCAGTTCGCGGTGTGCGGCGGCTGGGGCGGGGGCGGGCCGCACGTCGGCGCAGGCGTAGCGCTCCACCAGCCGGCGGGTGATGGAGGGGGCCAGCAGCGCGTCGCCGGTGCTGACTAGGCGCACGGCGGCGGCCAGATGCTCGGGGGTCACGTCCTTCAGCAGGAAGCCGCTGGCCCCCAGCGACAGCGCGGCATAGACGTAGCGGTCCAGGTCGAACGTAGTCAGCATGATCACCCGGCAGTCCGGCAGCTCCAGCAGGATGCGCCGGGCGGCCTCCAGGCCGTCCATGTTCGGCATGCGGATGTCCATCAGCACCACGTCGGGGCGCAGCTTCCGCGCCGCCGCGACGGCCTCCGCCCCGTCGGCGGCCTCCCCCACCACGGGGATGCCGCGCGTGGTCAGGATCAGCCGGAAGCCGCCTCGCACCAGTGCCTGGTCATCGGCGATGAGCACCCGCGGCACCACCTCTCCCGCGCTCACGGCCGGTCCAGCGGGATACGCGCCCGCACGCGGAAGCCGCCGCCCAGCCGCCGCCGGGCATCCAGGTCGCCGCCGTAGACGGCGACCCGCTCACGGAGGCCCACCAGCCCGCGGCCCGCGCCGTCCCGCTGATCGGCGGAGGCCGGCGCATCGCCGGTCAGGACGCTCGGCCCGCTGTTGAGCACCTCCACCCGCAGGTAGTGCTCGGCGTAGCGGACCGTCACCTGCGCCTGCACGCCGCTACCGTGCTTGAGCGCATTCGTCAGCGCCTCCTGCACGATCCGGTACGCAGTGACGTCGATCCCGGCGGGCAGCGGCCGCGGCGCCCCCGAAATGCGCACTTCGATGGGCAGACCAGCGAAGGCGAACCGGTCGACCAGCGCGCTCAGCCTGCTCAGGCCCGGCTGCGGCGACAACTCGCCCCCGTACGGCTCGTCCTCGCCACTCTGCGACGGCGCGAGCAGCCCCAGCAGGTGACGCAGCTCGGTCATCGCGTCCCGGCCCGCGCCCTCGACCGCCCTGAGCGCCTGCTCCGCCTCCCCTGGCATCGTCGCCAGCACCTCCCGGGCCGCCCCGGCCTGCACCACCATCAAACTCACGTTGTGGCTGACGATGTCGTGCAGCTCACGGGCGATTCGGGAACGCTCGCCCTCCACCGCGGCTCGGGCCGCGCTCTCCCGCTCCCGCTCGAGCAGCCAGCCGCGCTCCTCCAGCGCCCGCCGGCGCAGGCGGCGCGCACGCACCAGCGCCACGCCCAGCCACCCCGCCACGGCGCAGGCCGACACCAGCGCCACCAGCAGCCACCTGGCCCCCGAATCCCACACGACCTTCAATCTCCCAGATGCCGGCCGACAGCGCATCAGACCCAGGTCCCACAGCCGTACATCTGTGGTACGACACGGCCGCCAGATTCAGTCCGCGGGCCGATGCCGTCGCCCGCACGCCTGCCCTACGGTTCTCCAGGTGAACAGTGATGACCGGACCGGACAGCCCGTCGTACGGCTGAACAGGGTGCGCAAGGAGTACGGCGCGACCACGGCGCTGAACGGCCTGGACCTGCGGATCCACGCCGGGGAAGCCGTCGCCGTGATGGGACCGTCGGGATGCGGCAAGTCGACCCTGCTCAACATGATCGCCGGCCTTGACCGCCCGACGGCGGGCACGGTCGAGGTCGACGGCCAGGACCTGGGCGGGCTCGACGAGACCGGGCTGGCGCTGTTCCGGCGCCGCCACATCGGCATGATCTTCCAGTTCTTCAACCTCATCGACGACCTGCCGGCGCTGGACAACGTCGCGCTGCCCGCGCAACTCATCGGCACCTCCGCCCGCCACGCCCGCAGACGCGCCCTCGAACTGCTCGGCGAGCTCGGCATCGCCGCCCGCAAGGACGCCTACCCGGCCACGCTCAGCGGCGGCGAACGGCAGCGCGTGGCCGTGGCCCGCGCCCTGATGAACCGCCCGGCCCTGCTCCTGGCCGACGAGCCGACAGGCGCGCTGGACAGCCGCTCCGGCGAGCAGGTGATGGACCTGCTCATCGACCTCAACCAGATCGGCCAGACCCTGCTGATCGTCACCCACGACCCGCACCTCGCCACCCGCTGCGCCAGCCGCCTGGTCGAACTCGCCGACGGCCGCATCACCCGGCACAGCTCGCTGGAGGGGGTCGAATGAGCGCCGTGTGGCGCGCCGCCCGCGCGGCCGTGCGCCGCCGACGGCTGCAAACCGTCATCACCGGGCTGGTCGTGCTGTCCGGCACCATCACCACCATGCTGGCCCTGGGGCTGCTCGACGCCACCACCACCCCGTTCGACCGGGCCTTCGACCAGCAGAGCGGCGCCCACGCGGTGGCCGTCTTCGACACCACGAAGGTGTCGAGGCAGCAGCTGGCCGAGACCCGCGACCGGCCCGGCGTCGAGGCCGCGTCCGGCCCCTTCGACCAGGCCCTGATCACCTTTCCCCGGACCACCGACATCCCCGAGGCCGAAGGTCCCCTCAAGATCGTGGGCCGCGCCGTGCCCGCAGACCCCGTCGACCGCGTCCGCCCCCTGCAAGGACGCTGGGCCACCGCCCCCGGCGAGATCGTACTCAACCTGCGCAACGCCGACGCCCCGCCCCGGCCCGGCGCGCTCGGCTCCCGCCTGCAGGCCCCCGGCCTCCCGCCGCTCACCGTCGTCGGCTTCGCCTCCAGCATGAGCCAGTCGGCCGATGCCTGGGTCACCCCCCAGCAGGCCGCCGCGCTGCGCCCCGGCAGCATGCAGATGCTCTACCGATTCACCGACCACGACACCGAGCAGGAGGTACGAGCCGCCCTGGAGGCGGCCACCGCCGGGCTGCCCGCCGGAGCGCTGAGCGTCGCCCAGTCCCACCTCGCGCTGCGCCACGCCTACGCCGGCTCGGCCGACGCCTACCTGCTGTTCATAACTCTCTTCAGCGCTCTCAGCCTGCTCGTCGCCGTCCTGATCGTGGCCAACGTCGTCAGCGGCGCGGTCGTGTCCGGCTCCCGGCACATCGGCGTGCTCAAGACCGTGGGCTTCACCCCCAACCAGGTGGTCATCGTCTACCTCACGATGGTGTCCGTGCCCGCCGGCGCCGGCAGCGTCCTCGGCACGCTCCTGGGCAGCATGCTGGCCGGGCCCGTGCTGCGCGCCGCCTTCCAGGGCGTCGAGAACGGCGCCGCCGACATCGGGATCAGCCCCTGGGTGCCGGTCGCCGCGCCGGCCAGCATGCTCGTGCTGGTCCTCCTGGCCGCGCTGGTGCCCGCGCTGCGCGCCCATCGGCTGCCAGCAGCCCGGGCGATCAGCGCCGGCAGCGCACCCGCCCGGGGCCGAGCCCTGGCCGTCCAGCGATGGCTCGGCGGCACATGGCTTCCCCGCCCGGTCAGCCTCGGGCTGGGCCAGCCGCTGGCCCGGCCCGGCCGTACCATGATGACCTTGGCGGCGATCGTCCTCGGCGTCACCACCGTCACCCTCACCACCGGCCTGACCAGCACCATGCTCGCCTTCGCCGAGGCCGACTCGGCCTCCCGGGTGGTCGTGCGCGCCGGCAAGCCCGCCTTCCAGCAGACCGCGCCCACGCTCAGTGACGAGCGCATCGAGGCGCTGCTGCGCTCACTGCCGGGAGCCGGCAAGGTGACCGCACAGGTGTTCGTCGAAGTGCACCTGGCGGGCCACGCCCAGCGCAGCGACGTCAACTTCCAGCGGGGCGGCCCTTCCACCCTGGCGCCGCAGGTCGTCCAAGGCCGCTGGCTGGAAGGGCCGGGCGAGATCGTCGCCCCGCCGCCGTTCCTGACCCAGCGCGACCTGACGGTCGGCGACCAGGTCACCCTGCAGCTGGACGGCAAGCAGGCCCGCGCCACCATCGTGGGCCAGCTCATGAACGGCGACGTCCGCTTCCTATGGTCCTCCTGGCAGACCCTCGCCACGCTGGCCCCGCAGACCAGTGCCGACCACTACGAGGTGCAACTCACCCCGCACGCCGACCCAGAGGCCTACGCCAGGGCCGTCAAAGCGGCCGACCCCGGTCTCTACCCCTCCGTCGCGGTCCCCGACTCCCTCGTCACCACCACCGTCGTGGGGCTCGCCTCGGTCTTCACCACGCTCATCATCGTGGTGGCGGCGCTGGGCGTCTTCAACACCGTCCTGCTCAACACCCGCGAACGCCGTCGTGACCTCGGCATGCTCAAATCCATCGGCATGACGCCCCGCCAGGTCACCACCATGACCGTGACGTCGATGGCGGCGCTCGGTCTGGTCGGCGCCCTCATCGGCATCCCCTGCGGGATCGCCGCGCACCGCCTGCTCGTGGACAACGTCGGCATCGTGGTGTTCCCCGAATTCATGAAGGACGTCTGGCAGCCGCCACAACTCGCCCTCCTGGCCGCGGCGGGCGTGGCCATCGCCGTCCTCGGCGCGCTCATCCCCGCCCGGTCCGCCGCCCGCCTCACCATTGCCGCCGTCCTCCACAACGAGTAGCTCCGGCACCGCTGCGCGGGCCGCCGGGCTGAACGTGGCAACAACCTGAAGCTCACAACCGAGTACGGCGGCACGTTCCAGTACTACTTCGGCTGGCCTGGTACAGCGAAGGCTACGGCGCCGGCTGGACGGGCCGGATCAAGGTCTACGAGACCGCGCGACGGGGCTTCGGACTGGTCGACGAGCATTACTTTGACGAACCGACCACCAACCGGCGATCAGGCGGAACCTCGGAGATAACCGTGCAGGCGGGGCAGACCTACAAGGTCGTCGGCGTGAGCGGCAGCAAGAAGGGCGAATCCTGGACTCGAACATCGACGACTTCCGGGGGATGTCGTTGACCATCACGGTGCCCTGAGGCCTTGATCGCCAACTTCGGGTGCGGGTCGCCCGCGCACCCAGGCGAGCCCGCACCGGGAGGCCACCTCCAACGGCGTGGCCATCGGGTGGCGCCGCAGGCGTTGGGCGCTTTGCTGAGCAAGCAGCTCGAGCAACTCGACACCCAAGCGCCCCACATGAACCAGGAGGTTGCGTAATAAGGGGTTTCGGAGTTGATCCGGAGCCCCTTTCCCATGTCTGGAGTGGATGGGCGCCGATCGGGGAGCCATCTCACTCGGACTCTCTACCCGTATCGGCTGTCGCCGAAGATGGTGTTCATGGTCTGGGCTCCCTCGGTGATCATCGGTCTAAGAGGACGTCTCATTTGGTGAGTCGGCGGTAGCAAATGAGGGCGGCGGCGATGGCCACGAAGGATGCGAAGTGATCGGCGCGGCGCTCGTACCGTCGGTGTAAGCGGCGGCAGCCGGCCAGCCACGAGACCGTCCTTTCGACGACCCAGCGGTGGCGTCCCAGGCGCTGGCTGGACTCGATCCCACGGCGGGCTATGCGCGGGATGATGCCCCGGCCGCGCAGGAAGGTCCGTAGGTGGGGATAAGTCGTAGCCCTTGTCGCCGTGGAGTTTGCCCGGCCGGCGCCGTCGTGGCCCGCGACGGGAGCGGATTGGCGGGATGCTGCGTACCAGCGGTTCCAACGCGAGGCTGTCGTGGACGTTGGCGGCGCTGATCGCGACAGCGAGGGGCAGACCGGTCCGCTCGGTGATGAGGTGGATCTTCGACCCATTCTTACCGCGATCGACAGGATTCGGGCCTGTCAGTTCCCCCCTTTCATCGCTCGCACGCTGACGGAGTCGATCGCGCATCGTGACCAGTCCAGCTCCCCTCGCGCGCCGAGCTCGTCCAGCAGGATCCGGTACAGCTTGGCCCACACCCTGGCGGTACTCCACTCGGTGAAGCGGCGGTGCACCGTCTGCCAGGAGGCACCGAAGACCGGCGGCAACTGACGCCACGCACACCCGGTGGTGGCCACGTACACGATCGCCGCAAGGATCACCCGATCGTCGACCCGGCGCCGCCCGCCACCTTGCGGTCGCGTCGGCGCCGGCGGGACCACCCGCTGGAACAACTCCCACAACTCATCGGGCACCAGCCGTCGAAGGAACGCATCCATGATCGAACTAACGATCAATCCCCAAATGAGTCACGGTCTAAGTTGGTGCCGGTAGACCGCTTCTGTGACGCTGGTGCCCGCGTGCCCGGCGAGATCGGCGATGGTCTCGATGGGCACGCCCTGGTCACTCATGATGGAGACGAACGAGTGACCAGGGCGCGGCGACTCCAGGCGGTTCCGATCCCCGCTTCCTTGGTGACCTTGCGGAATGCACGCCCGCACGTTCGATGCATTCAGCTCGGGCAACAGGGTGAGATGGCAGCCCTTGCCGTTGGCGTCGCCGGTGCAGTTGGCGGTCTGGGGCAGGCCGGGCAGCCGTCAATGTCCGGATTTGTGGGCTAGTGGTCCTTGTGGACTTTTGCGGGGGCGGCGAGGCTGGTGGGGTGCGAGATGTAATTGTGGCCGTCTATGACGGGGTGGTGCTGCTGGACGTGGCCGGACCGGTGCAGGCTCTGCACGGGTCCGGCGGCTACCGCATCCGGCTTGCTTCGGTCGACGGACGGTCCGTGCACACGGATATCGGTATGCCTTTAGGGAGCGACCTGGCTTTGGGCGATGTCGAGGGCCCGGTCGACACGTTGCTGATACCGGGTTACGCGTACCCCGACGGTGACCGCCCTGACGCGGCGTTTCTGGGCCGGCTGCGCGACATCAGCCATCGCGCGCGTCGGGTGGCATCGGTGTGCACGGGCGCATTGCTGCTGGCGGAGGCGGGTCTGCTCGATGGGCGGCGAGCCACGACACACTGGGCCGCCTGCGCTGATCTGGCGTCCCGGTTTCCGCGGGTCGCCGTGGAACCCGATGCCATCTACGTTCGTGATGGGCTGGTGATGACCTCGGCCGGTGTCACCGCCGGAATCGATCTGGCGCTCGCCCTCGTCGAGGAGGACCACGGTCCGGACATCGCGCGGACGGTGGCCAAATACTTGGTCGTGTTCCTGCAACGCCCAGGCGGCCAGTCGCAATTCAGCGTTCGCGGGGCCATCGCCACGCCACGTCACGCCGCGTTGCGCCGGCTCCTGGACGCGGTCGTGGCCGAACCGGCGTCGAACCACAGTCTCGCCACGATGGCGGCGCGTGTCGCGGTGAGCGAGCGACATCTGACCCGGCTGTTCCGTCGCGAGGTCGGGCTCACCCCCAGTCAGTACGTCGAGCGGGTCCGGGTGGAAGCGGCACAGGTCCTCCTGGAGACCAGTGCTGTCGGCGTGGCCTCGGTCGCCCGCAGTTGTGGTTTCGGGTCCGACGAGACGATGCGCCGGGCGTTCCTGCAGGTTCTGGGCACGACTCCGACCGCTTATCGCCAACGCTTCCGCACATCCCACGCCATCTCGTTCGTCAAATGACGTGACTGTCTCAAGGAGACCGTATGAGCTCGTTCCTGCCCCACCGGACATTACTGGGAGCCGGCCTCGCCGGCGCAGCGGGCCTGGCGGTCGGCACGCCTTCCGCTTCAGCCGCCGACACCGGCGATCAGTACGCCGACCTCTCCTTTCCCACAACACGTATCGCCCGGGCGGCCCACCGGCTGGTGACGGACGCACAGGAGCCGTACCTTCGCAATCACAGCCTGCGCAGCTTCGTGTTCGGACGAGCTGCCGCCGCCCAGGCCGGACGCCGACCGGGCCCGGGACTACAACGCCGAAGTCATGTTCCTCATTTGCGGTGCTGCACGACATGGGACTGACCGAACGCGCCGACACCGGCCAGCGGTGCGAAATCGACGGGGCCGACTTCGCCGCCCGGTTCCTGGAGAAGCACGGCATCACCGACGGCCGCGTCGACACCGTCTGGGACGGCATCGCTTTGCACACCTCCTACGGTTTCCACCCATCGCCGGTGTTCGCCCGGCGCCGCCCGCCGGAGATCGCGATCGCCCAGGACGGCATCGGCATCGACCTGACCGGCGGGCCCGACCAACTGCCCGCCGGATATGCCGATCGCGTGCACGCCGTTTACCCCCGTCACGGTGGCGCCCGCGCACTGACCGACGCCGTCATCGCGCAGGGCCTCGCCGATCCGCGAGAACGGCGCCGCCCATGACCCTGCCCGGCGAGATCCTGCATCAGCGGCACCCTGAGGCTCCCTACACCTCCTGGGAGGGCTTCCTCGACGCCAGCGGCTGGGACGACTGACGGCACCTCTCGGCCCATTGAGTCGCTGCCGTTGTCCGATCTCATGACCAAACGTGGCTGCTTCGGATCGACGCAGTCATATGTCAGATGAACGCACAACACCATGCACACGGTGAGCATCCATGCTGATCCATCGGCAGTGGGCCTCACCCCCCCTGGTGCTGGTCACGTGCATGATTTCGCTACCCCGACTTCCTTCAGAGCCTGATGCTTGCCTGCTGAGCTTCAGACACTCTGAAAGTTAGAGAGAGAACCATGGAGTATTTGTTGCTGTCGATGCATGTCGTGGCCGGCATCGTGTTCGTCGGAGGCTCGGCGGTCGCGACGAGCCTGTTTCCCCGCTACGTCCCGCTCATCGCCGACGTTCCGGTCGGCGGGGGCGAGCCGGACGCCCCTGGCACCCCGCCGTCCGAAACCTCGCAAGCGACGGAAGAGCGCAACCGCGCTGTGGCCGTCTCACTGCACCGCATCACCCGTGGCTATAGCGCGTTGGGTCTGATCGTGCCGGCTGCCGGTATCGTCCTGGGCTTCGTCCAAGGCCGCAGTGGCGAGATCTGGATCACCCTTGCCATGGTCCTCACCGCCGCCGCGGGCCTCCTGCTGGCGCTGCAGATCTATCCGCGCCAGCGCGACGCGCTCGCCGAACCCGGCGACCGCGACCGGTTGCGCACGCTGTCCATGCTCGCCGGCCTCTACAACCTCCTGTGGGTGGTCGTCGTTGTTCTGATGATCGTACGTCCGGGCGCGGGAGCGTGATCTGGAGTGCGTACGCTGCGGATCGCGGCCGTCGTTGAGGCCGTCTCCTTGATGGTTCTGCTGATCAACCTGTTCGCCACCCACATCAAAGCGATCTCCTCTCTGGTCGGTCCGCTGCACGGCATGGCCTACCTCGTCGTCATTACGGCCACGGTGCTGGCCCCGGCCACCGCCTCATCCGGCGCCCGCTGGCGCGCCGCCATCCCCGCCATCGGCGGACTGCTCGCACTGTGGCAACTCCGTGACCGTTCCCGAGCAAGCAATCCCTCACCGGCAACCCCAAGGAGACTGACGTGAACGACACATTCCACGAATTGCCGATCCCCCGCACTGAGCTGGCACTGGCCGCCCTGCGTTTCGCCCGCGGCATCGAGGACCGGGCGATCTTCAACCACAGCATGCGGTCCTATCTCTACGCACGCTTCCTCGGCGAGCGCGAAGGTCTGCGACCAGGCCGCGACTACGATGACGAACTGCTGTTCCTGGGCTGCGTGCTGCACGATGCCGGGCTCAGCGACCAAGGCAACGGCGAGCAGAGTTTCGACCTCGACGGCGCTGACCTGGCCGCCGCCTTCCTCACCGAACACGGGCTGGCACCGGAGAAGGCGGAGATCGTCTGGGACGCCATCGCCCTGCATCTGTACCCTGGGATCGCCGGGCGCAAGCGACCCGAAATCGCGCTGGTGACGGCTGGCTCGGGATTCGACCTCGGCCCTGTCGGGCCGCACACCCTTCCCGCCGGCTACGCCGACCGCGTCCATGCCGTACTCCCGCGCCTGCACGCCGCGGCCGTGCTCAAGGACACGATCGTCGGTCAGGCACTCGACAAGCCGCACAAGGCGCCGCCGTTCACCATGCCCGGCGAACTCCTTCGCCAAAAGACCCAGGTGACCTGGCCTACCTGGGAGCAACTCATGGCCCAGAGCCCCAGCTGGCGGGACTACGACGGCTATCGGTCGAACACGTGATCGCAGTTCATCGCAGGACGCGCCGAGTCAGCGCAGTGAAGAGGGCACTTCTTGAGCATTGGAGACACGGATGAACACGAGCGAGATCGTGCTGCTGGCGACGCTGACTGCGGCGATGTTCAACGTCGGGGTCATCTGGCTCACGCAGGTCGTGGTCTATCCCGTCTGGGCGCTGGTCGGCGAATCAGAATGGAGCGCCTACCACGAGGCCCACAAGCGGCGCCTGCCGGGTACGGCCTTCATCCCGCACGGACTGGCCATCCTGGGCGCCCTGCTGCTCATCGTGCTGCGGCCTTTGTATGTGCCAGGCTGGGCCGCCTGGCTCGCGTTCGCCATCGAGGCGGTCATGCTGGCCGCGACCGCGGCGTACTGGGCGCCGCTCCAAGTGCGCCTCAGCCGTCGACGTGACCCCCGACTGCTGCGCCTGCTGCTTGCCACGCACTGGATCCGGGTCGGGTTGATCACCGTGTTCGGCGCGCTGCTGTGCTGGATGGTAACGCTCGCCTTCAGTTGACTTGCGATCTAAGTGGGCGGTTCGCGAGTTGTAACCGTCCTCTGATATCCCCTGCTTGGCACATCTCGGGACATGCAGAACTACCCGGCAGAGTTCGGGAAACGATTACTTCTCATACGGGAATCGATCAAGGCAGTGCATCCTCCGCCGGAGGCAGAACCCATTTGTGAATCCCGACATGATCGCCCGCATGGAACGAAGCTGTGTTTCTCATCCTGCGCCGCCCCGGCCGGCTCACCCTGCTGCACCGCCCAGGGCAAGGTCGCCATCCATTACCACACCGCCCGGTTCCGGCTCGTGCCCTCGCTCGCTAAAGCGCTGAACGTCCCCACCCCGGCCGTGCGCAAGCCCGGGACGGTCTGGGGCGAACTGCCCTGCCCTGTAGCGGCCGGCGTCGAGCCGGCCGGGCACGTACGGATCGGGTACGCCCGCGCCTCCATGCTGCGCCAGTCCCTGGACACTCAGCTCGACTCCCTCACGAAGGCCGGCGTCACCCGGATCTTCTCCGAGAAGATCTCCACCCGCGCCACGAGGCGACCCGAGCTCGAACGCGCCGTCGCGCTGACCCGGGAACTGCGGGCCTCCGGTGTCGAGGTCACCCTCGTGGTCCACTAGCACAAGCGGCTCGGCCGCGGCATCGACCTGGTCACCCTCGCCGAAGAACTGAAGGCGGCGTTCTCGCTCAACAGCCTGGAGCTTCGGAGCGTTCTTCGGAGTACACATGACGATCTCCGCGCCGTTCCAGGCAAAGATGATCGGGACGTTGCGGGGTGTGCCGTCCTTGGCGACGTAGGCCAGGCGGGTCACGTCGCGGGCCAGCAGTTCTTGACTGATCGTCGGTTCAGAATCTCAGTGATCTCGTACGGTTGCACGGTCATCCCTCTCGTTGTGGTCTTTCTTGGCCCAAAAGCGGATCTGGTCGCAGGTCGGCCGCGATGCGTCGTCAGCTGAGCTGCTCGGCCAGTCCGACGATGATCCCTTCGGGGCCGCGGACGTAGCAGAGCCGGTAGCTGTCCTCGTACCGCGCCAGCCGTACGCGGCCAGCGCCGCCAGCAGCGCGGAGTCCGTACGGTCGTACACCAGCGTGGCGAGCGCCAGCCCGTTCAGCGTGGTCGAGGCGACCTGCGCGCACGAGGCCGTGAACAGCGGCGTGAACTCGGGCGTGCGGAACAGTTCCCGGTACGTGTACATATCGGCGAACCTCCAGGTGATCTCAACTCCGAGTCTGCCCATGGGGGTCACATGCGTCTAATGCCACTCTTGGCGAAAATCCATTGATATCTTTGATGAATGCTCGATATCGTCCGGCTGCGCGTCCTGGCCGCGGTCGCCGCCCACGGCTCGGTCACCGAAGCCGCCAAGGTCCTGCACTACTCGCAGCCCTCGATCAGCCACCACCTGGCCCGGCTGGAGGCGGCGACCGGCGCCAGGCTCATCCAGCGCGTGGGGCGCGGCATCCGGCTCACCCCCGAAGGAGAACTGCTCGCCCGCCGCGCCACGGAGATCGTCGGCCGGGTCGACGCCGCCGGCGCCGAACTGGCCGCCCAGCTCGGGCTGCAGACCGGCCGGGTCCGGCTCGCCGCCTTCAGTTCCGCCCTGAGCGTCCTGGTCCTCCCGGCGGCCGTGGCCCTGCGCGAGTCGTACCCGAACATCGAACTGCACCTCGGCGACGCCCATCCCACGGCCGCCCGCCGGATGCTGCGCGAGGGATCGGCAGACCTGGCCATCGTGTTCTCGTACGAGGACACGATGCCGGACGACGGCATCCGCTACTCCTACCTGCTCGACGACCCGGTGTACCTGCTCAGCCGCGAGTCGGGGCAGGCCCTCACCGACCACCGGGACTCGGCTTGGATCGCCGGGTGCCCGAACTGCCGCGGCGACCTCGTCCGGATCTGCGAGGCTGCCGGGTTCACCCCGCGCATCGCGTACAGCAGCGACGACATCCTCGTCCAGCAGGCATTCGTCGCCGCCGGGCTGGGCGTCACCACCATGCCGGGACTGGCCCTGCGCACCCACCACGCGGAGGGGGTCAAGGCCACCGAACTGACCGCCGTGCGGCGCCGGATCCACCTGGCGGCGTTCGGCGAGCCACCCGACCCGCCCGCCACCACCGCCTTCATCACCGCCCTGCGCACCACCCTCGACGGGCACCGTCCCGGCTAGGCGGTTACGGGTCGGCTACGACCGCGTCCGCGTCCTGATGGAGCTCACCTCGCCTCGCCCCCACCAGCTGCGCCACCCAGGCGCCACTCACATCGGCGAGACCAAGGTGCCGCTCCAGCTCTCGGCTCGGCCTCCGGCCGGCGCAGGGCCGTCACGAGCACTGCGGGGCCACTGCTAACGCCAGATCAAGCTCATCGTGATCACGAACTGGGGCCACATACGGCGCCCCCAGAGCGGGACCCGCACGGGCACGCTGGAGGTGTACTACGGCTCCAGCACCGGAAAGAACTGCGCCCTGGCCTACGGCTACGGCGCCTACGCCAACACCATGAGCTGGAAGAGAGTCTCGATCTCCAGAGCCGACGGCAGCCAGGAAGACACCGATGCCGACTATTACCAGTACTACGCCGGCCCGGTGTACGTCTCGGCGCCTGGCCAGTGCATTGACGTCGGCGCAACGGTGCCGGCCTGGAAGATCACCGAGCTGAACAACGTCCACTGCGGCTGAAACCTTTTGACCAGGCCGGGTGCGCGCCCAAGTGGGGCTGGAGGGAGTTTCTTGACGCAGCCGGCCCTCGCGGACACGGCGGCACCCCGCTCATCACCCGATTCTTCTCGAGTACTACGGCGACCTCTCAAAATGCCATATCCAGGCCTGCATGTGGCCGCCGCGGGTAGGCGTTTCCGGACACCCGATACCAAGGAGGTCACCATGACCTATACCGAGAAGATGCTGGACGCCTACCCGGCCGAGATCAATATCGACCACAGGCAGCTGGCATCCGTCATCGACGCGCTCGAAGCCTGCGCCCAGGCATGTACGGCCTGCGCCGACGCGTGCCTGTCGGAGCCCGCCGACCGGCTGCCGATGCTCAGCCGATGCATTCGCGACAACCTCGACTGCGCCGCCATCTGCTCGACCACCGCAGCGGTCCTGTCGCGGCACACCGGCTACGACGCCAACCTCTCGCGCGCCCAGGTACAGGCCGCGATCCAGGCGACGAAGACCTGCGGCGACTCCTGCTCCGAGCACAGCAGCCGGCACGAGCACTGCCGCATCTGCGCAGAGGCCTGCCGCGAAACCGAGCGGGCACTCAAAGCCCTGATGCCCCAGCTCGAACCGACGTCGGCGACCACTGGTCCGCCCAGCCAGAGCGCACCGCAGCAGCAGCAGCCGCGCTAGGCCGCGTACCTTCGTGACCTCGCGCTGACGACGGGAGCGCGGGCGTCTGTGATCTTCTTGCCGGCCGCAGACGCCCGCGCCTGTCACGAGCTCGACTTCAGCGGGTGTACCGGACCCACGCCTTGACCTCAGCCTTGCGGCGGGCTTGACAGCCATGCCTATGATCCCCCATGCCTCCCCTCACGCTTCCCCGCCAGCATGCCCGCACGGCCCGTTTCAAGCTCGGCATCCCGCGGGACTTCACGATCTCCCCGGATGGCGCCCGGGTGGTCTTCCTGCGGTCCTCGGCCGGTGACGACCCGGTGAACCGGCTCTGGACGCTGACGGTGGCCACCGGGGAGGAACGTCTGCTCGTGGACCCCGGCACCCCGTCGGGCGCGACATTGCCGGAGGCGGAGCGCGCACGCAGGGAACGCACCCGCGAACGCGCGAGCGGCATCGTCGCCTACGCCACCGACGCCGCCGTCACCAAAGCCGTCTATGCGCTCGACGGCGAGCTGCACACCGTCGACCTGCTGACCGGCGCGATCACCCCGCTCGGTGCGACCGGCTCCGACCCGCGGCTCGACCCGTCCGGGCACCACGTCGCCCACGTGTCCGACGGCGCGCTGTACGTCGACGGCAGGCCGGTGCTGACACCCGACGGCCCCGAAGTGGCCTGGGGACTGCCCGAGCACGTGGCGGCCGAGTCGATGGCCAGGCACAGGGGCTACTGGTGGGCGCCCGACGGCACGCGCCTGCTGGTGGCGCGCGTGGACAACACTGGGGTGAGCAAGTGGCACCTGTCCGAGCCCGCCGACCCGGGCAGGCCGCCCAGAACCATGGCCTATCCGGCGGCCGGCACCGCCAATGCCGATGTGACGCTCTGGCTGACCACGCCGGCCGGAGAGCGTACCGAAGTGATCTGGGACAGGACGGCGTTCGAGTACGTCGCGGCGGTGTCGTGGACCGGGCAGGGCCTGCTGGTGCTGGTGCAGAGCCGTGACCAGCGCACCACCCGAGTTCTGCAGGTCGACCCCGGGACGGGCGCCACCACGCTGCTCCGCGAGGACACCGACGACGCCTGGCTGGAGCTGGTGCCCGGCACGCCCGCCCGCACAGCCGGTGGGGAGCTGGTCTGGACGGTGGACCGGGACGACACCCGCCGCCTGATGGTGGGAGACGACCTGGTCACGCCTCCGGGCCTGCAGGTGCTGCAGATCCTGGCGGTGGACGGCGACACCGTGCTCGCGCAGTGCTGCGACGAGTCGACCGAACGCCACCTGTACAGCTACTCCAGGGCCGAAGGGCTGGTCAGGGTCACCTCCGAGCCAGGGGTGCACACGGGCACGCGTGGCGGCGGCGTCACGCTTGTCGTCACCCGTACCTTGGAGGAGCACGGGGTACGCGTCACGGTCACCGGCGGGCGGGCAGCCACGCGGATCGCCTCGAACGGCGCGATCCCGGTCCTGCGCCCGACGGTGGAACTGGTGTCGCTGGGCAAGCGGGAGCTGCGCGGCGCGATCATGTTCCCGACGGGGCACGTGCCGGGCTCGCAGCGGCTGCCGGTGCTGCTAGCCCCGTATGCCGGACCGGGGGGCGCCCTGGTCCTGCGGGGACTGGACGACTTCGCGGTCTCGCAGTGGTTCGCCGACCAGGGATTCGCCGTCCTGGTCGTGGACGGGCGGGGCACACCGGGCCG